>NZ_JAWRYM010000009.1:0-167155 GCF_046534555.1 Bacillus sp. SIMBA_074 | reverse complement strand
TCTCCGATTCCAATTTTCTCTCATTATACAAGAAATACCCTATAGAATAGACTTTTTTTCAGTGTCTATTCTATAGGGTACATTTTATTATATATCATGCTTTTTATTATGTATTATTTTCTCTTAACTTCACAATAAGTCTACAACTTTGTTTTGAATTGTATAATTTTATTTTGAATTGTACTACTTTCTTTTAACGTGTACAACTTTCTTTTAAGTTCTCACCTATTTATTATGTACAATCAAACCATTTGGTCTAAAACGACTCATCATGATTTCGTTAACAAAATTCCCATGAGCCTTCAAATTCCCAACCTTTACACCCTCTTCGATAAATCCAAATTTTTCATATAATACTTTGGCTCTAGGATTCGTTTCTAATACACCAAGTTCCACTCGTTCTAACATTAGCCAATTATCAGCTAAATCAAGCATTTTTGTAAGAAGTGCTTTTCCAATTCCTTTATTGTGATACTCACTATCTACTCCGATGAATAAATCACCCAAGTGAGATCTTCGCCCTGGACTTTGGGTTAAACCGACAAATCCAACAACTTCTCCATCATATTCTGCTACAAATTCAAATTGATTCTGTGCTAAATTTCGAATTCTATTCTCCATTGCATCTACACGCATACTAGGTAAGAAAACCATATAAGGTAAAACATCATCTTGTATGCATATACGATGAATTGCTCTAGCATCTTGTATTTCTACTGCTCTAACGTTAATCTCCATCTTTCTCCCCTCCATTCAAATATTCATATTCTAATATCTCATATTAAAATCCTGCCAACCCTTATTTCTTTGTGTTATTTTTATATAATTATTTCGATATAATATTCGCTTTTTGAACATCATCTCTTATATTCCCTCTCGTTCAAAATGAAAAAATCACTTAGAATATGCTAAGTGATTTTTTATTTAATTTTTCACCCTATTATACAACTCAAGCAGTTCTTCTACTGAAATACCATTTATTTTCATACCGGTAATATCACAATTTTCTATTTCAATATTTTTCAGATTACTACTACGTATTGTAGTACTTTCCAAATCACATCTATCAAATGAAATAGGATCTTTATCCTCTCCAAGGCTTGTATCTCTAAATTGAACTCCACCTAAAGTCACAAAATTAAATTTACTGCCAGAAATATTTAAATCTGCATATGAGGAATTTCTAAAATTAATATTTCTAAAGGTTGATTGACTTATATTACAATTACTCATATTCATATGCATTATATTACTACCAACAAATGCACTATTTTTTAAATTTACTTGATAATATTCTGTATTAACCAAATTACAGTTTTCGTATTGACCATTTTTCATATCTTTATTTTTAATTAGGTTCTCTCCAACTGCATCTACATTTTTTCTTTTTACATAGCAATACTCATCTTCAGATTTAAAAATTATTTCATAGCCCATTTTTTTATAAAAATGATGATTACTAATTTGTCTACTAGATGTTTCAAGATCCCAAATCCTTATGTTCGGAAATTTTTCTTCTATTAACTTAATAACCCGCGATCCAATTCCTTTTCCTTGAAGAAAAGGCTCTACAAAAATACGATCAGTTCTTCCGTACGATTTACCAGAGATCGTAACTATAATTCCCCCGATTACTTTTTCATCCATTATCACTTTGTAAGTATCCAATTCTTCAATTGAATATTTCATCATTTCAACTGAAGAATATCCTGGCGGTTGAATGTTATAATCAATTACATCACCTTGGCCGTATAACCATCGCTTTGCTTCTTCATCAAATGTTCTTTTCATTATTTCTGTTAACTTTTCAGCATCTAAAATTGTAGCTTTTTCTATAGATATTATTGTCATTTTTGTTTTCCCCTTCATTGTTATAAACCGATAACTTTTGTGAACGATATAGTTATTAATTTACTTTTATCTTTAATATTTTTCCCATTATTACATATGGGGCATCACTTTTACTTGGGTGAAATGGCTCTAATACATCCACCCAATCCAATCTTTTATATAAAGAACGCGCTTTTTCATTGTTTATTTGTGTTGTTAAAATACTCGTTCTATTTGAAATCCCTTCTAATAATTCATTATGTAATTTCATTCCAAGACCTTCATTTCGATATTGTGGGTGAACTGCTAACTCTACAAATTCAAAACAATCTTGTAACCATTCGTCTGCTTGTTCTAGATTTAACGCTTCTCTCATTAATTGATTATAGTACTGCCCTTCTAATGAGCGATAACCATAAGTAAAACCAACTACCTCATTTTCATCATTTATTGCTACTATACCTTTAAAATCTGCATATTCTATATGTCTTTTTATTCTCTCAATCATTTCAGTAAAAATTGTTTTCTCAAATGCTTTACAATACAATTTTGCCATATTATTAATTAGGATTTCATCTTTTTCAATACGTATGAATTTCACTTTACCTTCCCCCTATTAAAACATTTGAACCCTTAAATAATTATAAAATAAAGAAATTTAGAACTAATCACTCTATTCACTATTAAACTACAAATCAACCTATATTTTCCACTGTTACTTAGTATGAATGAATAAAAAGAAGAGAACATGTAATATACATATGTTCTCTTCTTTTTATTTTAACGCTTATTCATTTTCAATTTTATATAATTAATAATTAGATATTACTTAAGCCACTCGTTACAAGTATTAGCTAGCTCCTGTAAATCCTCTATAAATCGACTCGCATGATATCCATCACAAACCGCATGATGTACTTGCAATGAAACAGGTAGCATAACCCTGCTTCCATCATTGAAATATTTCCCACAAGTAATAATTGGTAATAAAAAATCACCATCATTATTAATATTTAAATTAAATCCTGTAAAACTAGTCCAGGGTATACCAGAAATCGGAAAAATATTTGGCGGAATATTTTCTTTCGTAAAGAAACCATGAACATTAGCATAACATCTCATATCCTCTTCATAGTTTTTATAGAAAATGTGGAAATCGCTAGAATAATCCGTCCATATACTTGAAAAAGATTTATCATCTTTATGAAAGATTGTATAACTAGGTATCATTTCCTCCCAATACCCTAAAACTCCTTCATCATTAAAACATGTTCGAAATTCTGTATGTTTATTTATCACTCTAGAAATTACATAAATAAAAGTCGGATAAAATTTAATTTCCTTTTGATGTATTTCCTCTAGCATCATCGTAATATCAACATTCGCTGTCATACTAAACGAACACTTTAATTTTAAATAATGTTCAAAATACTGCTCTCTATTCCAATTTTCTCTGTCAATTACATGAAACTTCATTTTAATAGCCTCCTAAAATTTTATTTTTATTTTAGAAGGCTAACTTTCTTGTTTTCACCACACTTGTTCACTCCTTACAGTTTAAATTTAATACTAAGCTTTTTATTTAACTATATAACATCTGCAGAAATTCGTTCACATATTTCTGGAAATCCATCCACATACTATTAATAAATCAAATGACGTTTGGAGGATTCAAACATGAATGACAAAAATGTAAATAAAAAAGAAAATGTTATCGAAAACACTACATCTATTCAAAATAATAATACTGCAAATCTTAACATCGAAGAGCAAGCAATGAACGGCTTATATGGAATGCCCGAAACAACCATTGAAGATGCTGATCACGTTGTAACTGATGATTTGACTTCAAAAAATTAATGAACTACATAGAAAAGAGCCAAGGAAAATATCCTTGGCTCTTCTCTATTATATATCCAATTTTTGTACTTCTTCTCTCTTTTTAGAAAGTTTCCCTGGCCAAAAAGCAAAGCGGCCTAAAACAACTGTAATCGCAGGTACAAGCAGTGGTCTTACAATAAATGTATCTAGCAATACACCGATTGCTGTCACAATACCGAATTGAACAAGAACTTGAATTGGCAATGTACCTAATACTGCAAATGTTCCTGCTAAAATTAAACCTGCGGATGTAATTACACTACCTGTTTGTATAACACCATTTTTTACTGCATCCAAGTGATTTTGTTTCTTTCTGTTTTTCCATATTTCTGAAACCATAAAGATATTATAATCTTCACCTAAAGCAACTAAAAATACGAATGCATATAACGGGATTGCCCCTTGTATCGCCGGAGTTCCCATTCCGAAATGAAGTAATATCCACCCCGCTCCTAATGCAGAGAAGAATGATAAAACGACAGTTACAATTAAGTAAATCATCGCAACGATAGAACGTAAGTAAACGAGTAAAAGTAAAGCTATGATACCAATCATAACAGGAATGATAACCGATTCATCACGTTCAGTAATTTGTTTTGTATCATATAATGAAGCTGTTTCTCCTCCAATCCACAATTGATTTTCAGCATTACTAATCCCAGCATCTTTCAATACTTTTTCTACACTACTTTCCAATTTAGGGATTTGATCTAATGCTTCAATAGAGTAAGGATTTTCCGCTAAAGAAACTTCATACATTTGTATTTGATTATTTTCTTTTCCCTTCATTGGCTCTTTCACTTTATTAACAAAAGATAATTTCTCTATTTCTTGTTTAATAGGTAAATCTTTCCCCTTTGAATCAACTACAATCTTTACTGGCGCTAATTCTCCAGCTGAAAAATGATCCGTAATTAATGTAAATCCTTCGCGTGATGGCATATCTTTCGGGAATGATTCTAATAAGTCGTACGTGTATTGAATACGCGGTACAAATGAAGCCAAGCCTCCTAATAAAAATACGGTTAGCATAATAATTGTCCACGGTTTACGTACAACAATATCCCCAAGTTTTTTACTAAAGAACCCTTTAGTATTTTTTACTTTTACTACTTTCTTTTTCTTTCTTGCAAACTCTTCATTCATTTCAGCTGTTCTCGGTATGAACGGGAAAAATGCAACTCTATCGAAAATTAATAATAATGCTGGAAGAATCGTTAAAGCAGCGATTCCCATAATGAAAACAGCCACACTAAATGGAACTGCGAATCGATGAAAAGCTCCATAATGAGCAAGTAATAACGTTCCTAACCCTAATACTACAGTAAGTGCACTCATTATAATTGCTCCACCTGATGCTTTTATCGCAAGTTGCAATGCTTTATACTTACTTTCTTCTTCTAGCAAGTACTCTTTATATCTTGAAATAAGAAATAAACAATAGTCCGTTCCTGCTCCAAACAGTAAGACAGTCATAATCGATATAGCCTGTGCATCTACTTTAATCCATCCATTGTCTGCTAAAAAGCCCAGTGTCGGACTGATAATTCCGTATGCAAAACCAACAACGAGTAAAGGTAAAATTGCTAAAATTGGTGAACGGTACAGTAAAATTAATAAAACCAATACTAGTAGTACAGTAGCAACTAATAATTTCACATCAGCTTGACTAAATAAACTTACCGCATCCGTTTGAATACCTACAGGTCCAGATAATCGAACATGTAAACCAGAGTCGGTAATTTTTTGTTTGAACGGATCTTCATCCACTTTACTATTCACTATTTTTCGTAACTCTTCTAAATTACCTTTTAATATATCCGTTCCAGCAGATTTATTAAAAAATATTGGTGTGACAAATGATGTACCATCTTTGGATGCACTTTTTGATAATACTTGCTCTGGAATTGTATCAAATGGTGGTAACAATGATTGTTCTTTTAAAGGGTCCGTTTTTAACTCTTTATAAACGTCCTGTATTAATTTGTAGTCTTTTGACTCTAATCCACCATCCCGATGCCATACAACTAACAACGGGTTTCCTGCATTATTAGGAAATTCTTTTTTCATAAGTGCTTCAGCTTGCTGTGACATAGCTGTTTCAGGTAAATTTTTCGGATTCGGTTCTTTCGTACTGTTTACTTGTGGTAACGTAAATGAAAGTACTAATGTAATAAGAATCCATACCGATAAAGTTATCCATTGCGTATTCTTCCCTGCTACAAGCCTCCCTAACATATGTAACGGGTGCTTTTTCATAAAACCCCACCTTCCTTTTTCCCTCCAATATTAATTATATATACTGGTCGGTTAATTAATCAAGAATGATTAAAAAATTATGTTATAATTATCTCAATAATAAATGTCAGGAGCGAATGTATTTGGATCAAAAACAACGTCCTCTCGGAAGGCCTCGTCAAAATAAAAATACAAAGTCTACAAAAGAAATCATTTTAGAAGTTGCAACTAGGTTATTTCTCACTCAAAATTATCAAGTTGTTTCAATGGATGAGGTCGCGAAAGAATGTGGGGTTACAAAAGCAACTGTCTACTATTACTATTCAACAAAAGCTGATCTATTTACCGCTACTATGATTCAAATGATGGTGCGCATAAGAGAAAATATGGATCAAATACTCTCTACGAATAAAACTTTGGAAGAAAGATTATTGAACTTTGCTACAGTATACTTACACGCAACGATGGATATTGATATGAATAATTTTATGAAAGATGCAAAACTTTCTTTATCTGAAGAGCAATTAAAGGAATTAAAAAATGCCGAGAATAACATGTATGAAGTGTTGGGAAAAGCGCTAGATAACTCAATTCTCCTTGGAGAAATTCCTAAAGGAAATCCTAAATTTGCTGCCCATGCTTTCGTCGCTTTATTATCAATCGGGAATTTTAAAGATGAGAATCACAATCCTACTCTTGCAAATATAGATGAATTAGCAAAAGAAATCGTTTCGTTTTATTGGAATGGATTAAGTCATCAAAATTAAATTGATTATATTTAATAAAGAGCACATTTGAAATTCCTTCAAACATGCTCTTTATTAATTTAAGGGTTTTATTTATATACTAGCAATTAAATTATACTTTAGCACTGATTAACAAAAAATTCTTATCTATAGCTCTTGAATTTGTGCATTTATATTCCCCTTACTTAATCCACCATGGTAACAAACTACAGAATCAATTTCTAGATTTAAATACTTCTTCAAAGAATTTTGCGCTTCTTTTATATCCAAAGTAGTTGGGGCATGAATTCCCCCTAAAATTCCGTTTACACTATACATTGAATCCCCAGCGATAAGAGTTTTACTTTGTCTCAAATATAAACTAATATGACCAGGAGTGTGCCCTGGGGTATGAATAATAAGAATACCACCGCAATATGGAAGTTCTTGGCCTTCAACCAAAGTATCATCCACTTTTCCTTTTGGTGGATTCTGTACTTGTGCATCCTTCAACAAAGGTAACTCCCCCTCGATATATGGCTTATCTAGATCGTGAGCATAGACTTTTATATTACTTCCACAGTTTTGTAATAGTTCAGGAAGGCTACCTATATGATCTATATCTTGATGCGTCAAAATCACGGCTTTTAGTTTATCAAACGATACTCCAACCTTACCCATTTCTATTCGTATATCTTCAATTTGTCCAGGAAATCCAGTATCTATTAAAACTGCCATTTCATCATCCCATAAAAGAATTGGGTGAATAATATACTCTTGAAATTCAAGATGTAACATCTCTACCCCTTTAGCAATCTCCATAACATTATTCTCCTTTATAACGAAATTTTTGAAATCTAAAAATTGGCCTGATAAACAAGTAATTCTAAATTAAAAAGCCCCGCTATCGTTTAATATGTTTCGTCATACCAATCGAAAATTCCTCAAATCCAATTGATTCATAGTAAGATTTTAAATCTTCAACACACATAAGTTGTGGAATAACTCGTTTTTGTTCACAGTGCCGGATTAATCGTTCCACTATTTCCTTTCCAATGCCCATAGACTGATACTCTGGCATTACACATACACCGCAAATAATGCCCGTTATTACACCATCTGATATTACTCGTCCCATCCCAATTAATTGTTGCTCTTTAAAAGCATATATCACATACCAACTTTGTTTACACATTTGCTCTAACTCATTAACCGATAATTCAAGAGAATTCCATCCTAAAGATTCATACATAGTTAATAATTCATTGAAATCTTTAGGGGGTTCAATCGTGTAATTTAAAATAGTTTTCATGTAAATACTCCCTATCATCCTTTTTGTTTTATTCCAAAAAAATTTTGACCGTCGTTAAACTGACTAGAACAATACTTCAATAAGAAAAAATGAAACTCCTTCTCTTTAAAAACATAAGGAACTTAATAAGATTGGTACCATATATATTTCTCTATTTAATATTTGTTTAATATATCAACTAATGGTTAGTATAAAATATATACATTTCAACCATCACCAAATACTGAATCTAAATTACAATTATAAGAAAAAGAAGGTATCTCATCTTTGTGAGATACCTTCTTTTATATCAATCTATCATTATATTATCAACCGAAAATCATACAGCTACATACGATAAGAACAAACAAAACTAATAAACTATTTGAGAAATAACCCATAGAATACTACCCCTTTATTTCATTATGTAAAAGATTTTACCATAAAATTATTTACAGCATAATATCTGAAAAAGACATTAGCTTCATTAGTTTTTTATATATAAAGTAATATTTTATAATATTTCTATTCTCCTCTCATAAAAAAACTTTAACTTTTCCTCTACTGTATCTCTCACGACTTAAATAACGTCGTATTAGTAAATAAATAATTACTAATATCAATGTTATTATTTGTTTTTAAGTGAAAATAGTAATAAAATAATTACTAAATTGATAAAGGACACGAAAAATAATGACTAATAAAGAATTAATAAACGAATACATGAATTTATTATTAAATATGTCAGGTACTTTCAAATTATTATCAGATAAATCCACTGAATTTACACATTTAGAGCAACACATAGTTGAGTATATTGCCCAGCAAAAAGTCGCTGTAAATTTAAAAATGATTGCTAGTTATTTAAACATACCTAAACAACAATTAAGTGTAACCGTTCGTAATTTAGAGCAAAACGGATACATTGTAAAAAAACAAGATACAGTAGATAAACGAGCTGTTTTAATTTCCTTAACAGATAAAGCTGAAAAAGTACATTATGAAAGATGGAAACAAATTTATAATAATTTCACTAGTAATCTTGAAAAACTCAGTGAAGAAGATCAACGTGATTTAACTTATGGACTGTATAAATCAAATAAAATGCTATCAAAAATGCTAAATAACGACTAATCATATATATATGATATTTTTTTATTATTAAATGGAGGACGTTTCATGGTTAAAGAAATAGATTTACAATCAGTTCAAGGCACTATGCTTATTCCACTATGGGGACGAGCATATGGTAGTGAGAAAAACAAGGATATTTTAGATGATACGGAAGCTATTCGGATTATTAAAGAATGCGACTTTGATTTCTCTAAAATAGCAGATACATTTGGCGAATATGGATGTATCACTTACATTACCCGTGCAAGAAAAATAGACGATACTATTAAACAATTTATTAGAAAACATCCGAATGCTACTATAGTAAATATCGGTTCTGGACTAGACACTACTTTTTCAAGAATTGATAACGGTACTATACAGTGGTATAACCTTGATTTGCCTGATGCGATCGCTTTCCGCAAAACATTAATTGAAGATACACCACGAAATATAAGCATTGCCAAACCATTTTTTGACACTTCTTGGTTCAACGATATAAAATATGATCCAAAAGACGGTATTCTTTTTATATCAGCAGGTGTGTTTTATTACTTTAAAGAAGAAGAACTGAAGGAGATATTTGTCGCTATGGCAAAACGTTTTCCTGGAGGAGAGTTATATTTTGATGCCGAATCAAAGTTCGCACTGACACTTTCGAATGCTACTGTAAAAAAATCTGGTAATAACGGCGCTATGATGTATTTTTACGTAAATAATCCAAAGACAATAGAAAAGTGGTCTTCTAACATAAAAATATTAAGCTGCTCCCCTTTCTTTAAACATATACCTACAAATAAAGATTGGGATGGAAGTACACGAATTATGATGCGAATTGTAAATTTAATAAAGATGTTAAAGTTCGTTCATATACGGTTTGAAAAATGATAAATCTATAGCTTATATATTAATCATATATAAAAGAAGACCTCGATTTTATTAAATTCATATAATAATCTATAGGATAGTTAGTCCATTATGAGGGCTAATTATCCTTTTTTATTTACATAATGAATGAAATAAGTAAACAATAAATATTTAGTTTAATCAGTATAATAAAGATATATAACTTGAAACGTTCGATTGGTTTTTGGGGGAGGGCATAGCCTCGGTGCGAAGGCAACACTCCGCTTTCGAGGACATGCTTCAGTTATAGTTTGTCACTATTTGAATTATAAATCAGTTATTTTATCTTTATCTGGATTCTTGCCCGAACTAATGACCCCTTCTCCTTTTCAATAGTTTCGAGTTAGGTCCGGGATTTCTAAAGGTCGCGTACGTTCCAAACAATCTCACCGCGCTCGTCCCACGTACTGTGATGCCTCTTAAATCCTATCTTTTCTAACACCCGGAAGGACGCAACATTCCAAGCGCCTACAGTCGACCAAAGTCTGTGGCGCCCCGTAGCAATCGCAGCGTCCAGCACAACAGATGCTGCCTCAGTCGCATAGCCTTTGCCATGAGCACTGCGAAACAACTCGTATGCGATCTCCGGCTCTTCAAGTGTGGAACGACCGATAATCAAGCCACAGTATCCGATGAAATCACCTTCGTCTCGTCGGCGAATAGTGAGAAGGGAAATGCCATTTTCGCCTGCTCTCTTACGCATCTCGATAAGCTTGCTACGAACGGCGTCAAGGGGTGGCATATCCACACCACGTTCGCCAATTAATTTTCTCATCCAGACTGAATCGGATTCCTCCCACATACTCAGATCAAGTCGTTCAGTTTTCAGCTGGAACTCCATAGCTTTAAATAAAGCTGTCATAGTGGAAACCTCCTAGTTATGTCACTGTACTCATAATATAATGTACACCATCTTCCAACATGTACTGAATCATTTATTTTCTCTCCTTATCGCTCATTTACTACCACCTAAATGTATATGTTCTAATTATTAACACCTTTTTCCTTTAAATTCTTTAGGCCCTATCCTCATTTATAGTAATAGATTTCTTATTCGAAAAAAGATTTTTAAAAATTCCTACCCCTACAATTAATAGACCTATACCAATTAATTTATTTATTTGTATAGGTACTCTCTCCATTCCAAACAATCCAAATGTATCAACACATAATGCAACAACTAATTGAGTAATAAGGCTAATGAGCACCGTATAAGCTGGACCTAAACTCTTTATTGCACCCATTATACAAATAATTAATCCGATACCAAACAATCCACTTATATAAAATAAATAATTTGCAGTATAAAAGTTAACGCTTATACTTTTCTCTGTAATGATATGAAATAAAACAGAACTTATGAGACCTATTCCAAGAACACATGCAGTTGTTAACCACTGTCCTACAATTTCATTCACTTTCGTATTAAAAACAGATTGTAAGCTAATTAATATTCCAGCTAATATAGCTAAACTAAATCCAATCATAACCCTTCTCTCCCTTTCATTACTCATATATATTATCTTTAGCAACTTCCTTCATTCTAGAAAAATCTTTAATTACAATAACTCCATTATTTTTTTCAATTAATTTTTCACTATAAAATTTTTGTAAAACTCGAATTACATGCCTATAACTTACACCTATAAAATCTGTAATACTTGATACAGAAGTTGAATCTAAATCCTCTTTATACATATTCCCATTACTATCCGTTGAAATCGAAAGTAAATAACTAGCTACACGTACTTCTACCGGATAAAGTAAATTTAGAGCTGTAAAACGAGTCGATATTTTTAACGTGTTCGCAATGTTTTCAAGCAAGAACTTCATAAATATAGGATCATGTAATAACTTATTTCTAATAACTGTATTAGAAATGGAGATTGCTACAACATCTGAACAAGCTTCAACAACATTATGTGCTTTGCTATTTTGTATTAATTCAATATCACCAACAATTGCTAATGGATTGATAAAGCGAAGGATTAGTTTCTTTCCTTCTGGTGTAATCGTGTAAACTTTTACTTTTCCTTTAATAACAAAATATAAACGATGAATTTCATCATCTTTATCGCAAATAAGCTTGCCTTTTTCAAAATGATTTACTTGAAAATTTTCAGTACTTATTCCTGAAAAAATTCCAAGTATATTATAAGCTTTCAAATATTGAATAATTAAGTCTGATTTATTATCCACTTACAGTCCCTTCTTTCCTTACATATTAAACACAAAAATACCTAAAATCATTACTATTGTCCCCACAATATGGTATCTCTCCATTTGTATCTTTTTTATATGAAATAATCCTTTCATTTCAATAACAGTAGCTGTTAATAATTGAGCAACCATAAGTGTTCCAGCTGTTAATGTAACTCCCATTGAATATATCGCCATTGTTTCCGCACAAATAATCAACCACCAAGTGCGCCAGCTGCTAAATATACTTTTTTTACACCCTTCAAATCCGTTACTTTCTCTTCTTTCTTTAACAAAAATATAGTTGTTGCAATAAGAAACCCAATTAAATGCATCATAATACTCGTCGACCATATACCGATATCTGAACTAAGTTTCGCATTAAACGTACCTTGAAGTGTAATGAATACTCCTCCAAAAACTGAAAGTAAAATACCTTTCAAAAAAATCATCTCCTAATCTTCTATCTATGATTTAATTAAAAGCTACAATACTACAACGACAAAAGGACAAATGTCACATCAATATGAAAATAATTTGTAATGTACACGAAAAAACACACCTCAAAATATGTGAGATGTGTTTAAAACATTTCATCCATATATAATATTTTAGTAATTAAAACTACGCTACATTAACAGCTTTATTCTTCAAAACAAACTTTCCAAATAAGAAACGTACAAGAGGTCCCATTATTATTAATTGAAGTGGGTACGCCATAATGAAATTTTTAATGAAAATCGAGAAATACATTGAAGCGAATGAGTCACCATGTAACCCATTATGTAAATACATCATAGCCATTCCGTAAAATGACATAAAGAATACCATTCCGATTACCATTGTTGTTGCCATCGCAATAATCATGTTTACTTTTTTTGATTTATCAAATGGTAATGCAAATACAATCTTTTTCGCACACGGTCCAACGATACATATTTCAATTAATAGCGCAATAATAAATCCAATTATTAGTTCTAATGCGATCTCCTTAATATGAATTGGCCCTCCTGCTCCATTCATTAATAAATTGTAAAACGTCATAACGATAACCATCCCGAGGCACATCATCATACCAAATTGGAGGTTTTCCTTTCTTGTTGTTGGCAATTTTCATCATCCCTTCTCTTTGAGTCTTTATCATTATATCGATATTGGAAACTCCTTCGTAAGTGAACATTTTGTGAACATTTTTAAAGCGTTTACGTGCATTTCTTCCACTCTTCACTCCAATCCTCCCACTCTATAACTTTTTACTTACAAAGGTTTTATATATTTTGATGTTGAATTATTAAATTTAATATTGAATTATATGATAATTACTACTAGGAGGATAACCATGAATAAAGCAGAATTTTACGCATATCACATCGTTACAAGGAAAACAATGAGTATCGGAAAAATCATTCACTTTGACAAAAATCAAACTAATACCCTCTATCACTTCTTTTTTGAAAGAGAACAATTAAATTCTAATGATGAAGACTCCATTCAAATTTTAAAAAGGCATTATATCAATGAAGAATTACATATAAATAATGAAAATGCTAAAGTAGTTCTGAATTATATAGATCAAACAATTAGAGCAGTTAGAGAAACGATTGTGGAAATGGTTAGGCTGCAAGAATTTCCTGAATACCCGTCAAGGTTGTCTTGCTTATATGCTGCCAAAAGCTATGAAGATGCTTTGAAATGGAAAGCTTTATTTGATTCTTATAATCGAGATGTTTTACAGATTGTTAAACTACGAGTGATCGGTAGTTCTTTTGAAGGTGACGGAAATCTTTTACCGAAAGAAGATGGTATTCCTTTCGCTCAAAAAATGGAACAAGCTAGAGAGTATTGGAAAGGAAACGTTAGAAATGAACTTCCTGAGTTACTGATTAATGGGAGAATTGAAGTTGTGGAAATTATTGATGATTTTTCATCAATTAAAATTTAATTCCTGGTTAAATATTAAAGAATGGAGATTAAAATGATGAAAAAAGTGTACTTCAATCATGATGGTGGTGTAGATGATTTAATATCACTATTTTTACTACTCCAGATGGAAAATGTAGAACTTACAGGTGTTTCAGTTATTCCTGCAGATTGTTATTTAGAACCAGCAATGTCTGCCAGTCGTAAAATTATAGATCGCTTCGGCAAAAATAATATTGAGGTAGCAGCGTCCAACTCTCGTGGAAAAAACCCATTTCCAAAAGAATGGCGGATGCATGCATTTTATGTAGATGCTTTACCAATTTTAAATGAGTTTGGGAAAGTTGTTACACCTGCATCAAAAAAAACTGCACATCATCATTTAATAGAGACTCTCCTAAAAACTGAGGAGAAAACTACTTTGTTATTTACCGGCCCTCTTACCGACCTTGCCCGCGCATTATATGAAGCACCTGTAATCGAAGAAAAAATTGAACGTCTCGTTTGGATGGGCGGCACATTTCTTACTGCAGGAAATGTTCATGAACCTGAACACGATGGAACAGCCGAATGGAATTCATTTTGGGATCCCGAGGCAGTAGCTCGTGTATGGGCAGCAAAAATAAAAGTTGATTTAGTTACGCTAGAAAGCACAAATCAGGTTCCGCTGACATTAGACGTACGCAAACGCTGGGCAAAAGACCGTAAATTTATTGGTGTCGATTTCCTTGGTCAATGTTATGCGATGGTCCCCCCTCTCGTTCACTTTTCAACTAACTCTACCTACTATTTGTGGGATGTATTAACCGCTGCGTTTGTTGGGAAAGCTGATCTTGCAAAGGTACAAGTGATTAAAAGTATTGTTCATACATACGGACCTAGTCAAGGACGTACAGTGGCAACTGATGATGGGCGACCTATAAATGTCGTTTATGATGTAAAACGTGATGTATTTTTCAACTATATAACTGAATTAGCAAAGAAAGCTTCTACTTGAAATTCTATCTATACGAAAAATAAATAAAGTCGTATAACTTCAGATGATGAGCCTGCAAAAAAAATTCAAATTGGTTGCGACTTAATATTTACTTATTAAAAGGAGTATTGAATTAACTTTCAATACTCTTTTTGTGCAATTATATTATATTTGATCAAAATAAGCGTTAATTTGATTAGAGTTGTATTTTACAGATTAACCATTTCATAACCATTTACAAAATACGCTATTGTTTCTAGCTCATCTTCATTTAATTCTCTATCTAGCTCTTGCTTATACGCTACCTTTATCTTCTCTTCATCGCCTTTATGAGTTTCCGTATAAGTTCCTACTGTTTTTAGCAAATGAATTTCTTGTAAAAACTCATCCCTATTTATAGCTGTCCCATGGGAAAGAATATATGTCTCAGCATCAAATGCCTCTAACTCTTCTACTAATTTAAACGTTCGCTTCGTCGTATAGTTCCACTTAGAAGAAAAAATATTTGCATAAATACAATCTCCTAAAAACAATACCTTTTCTTCTTTAATATAAATGACAACAGAGTCATGTGAATGGTCTCCGCCCACATGCTTTAACACACATGTCACATCACCAAGGTCTAATTCAAGTTGCTTCTGAAAGGTTAAGGTCGGCGGAATAATTTGAATATTTCTTGGTTGTTCACTGAACTCTTTTTTTATACAGTCCGCACAAAATTCAATTTCTGTGCCTTCTTTTACTCGTGTGTCCAACGCGTCATCTGTCCATTTATAAGAAACTAGTTTCTCCATCTCTCTTTTCGTTTCAGAATGCGCAATAGATAATGCACCTTGTAGTACAGGTAATCCAAAAATATGATCCCAGTGCCAATGCGTTAATGCTACAAAATCAGGATTTGAGATATTTTGCTCTTTTAGCATTTCTAAAAACAATTGTGCATGTGCTTCTGAATTACCTGCATCTATCATCAAAGTCTTTTCTTTTCCAACTACCATTCCTAAGATAGGTCTATCAGTCTCGGAAACAGGTGTCATATACCAAAATGAGTTTCCTATTTTTTTAATTTGCTGCATAACTATTGCCTCCATTTTATGAATGTGTAACAATTTCCAGCCGAGAAAATTCTTTATTTTGTATTTTGATTACTATTAAATAACAATGTCAGAAATGAAATCATTCTACATTTTTTATTATCTAGTGAAATACAAATACTAATTTTAACAAGGGAATCCTTTCTCAACATTTGTTACTTTTAATCTATTTTACGCTACGAATTTACATTTAAATTATATTACAATTTGTATAAATGAGATACATTTTACAATATCGAAGGGGTGTTGAACCTGGAATGCAAAGGAAACAATCATTCCCTATTTCGGTAATGTGTTAACAGGTAAAGAGTTGATCAATCAATGAATTTAATGAGGATGGCTACCATGTTATCAGCTGAATAAAAAGCAGCAACTATACAGTTGCTGCTTCCAACATTTCTTTTTGTATTTCAACACGTTTGATTTGGTGAGGGTCTTTAGAAAGAATTTTAAATACATATCCTTCGCTATTTACTGTTTGCCCTTCTTGGATATCATAATTCTGCATCAGAATCCAACCACCAATCGTGTCAACATCACTATCATTCATATGTAATCCTAGTAAATCATTTAATTCGCTAATTAATACTTTACCTTCTACGACAATATGTCCTTCATTCATTTGCTGGATGGGCGGACGCTCATCTTCATCGTATTCATCACGTATTTCTCCTACAATCTCTTCCAGTATATCCTCAATGGTTACAATACCAGCCGTACCACCGTATTCATCATATAACACAGCCAACGGAATACGTTTCTTTTGCATTTGTAGTAAAAGATTATGTATTGGTATGGTCTCAATTACTTCAATTACTGGACGCGTATACGATTGAATAGAACTGAATTCTTTTGTTTCCTTATTCATATAACGAATAAAGAAGTCTTTCACATTCACCATGCCAATGATTTCATCTTTATCTTCCCCAAATACTGGGTAACGTGTATACTTTTCATCACGGATTATTTTCATATGGTCTGCTAAAGAATTATCTACATGTAGCCCTATAATTTCTGTACGAGGGACCATGATTTCTTTCGCAATACGATTATCAAATTCAAAAATATTATTTACATATTTGTATTCAGCTTGATTAATTTCTCCACGTTCATAACTTTCAGAAAGAATCAATCGTAATTCTTCTTCTGTATGTGCTACATCATGCTCTGATGCAGGTTTTAAGCCGAACATTCCTGTTATCATCCTTGCAGAGCCATTTAACAAGCGAATAAACGGATACATGATTTTGTAGAACCAGATAAGCGGAGCCGAAAGTAATAAAGTAACCTTCTCAGCCTTTTGAATCGCGAATGTTTTTGGTGCTAATTCACCAACTACAACATGTAAGTACGTCATAATAGTAAAAGCAATTCCTAAAGATAATACACCTGCAATGGAAGGATTGATGTTCCACTTATCAAATAAAGGATGTAAAAGTCTCTCAATCGTTGGTTCACCTAGTGCCCCGAGTCCCATTGCTGTAACTGTAATCCCTAATTGACAAGCTGACAAATACTCATCCAAGTTTGATGTCACTTTCTTAGCTGCCAGCGCACCTTTCTTTCCTTCTAATACAAATTGATCAATCTTTGATCCTCTTACTTTTACAATAGCAAACTCAATTGCTACGAAAAATGCAGTACATGCGATTAAAACTACTACCATGATTAAATTAAATATGTCCAACTAATTCCCTTAGCTTCCTTGAAACTAAAGGATTCACCTCCTGATATATTTTCTCTTTCCAGACCTACTTCATACACATTGACATGAGATTGTATAAAATCTACATTCTCAAAATGATGAGGGGTACTCTGAGAAAATCGAGGTCATTTAGCCACCTATCCGAGTCAACATCTGAGTCCAATACATTTCCACCGCCTTGATTAAATTATCTATATGTTAGCATGAGAAATAAATCCCAGTCAACGTTTACATTTTGTATACCCTGAAATTCAAACAAAAAGCTTCTCTTTCCTGTTACATAAAACCTCTTAATGTGTGCATCAAACACTATAACATTTCCTTCGCTTCCACTAACTATATTATTTTTTTGTTCATTATTTACATTCCTTCTCACATTAAAAATAAAGCGAAGAAACATTTATCAATCTTTTTTAAAAATATTTTGACACACATATTAGTAATAACTAATACGATTGTTCAACTCAAATGATTTAGATGTGAAAGCGAAGTTCATACATGGCTTTACCGATAAAATAATGTTACAAATGCTTCAATGTATCATAGGTGGGGAAAAACAGTTTCTTATTTAAATGTCATCCTCTTCTTGTTTTTCAAAATCACTCCATGTCCACTTGGTCCAATCATTATTTACTTTCCCTACAGTTATCAAATTCACATTATTTAATTCAATCGCTTTGGCTAAACTTTGAAAGAATATGCTCTCACTCGGTTTTTGATCATCACTTATATCAGGATGTTCCCATTCTTCTGTTTGATAAAATAGATTTGGTTTAAATTCTGCATTGGTTTCATCTAATATGTCCGAGGGATTTACCCAGAATTTCTCCTTATATTTAGAAGTTAAAAAACGAATAAGTTTGGTAGGATGAAATGAATCAGTTTCAATTCCTAAACGCTTATACTCTTCTACAGTTGGTGTTAAAGTGATACGTTCTCCTTTCAAAAGTAACTCCATATGAAAAGGATCTACAAGGAAATGATCTTCATCATCGTACCAATATTCTTCATTTACAAGCGTTAAGATTTCATCGAAACATGAAAAGAATCCTTGCTGTCTCATGCTATTACTATACACATAGAAGTTATTCGATATCTCAAGGTTTGCATCAACGCCCACAATCTCAAATACAATGAGCCACTTGTCTTCCTCTCGAAAAACAGATATTCTGGATTGTGCTAAGTCAAAATTATAGTTATCAAGTACTGGAAAATCAAACTCCTCCGCGTACCTATCTAGTGTTTCAAGTGTTTTTTCTGCTTTCATAACATTACTCTCCATAAAGTTAGTATAGTAAATTTTTATTACATTCGTTTTTCTTTATTTAACTCATAAACATTATCTAAATACCAGGACATTTTTTTATGTCCCTCTAAACTGGCAACCATCCAGTTTTGTTTATTTGTATATTATATAAAACTCTAATGGCTCAGTAAACAACATTTGATTATGACCTTACCCTTCATTTTCTTTATACACAGTCCCCACCATAGCACTCCACTGCAGCTCCTCTTATTCTTCCTTACAATTAAAACAAAGACACATAGTCTATTGTTAATGTGAATACAGTTTGATCATTTTTTCTAATAACTTACTATATAACAATCGGACGCATTTCTATATAAACGCGTCCGATTGTTATATTCTTAGGAACACTTCTTTATGTCACTTATCAAATAATAATCAACATCCCTATCTTTTCTTCTGGCAAACTACCACCATAGAATAACAATCCTCCTGCAACTCATTCCCCTCCCAATCATTGTATACCTGTAACAATTCAAACCCATTCGCTACAAGTAATCTTTCTAATTCTTGCGGATACGTATACCGAAGATCTATTGTTGTTTTCAGTTCCTCTACTAGCGTATCCTCCTCATAAAACCTTCTTGTTGTTATGTAGTGCTGTATTTGTTGAATTGAATCATAATTCATCTCAGTATATAAATCACATCTTCTTCCCTTTTCATCTGTAATAGTTGTCCAATATTCTTCTGTAGATAGTTGTATTAATTCTTCCTTTGACGGAAAACGTGTATCAAATATGAATATACCATTATCAGTTATTACATTATGAATCGATGCTAATAATTGATTTTGATGTGTATTAGTAAGAAAATGTTGGAATCCATGTCCTACCATAAATGCTAACGGAATTGTTTCTTCGACGCTCAATTGCAAGCAGTCTTGCTGTAACCACTTTATATTCTTTAAACTCGCAGATTTACTCTTCGCTTCAGCAAGCATTCCTTCATGTATATCTATACCAATCATTTGATACCCTTTTTCGATAAAAGGAATAGTGACTCTCCCTGTTCCACATGCAATATCTAAAATCCATTCATTTTGTATATTTAATTTTTGCGCCCATGATAGTAAAAACGGAAAATCTGAAAAACTTTTATTTTCTATATCATATCGTTTTGGATTTTCATATTCAGATAAGTTCCATTTTGTTTGCACTTACATTCCCATTTCATTTTAATATATAATTTATAATGAATTTACAGTTTTTTCTCTATAATTAGTCATAATAATTTGGACTAATCTCCTTCCCCCATTAGTAAGCTGAAAACAAGGGGATAGAATTGGAGTGTGATGATATGGAACGTTTATGGATTCCTATAATCGTTACGTTTTTTTCGTTCGGTGGATTACTATTAGGAGGTGCTGTTGGAGTAGCAACACGCCAACTAATTGAAGAAAAGATGCATCGCTTATACGCATTATGTGGTGGGATTTTGCTTGGGCTTTTATCACTTGAAATTATTCCTGAAACATTTTCAAGCTATGAAATAATTGGGCCTATGCTCGGTATAGCTATCGGTATTTTAGTTATGAGCTTATTAGATAACTATTGTCATCATCCGATTATACATAAGAAAGATCAACAAGCATGGCAAACCTTCCTTTTTCTTTCTTTTGCTATATTCATTCATAATATGCCGAGTGGGTTTGCGTTAGGTACAGCTTTTATAAATCATAATGACTCTGCCATTCCTTTCTTACTTGCGATTGTCATTCACCATATTCCAGAAGGGTTAGCTTTAATTATTCCATTTCTTTTTACAAAACATAAATACATTTCATTTTTATTAACAACTTTATTACTTTCTCTTATCCTAGGGACCGGTACTGTTTTTGGCATTATGATGGACGGGAAAGCTCTCCATTTACAAGGACTTATTATGGGAAGCGCAATTGGTTCTCTTGGCTATGTCACAATTCACGAAATGCTTTGGAAAGCAAAAAAACAGCTACCTTTCCTTCCGTTTCTATCGTGGTCTATTAGTGGATTTTTACTAATAACAGCCTTCACTTTATTCACTGGACATCATTAAAACAAATAAGTTATATCATTTGTATATTTTCCCTTTTTCTCCAAAACATAATAGTATCTACCTATTATAAGGAGGAACGATTATGTTTGGAAAAACAGCCGGTGAAGCATTAGTGGATCTTTTAATTGACTGGGGTGTAGAACACATATATGGTATGCCTGGAGATTCCATTAATTCTATTATTGAAGCTTTAAGAAAAAAACAAGAGAAAATTAAATTTATTCAAGTTCGCCATGAAGAAGCTGGTGCGTTAGCAGCGGCAGCCTATGCGAAATTAACAGGAAAACTTGGTGTTTGTATGGCTATTGCAGGACCTGGAGCGATTCATTTATTAAATGGTTTATACGATGCAAAACTCGATCAAGCTCCTGTACTAGCAATTTCAGGACAAGTAGAAAGCGATTTACTCGGAACGGATTTTTTCCAAGAAGTAAACTTAGAAAGAATGTTTGATGATGTTGCGGTTTATAACCAACGAATAATGTCAGCTGAACAGTTACCTGCTGTAGTGAATCAAGCGATTCGAATGGCATATACAAAAAAAGGTGTCTCTGTTCTTACAATTCCAGATGATGTTCCAAAATTTGAAGTGAAAAATGGTGCGCGCATTACAAACTCTTCCTTTACATTACCAGAAATATTTCCGCAAGAAGAAGATTTAGCTGTAGCGAAACTCGCACTTAATGAAGCGAAAAAACCTGTTATTTTAGCCGGGAAAGGAGCTAAACATGCGAGAGAGTCTTTACTTGCATTTGCAGAACATATCGGTGCTCCAATCGTACTTACATTACCAGCTAAAGGGATTGTTCCTGATGAACACCCTCTTTGTATCGGTGGATTAGGATTAATCGGGACGAAACCTTCTTATGAAGCAATGAAGCATGCAGATACTTTAATTATGGTCGGTACTTCTTATCCGTTCACTGGTTTCTTACCCGAAAAAGCAAAAACACTTCATATTGATACAGACCCTGCACAAATCGGGAAACGTTATACGACAGATATCGGCTTAGCTGGTGATGCTGATAAAACATTAAAATGGTTAATTGAAAATGTAGAAAAACACGAGGATCATTCCTTCTTAGAGCATCATCAAGAAATGATGAAAAAGTGGGAAGAAAAATTACACACTCAAGAAGAAGATTCTTCTACTCCAATTAAACCACAACGAGTTATGCATGCACTGCAGAAAGTAGCAGAAGATGACGCAATTCTTTCAGTCGATGTCGGAAATGTAACAGTATGGACTGCAAGGCACTTCCGTATGACAAACCAGAAATTTATCATTTCTAGTTGGCTTGCAACACTTGGCTGTGGTTTACCTGGTGCACTTGCTGGACAAATTGCTTTCCCGGATAAACAAGTGTTTGCAGTTTGTGGTGACGGCGGATTTGGAATGACAATGAATGATTTCGTAACAGCTGTTAAATATAAACTGCCAATCGTTGTTGTTGTATTAAACAATAATAAAATTGCTATGATTAAATTTGAACAAGAAGTTATGGGAAATATCGAATTCGGTACAGACTTAACGAATCCTGATTTCGCAAAATACGCAGAGGCGTGCGGTGGTATTGGATACCGCGTCGAACAGTTAGATGACTTACTTCCTGCCTTTGAAAATGCGGTAAAACAAAGTAAACCATGCATTATTGATGTAGTTGTAGATGTAAATGAAGCACCAATGCCAGCAAAAATCACATTTGGTCAAGCAGCTGGTTATACGAAACATATGATAAAAGAATTATTTGAAGAAGGTAAGATTGATTTACCACCACTTTAAACAAAAAAGATAGCTGAAAACAATTTGTCTTCAGCTATCTTTTTTTATTTTTGCACCTCACTATGAAATGAAAAATCATTCATGGTAGGCTGTATTTGTTTCTCTACTTTCACTTCTTCCTTCTTCCGATTCGCTCTTCTAACATTTCCTAGCTTAATCGCATCTTGCATACTATTACTAATCAGATTTCCTGACAAAATTGTCATACTATAAAAAGAAATCGAAATGAGTACAATCCATGTATGAGTAGTTAAGTGACGGAAGTTTTGACCAATTAACCCTGTCCATTCTTTTGTTACACTATCTGCATCTATACCGCCAAAAATTATTGTTCCGCCAAAAAATAATTCCAACAAACCAAGATGCAAGAGGAGTAATAAAGTACTTACAAATTGCTGGGCTACTAATAAAAGAAATGATGGTAACATATGCGGCCATACATGGCGTTTCAACCTCTGCCACTTACTTCCGCCGAGCACAGTGGCCGCCAACATAACTTCTTCATTCTTAATACGTTTTACTTCTTGCGCCACATACAACATAACAGTCGGTACAGCAAGGCACGCAAGAACTATAATTTGAAACGCAACCCGTAAATGAAACGGAGCAGCAGCCTCTCCACTTTCGAACATTAAAACTGCATTTAACATAAAATAGGAAATCATAATCATTGGTACAATACTAAACGGATCAAAAAAAGATGAGATAACTGGAAATGAGCGTTTACTGTACATACCAAGTAATAAACCAATAGCTCCTCCAATTACTACACGTAAAACTGCGATAACGATACTTGCACCAACTGTCCATTTCGCTCCTTCTATTATTAACTGGAACAGGTCACGGCCTTTCTCATCAGTTCCAAACCAAAATTTACTCGACGGTGAAAACGGAGCAGCCTCTAATTCTCCTTTTTCGTTATACATCATCGTTAGTTCACGAATATTCCCATCGAAAAACAGCGTATTTCCAATACTAACAATCATTAGTACACTCAAAAAAGTAACACCTAGCCAAAATCTCACATCTCTTTTTACAACTTGCCACATGTTACACACTTCCCTTTATAACATTTTGTAAAAGCGTATGTAATAAACGAAATAGTATAAAAAGCGGTACGTATAATAAAACTAAACTCACTGTAAATATTTCTAATTTTGAATTTTCTTTCACGAAAACGAACATACCGTACGTATTAAACAGCCATTCAATAATATATAAGTTTGATAGCATAAATAAAATATTCGTTTTTGCATAATAGACTGTTGTTAACAGGACATTTCTTGAAATATGGTGCGTCAAAATATGTCTTAAACTTAGCCCTTTAATCTTAGCAAATATACTATAATCTTTCTCTAATTCTTCTCTGAAACGTAATAGTAGTAACTTAATAAATAATAATGTTGTAGGTAAAGTAAGGCATATTATTGGTAACAGGCGAGCCCTTTCCTCTCCAAGTCCTGCAAATTTCACTGGCATAAAACCTGTCTTTTGAAAGATTATTACTACTAGAAGTTGAGATAATAAAATTAATAAAATGTCCGGAATACTTTCAAGTGCGACGAAAATCCCATTCCACATACGTTGCTTTGATTGAGAGCGCTGTAATACCCACACAACGATAAGATACGCAGTGAGTAAAGATAGTATAAATGCCGAAATAAATACAAACATTGTCTCTACATAATGAATCCATATTTGTGGAAATAACTTTCTTGAATTCCGAAATCCATACGTAATTTCACCTGGTTGAAGTAACTTCTCTCCAAGAAACACAACTGTGTTCCAAAAACCGATTAGATCAATTTGTAATCCCTTAAATAAACGCGGTAGTGCCCCTAAAAATAGAATACAAATAAGCGCCGCAAATAATTGTAAACATGTAACCCCACACCACTTACCAATTCGAATGAACATAACTATTACCCCTTCTGTTTAAATGAATATTCAGAAATTAAAACTATGTATAGTACCTATACCTTTTAATAAAATAACTCCTCTCTCGACAAAACATATCGATTCTCGTCATTTCTCTGAAGTTGTATTATATCTTTCGACTATTATCCAATATTTTCCTTCTCGCTCGATTATATACTATAAAAAAGCACTTATTTTTAAAATAAGTGCTTTTTATTTAATTTCATTTTACGAATGTATCACACAACCACTCATAAAACTTTTCCTTCTCTTCAAATTGAGGGTAATGTGCTGAGTTTTCAAAAGCTATAAATTCTTTTTGATTCGCCTCAATTCTATCAAAATACTGTTTTGCTGCATGAAATGAAGTATTATAGTCATATTTACCCATAAGAAAATAAAGCGGTAGATTCAGCTTAGTTACTTTAGTAGATAATGGATTCTTTAAATCTTTTTCTAATAAGACAGTTTGAGAATGTGATAATCCAACGTTATAACGAATTACGTCTAACAAGTTATATTCATTACTAAATAGCATCCTCATGTTATCACCATCTGGATTTTCAATGAGTCTTGATGTTCCACCATATTTCGCAACATAATTTCGCGGAGTGTATGTATCGCCATTTTTAATTTTTTCGGTTAACCCTTTTAAATAGGAAACCTCATCTTTATTCCCCGCATTTTGTGCCTGTTCAATAACATAGTTTAAGCTATCCATTTCACTTTCTACTGTATCACTCATCTGCCCTATTCCAACATATGCATCATATTTTTCAGGGGCTTTATTGGCAGCTTGCATTCCAATATATGTACCGTAAGAATGACCAACCAATATTACTTTTTCTTTGCCAAGACGTTTTGAAATATAATCTGTCATAGCTAATAAATCTTCTACAAGTAGGTCTGATGATAGATTCGAATAGTCTTCAAAGAAATGATACGATTTCCCGCTTGCCCTTTGATCGTAATTAACAACTGTGAATTTCTCTTCCAATAAGTCTTGATATTTTTGAGCATATGGTATTTCTGAAGAACCTGGTCCACCATGGATAAAGAGAATAACTGGATTCTTCTTATCTTTTCCGCGTATCATAATTTCATGACCACTTCCATTTATCTCTACTTGCTCTAATGTACTTATACTGTTTTTCCCCTTTATTTGCGAGGTCCATGTAGGAAATACTAACGCCATAATTATTAATAGTATAATAGTGACTGCAATACGTTTTACTAATTTTTTTATCTTCTTCATAAGACGTTTCCTTTCTTATAAATTTGTAAAAATAACAATTTAGTTCTGTAAAACTACCTCAAAAAAATATGAATGTACAACAATTGTACTTTCCAATTTCATCTCAATCTTTTTTACATTATTAATATCCCATATACTTCTTAACTTTCCGCTATATAAACTCTTAATATTTTCTTAATTTTCAATACATTATTCGTAGAAAGACTTGATCACAATGTATTACAAATATAGAAAAGAGTCCTTGTTGTCAAAACAAGGACTCTTTTCTCAAACTATTTCGCTACTTCCTCTTTCGGCATTACCATACCTTTATAAAGTTGAACAGTAATCCAATAATAAATGAAATAAATTACTATGAAGATTCCTATTGGCATCCACACTTTTACAAATGGGTCAACTAATATGAAACTGAATAAGTTAAGCCCTACTAAAACGTGGGAGATTCCAATAATTGCTGGGAAGATAAATAAATATGAAATCTCTTTATATATACTTTTTGTTAACATACTACGTCTCACACCAATTTTTCGTAGCATTTCATAACGGCGTACATCACGAGAAGCTCCTGTTAATATTTTGAACATAAGAGAACTTGCCATCATTGCTAAAAACGCAATTCCAAGGAAAAATCCCATAAACATTGTTCCACTCATGAAACTGTTCATAAATTGATAAATTGTCATTTTCGTAAATAAGTCTACTTTTGTACCTGTTGTTTTTTCAATTTGTTCTTTTTGTCTCTTGTCTATTTCAATTAACAACGATTTATATTTTTTCATATCATCTACTTTTGCTAATGTTACAGTATGTTCTGTTCCTTGAATTCCTTTATAATGCTCTTCATCTGCAATTCTTACAGGTTTTCCGTTAAATTGATTATGTGTAATTTGTATCTCTCTTACAACCGCATCTTCCCAATCTTTTGGCATACGAGGAAGCTTATTCGCTACTTCAGGAGCTTCCAAAGCAGAATAGACAGGTTCAGTTAAAGGTGTAGCCACACGTTTACGAGCAGGTTCTTTTAAAGTCTTTGTATCAAAATGATCTGAAATAAGTGGTGGTTTTTCAGTTAAGTCGTTACGTAAATAATAAACCGCTTCTCCATCTACTTTATACTTATACTTGCTTTCTTCAACAATTTCCATTTCTTTTAATGCCGCTTTATCTTGTTCATTTGGATCATGAATTACGACATCATATACACGTGAGAAGTCTGTCATAATGCCTACATTCTTTTGAAACGCCATACCTGCTGTCATTGCACCTGCACCTAATGCAATTAACATCGCTACAGTGCCTAGTACCCTCGATAAACTAGTTACTCGAAAACGTAACTGTGCATAAGTAAAACTATTTAATCCCGTTTCATTTCGTTTTTTATTTCCCTTAATTTTCATTACAAAAAGTGGGAGCAACGAGCTAAAAATGAAATACGTTCCTACTGTCGTAACAATTGTCGCTATTATAAATCCTAGTTCAGCAAACATTTTTATATTCACCATAAAATAGTATCCTGTACTTACTAGCAATACACCTAGTACTGTCATAATAACAGTGCGAGTCTTACTTTTCTTCACCTCATCTTGCGTTTCATCTTCACGTATTAACTCTAATTCTGTTTTACGTAATAATCGGAAACTATTCATTAAACCAGTAATGAAAAATAATATTAAGAAGAAAATAGATGTAACTAATATAGCTGGTGTGTACACAGATGCGTAATTACCTTTTGCTGAAATTTCCATTCCATTCATTAAAAAATTTCCTGCTACACTAGCAAGTACTATTCCTACTAAAATACCGATAATAATACTGACAATCCCCATACCAAAAGTCTCAATAAATAATAATTGCGCTACTTTTTTCTTTTTCGCTCCAAGCATCATGTACATACCGAGTTCTTTTCTTCTTAGTGTAAGTAAAAAAGAATTGGCATATATAATATAAAATACAGTTATGAAAGAAAGTAATATTGCACCGACCCAGAAGACAAGTCTGATACTACTAATGAGACTATTATCTTTTGTAAATTCACTATTCATCGCCATCGTTTGAAACATGTAAAAAATACTAATACTAATGACTAGACCAATAAGTAAAACCATATAATCCTTTAACATTTTTTTCATACTATGACGTGATAATTTGAATAACATAGTCTCGCCCCCCTTACTTCGACTCAGTTGCTGAGCCCATTTGGGCAAGCACACCTAAAATATCTTGATAGAAATTTTCTCGTGTTCCTCGACGTTTTAACTCTTTATAAAGAAGTCCATCCTGTATAAATAAAATACGTTCACAATAGCTCGCACTAAATGCATCGTGTGTTACCATCAAAATACTTACATTGTGATTTTCATGTAAATCTTGCATCGCTTCTAATAAACTTTTTGCATTTTTACTATCAAGTGCTCCTGTCGGTTCATCTGCTAATACGATTGCCGGATTATGTACTAAAGCTCGTGCTGCCGCTGTTCTTTGTTTTTGTCCACCAGAAACAGCAGTCGGATATTTTGTTAAAATTTCAGTGATCCCTAATTTCGTCGCAACCCCATTTACTTTTCCAGTAATCTCACTTGACGGTACGCCTTGCAAGGAAAGTGGTAAAGCGATATTTTCATAAATTGATAAATTTTCTAGTAGATTAAAGTCTTGAAAAATAAATCCTAGTTTTTGAGAACGAAAATCTGATAATGCATTCCCCTTCATAGAAGTAATATTTGTGCCAGCTATTGTTACACTACCACCTGTCGCTTGATCAAGTGTACTAATCACATTTAATAATGTCGTTTTACCAGATCCAGAAGGACCCATAATCCCTACAAACTCTCCTTCTTTAATACTTAATGAAACACCCCTTAATGCTTTTGACTGATTCTCATTTCTTTTCCCATACGTTTTTTCTACACTTTCTACAGTAACTACATTTGTTGACATCTCTTTCACTCCATCCCTTTTGTATAGTATAAATTTCCCATATATTTCTTATATTTTTCTCATAAAAATTCTTAAGAATTTTTAAATTTTCCAAATGCAGATTGAGATACATAAGAAATACAAACGATTTCTCTGCTTAATATTCTCACTTTTCTAAAATCCTTTCATTCGATTTCCCTTACATTTACCTTACATTTTTGTAAGGTTAAAAAAACAAACCACTTCATAAGAGCATTTCTTTGGAATGAGAAATGCTTTTTATTGTTATCAAAATTTAAAAGATATTTCAATAAAAATAATAACACGATAAAAAACAATACATTTTTATTGCAAAACGATAAATCGCATGATAAAATCATGTTGTTATTACATAAGTGAGGTGCTTTTTATGAAACAAGTTACGACACTCTTTTTAAAGCTAGCTATTACTTTTATAGGATTCCCAGTTCTTGCATTGTGCATATTTTTGGTGCCTAAGATTGGGAATTTTGCTGGAGAATTGTATCCAGATATTGCTTATATGAAATCTCTCGTTTTAATCGATATGTACGCGGCAGTGATACCTTTTTACTTTGCTCTGTATCAAGCTTTTAAACTTTTAAGCTATATTGATAAGAACCAAGCGTTCTCGGAATTATCGGTAAAGGCTTTAAAGAATATAAAATACTGTGCCATCACGATCAGTACCTTGTACTTGCTAGGTATGCCACTCTACTATCTCATGGCAAAAAAAATTGATCCTCCAAGTTTCATACCAATCGGATTGACCATCATTTTCGCCTCTATGGTGATCGCCGTTTTTGCTGCTGTTCTCCAAAGGCTTTTACAAGAAGCTATTAATATAAAATCAGAAAATGATTTAACGGTCTGAGGTGGAGAATATGACAATTATTATTAATATTGATGTGATGTTAGCAAAACGAAAAATGAGCGTAACGGAGCTTTCGGAGAGGGTTGGGATTACGATGGCGAATCTTTCCATTCTGAAAAATGGGAAAGCAAAAGCGGCTCGTTTTTCAACATTGGAAGCGATATGTAAGACTTTAGATTGTCAACCAGGTGATATTTTGGAGTACAAAAGCGACGAATACACTCAATAAAAACAAATAACAACTTTCTTCAACCAATGGGATTAGATTGTGAAATTAAGATGAAGGGATAGGGATAGCAATTAAGCTATCCCTTCTCTGCGTTTATTATTGTTATTTAATATATCTTTAATTACTTTAACTTCAGTATTACATATTAATGGTGTGTTTTATTATCAATCTCTATTTCCTATTTTTAATTTCCTCTTTCATACTTTCCACAAACGCATCTAGTTCAACAACTTCTGACTTCTCTTCACCATATTTCCGTACATTTACAGCTTCGCTTTCCATTTCCTTATCCCCAATAACAAGAACATACGGAACTTTTTGCATTTGCGCTTCTCTAATTTTATATCCTAACTTTTCATCTCGCATATCTCGTTCGACACGAATTCCGGCTTGTGCTAATTTATCTGCAATCCTATTTGCATATTTTTCATGCACTGCATTTGAAACTGGAATTACTTTCACTTGAACCGGTGCCACCCACGCTGGGAACGCGCCTCCAAAGTGTTCAATTAATATCGCTAAAAAGCGATCTAAAGATCCTAATACAGCGCGGTGGATTACAACCGGTCTTCTTTTTTCATTATTTTCATCTATATAATTTAAATCAAATTTTTCTGGCATTTGGAAATCAAGTTGGACTGTTCCGCACTGATGACTTCTATTTAAAGCATCTTTAATATGGAAATCAATTTTCGGACCGTAAAATGCACCGTCACCTTCATTTAATCTATATTTATAATTTAATGACTGTAATACATTTTCTAATGCCAATTCTGCTTGCTCCCATAATTTATCATCACCCATTGAATCTTCTGGACGAGTAGAAAGCTCTACTTCATACTCGAAACCAAAAGTTTTATACACATAGTCAATTTGCGCCAACACTGATTTGATTTCATCTTCAATTTGTTCTGGTGTTACAAATAAATGAGCATCATCTTGGCAGAAAGTACGAACTCTTAATAATCCGTTTAAAGCGCCACTAAATTCATGTCGATGCACTTGACCGAACTCACACATACGAATCGGTAATTCACGATAAGAATGTAATTTATTTTTAAACATAAGCATATGGCCTGGGCAATTCATCGGTTTTAACGCAAAACTTTTATGATCTACTTCTGAGAAATACATATTGTCTTTGTAATGTCCCCAGTGTCCTGACTTCTCCCATAATTCTTGATTCATCATAAATGGAGTACGCACTTCTTGATAATTGTACTCATTTTGAATTTCTCTTAAAAATGCTTCTAATTCATTGCGAATAATCTGTCCTTTTGGCAAGTAAAAGGGCATTCCCGGAGCCTCTTCCGAAAACATAAACAATTCAAGTTCACTACCTAATTTCCGATGATTTCTCTTTGCGGCCTCCTCAACAAAATGTAAATACTCTTCTAATTTTTGTTGAGAAGAGAAAGCAACACCATATATACGCTGAAGCACTTGATTGTTACTATCGCCTCGCCAATATGCACCAGAAACATGAGTTAATTGAAATGCTTTCAAATAACCAGTAGATGGCAAATGTGGTCCTCTACATAAATCTACAAATTCACCTTGTTTATACAGTGTTACACTTTCCCCATTAGGAATTGCTTCTAAAAGCTCTAATTTCAAACTATCATTCATTTCTTGAAACAATTCTTTTGCTTCTTCTCGAGAAACCTCAACTCGCTCTATCTTTACATTTTCATTTATAATATTTTTCATTTCTTTTTCTATTTTCGGTAAATCTTCTACGTTTACACTACTTTGAAGATCCATGTCATAATAGAATCCATTTTCAATGACTGGCCCTACACCAAGGTTTACATCACCATAAATTCTTTTTACAGCTTGCGCTAATATATGTGCCGCAGAGTGTCTTGCAATTTTTACCCCTTCATCTGAATCCATAGTAATGATTTCAACTTTCGCACTTTCTTCAATGTTTCGTCGTAAATCAAAAGACTTATCATTAACTTTTCCTGCGACTGCTTTCTTTTTCAAGCTACTACTAATTGCCCCAGCAATTTCTTCTAAAGTAATGCCTTTCACAAATTCTTTAACGCTACCATCTGGAAATTTAATTTCGATCATCTGTTCTTTCATTTTTCATCTCTCCATTTCATAATAAAAAGCACACTCATCCCTAAAATAGGGACGAGTGTGCTTTTACCCGTGGTTCCACCCAGATTCCCATCGCAAATATACAATGGCTTCTTTTACGGTAACGTCGTTTACACGGCACTAGATACTTGATTTCCCCAGTGCAGCTCTAAGGTGGTAAGTTATTTTACTGCGTTAGGAAGTTCTCAGCTTTTCTTCCTTCTCTGTATAACCGTTTAAAATAACTCGTGTCCTTTTCTTCGCTTATTATGAAATAAAATATAAAAAAGCATATTCATCCCTAGTAAATAGGGACGAATATGCTTATATTCGTGGTTCCACCCAGATTCCCATCACAAAAAACATAATGGCTTCTTTTGCGATAACGTCGCTTACACGGCACTAGATACTTGATTTCCCCAGTGCAGCTCTAAGGTGGTAAGTTATTTTACTGCGTTAGGAAGTTCTCAGCTTTCCTTCCTTCTCTGTATAACCGTTTAAAATAACTCGTGTCCTTTTCTTTGCTTTTGTAACAATTACATTTATTGTTATTTAATATATCCTATTCATTTTATTTTTACAAGTGTTAAAAATATATTTTTTATTCAAAAAAAAGAAACCAAAAACATTTTTTGGTCTCCCCTTCTCTTTTTTACCAATCTTGTGGTTCGTAATTTAAGTCTGAAAATAGGCGTTTTTTCTCTTTTTTCGATAAATCTCTCCACTGTCCGACTGGTAAATTATTCAACTCAATATTCATAATTCTCGTACGTTTTAACGTGTATACTTGATAACCCAAAGCTTCACACATACGGCGAATTTGACGATTTAGCCCCTGTGTTAAAATAATTTGGAACTCATATTTTGATAACTGTGTTACTTCACAAGGAAGTGTTTTTGTATCTAAAATTTTAACACCTGCTGCCATTTTTTCTAAAAACTCCGGTGTAATCGGCTTATCTACTGAAACGATATATTCTTTCTCATGTTTGTTTTCAGCACGTAAAATCTCATTAACGATATCGCCATCATTCGTTAACAAAATTAAACCGTCTGAGTCTTTGTCGAGACGTCCGATGTGATTAATTCGTAAAGGATGATTCACTAAATCGATAATATTACCTTTTACTGCTTTTTCACTTGTACATGTAATACCTACTGGTTTATTTAAAGCGATATACACATGGTCTCGAGCAATACGAAGTTGCTCTCCATTTACTCGTACGTCATCACCTGGATTTACTTGGTCACCAATTTTTGCAACCTTACCGTTAATAATTACTTTTCTCTCGTTAATTAACTTATCTGCTCCACGTCGAGACGCTTTTCCAGCTTCACTAATAAATTTATTGATACGCAAGTTAGGCACATCCTTTTCATAAAAAATTTCAAGCTCACACTGCTTCTACCGTACAATACAAAAGGGTAAGCCTCCTATTATAACTTAAATATATTAACATGAAAGGGTATATGACGTCTTCACTTAATTACATGTTTACACGAAAATAATTGGTCCTCTTTTCCTTTTCACCTCAAACTGTTTAGCAGTCAATAGATTAACCCTTGAATATAACATCATTTATTTACTTTTTTCATAGATAATATACCGATATAAGTTTGATTAATCATGCCTAAATAACTCACAATATGTGAAAAATAAAAAAGAACCCTTTTGAAAATAATCAAAATGGATCCTTCTTCCACTAAACGAATACTAGTTTTTATACAAAAGTGTTCAATAATTATAATCTTTGATAGAAAACATCGTTCAACAAACAAAATAATCTCGAACTCCCCTAATTTTTTACGCTTCACTATTTTCTTCACATACTCCAAAAAGAAGCCCTTGATTATCTATACAATAAGCAAAGTAACCCATATTAGGAATAGCAGTTTTATGTACAACTACTTGTCCACCATTTTCAATAACTTTATTTATGTACTCATCAACTGAAGGTACTTCAATCGAATTAGTTGTCCTAGTAGCACCATCAGGTGATTTCATTAATCCACCATCGATACCAGGTCTATCACTCTCACCTGTAATTATGAACCAATAGTCATGTGGCCCAGGCATTTTTTCAAACTTCCATCCAAAACTATTTGTATAAAATTGAATAGCTTCTTCAGGGTTTGGGACTTGCAATTCAAATCTTAAAACTCTGCTCATTTAAATATCTCCCCTCTTATTCTTGTACAAAGTAATTGCACAAGGACTAATGTTCTGTATTGAATTTTTCGAAACTAGCTACTTTAATAAGTTCTAACTTTATTTAGAAGCGGCAACAGACCATTCTTCCTTCCGAATAACTCTCTTCCCATTTATATTTTCAACATACTCATTTACATTTGCTGACTGATATAACTCTGGGAAAATTTCTTTCATATAGAGTTCGTGCGCTATTTCATCTTGCCAATACGTTAATACTATGTAACGATTTTCAGTCTTTAAAGACTTCCCAACAACTCCACCTAACATTCCTTTTGCATTTTCCATTCCTTTATTCCAAATTGTTTCTTGCGTATGTAAAAAATACTTTTCTTTTCCTTCTTTCACATCGCAAATTGCAACTCTTACAAATGACCCTTGTGCAGTTACGTCTTTCAAAGGAGTTTCTGTTATATCATACAACGTTTGAAACATTTCAATATTACAGGAAATATATGTGCCTTCTTGATTACTATTTAAAAAAATTGTATCATGAGCATCATTCATGAATGATTGATATGCATTTCTATCTTCCCATAAAGTATATACACACGCTTCCCCTTCATTCCACCCACCAAATTGTCCATAGAATCCGTCTAAATACTGTAAATCACGCCATTTTTCTTGCGCATCAGAAAACAATTCCCTTTTCTCTTCTTCCACCTTGCAAAATATTGTTTTTAATAGCATTTCTAATCCCCCTTATGATACGGTCCATTTCCCACTTGCAATACTTTCTATTTTTCCACCAATGCAAACATTAATTTTACTCTCAATCACCTCTGCTTGTATGTGTATTAGAGAATGGCGATTTATCTCATACCCTTGTTCAACATGCATATTTATCTTTTCCGTTCCAAGATAACGATATTTTATAAGATACGCCGCTAAACATCCATTTGAGCTTCCTGTTGCCATATCCTCTGTGATTCCATAATAATCTGCAAAATCACGGACATTAAGATCATTGATTCCCTAACTATAAAATTCCTAATTTTCCATAAATAACGCAAGTTGATTACCTGAATACTTGCCTTGCGAGAATACATCCACAATGTAAAAATCCCAATATCTCTCCTCTCTTCTATTCTTCAATACAATCTGTTTACATAATGAAATTATAGTTTATTAAATTTGTATATTTTTCAAAGAATCCTCTGCTTTTTCTATCAACCAATCACCAAACGTATCTAAAAATGATAAGATTTCTTCTATATCTTTTATCGGTTCAATTACATATTGTAGTGCTTTCCTCATATTTTTTTCTTGTTCGGGAAAATGCTTACTAAATAACTCATATGCTGGATATAAGTCCCTGGAATACAGCCCTTCTCTATCAATTGTTAATGCTAGACCTGCCCTGACTACAATCTTCATGATCCAACGACAACAATCCTCTATATCATCTACGTCCTTATTATGAATTAACTCTTCGTGTGTTTGTTCAATTTGTTTCCGCAAATGAATGAGATGTTCATACACTATCTCCTGACTTACTTTATATTTAGGTAAATATAATTTTACGTCTTCACCTAATATACATACACTATGTGTCTGAATCATAAATCCTATAAAAGAAAAATCCTCTGAGTTTATTACTTCTTTTTCACTATAAAAACTTAACTCCACTCCTGATATACAATTAAACTGCTGTGTAATTTGGACTTCTAGCTCCTTTCTCCAGCTTAAGTCAATTACTTGAGGATTCTTTCGAACTAATATAATCATATCTACATCTGCAACCCCTTCTATCCCAATCCCTCTTGGAATAGAACCCCTTATATAAACACTGTGCAAATCATCCCGCAAAAATTGACAACAAGTATCCTTTATTTCTTGTATTACCTCCAAAAACACAGGCTGAATTTTATTAAAATGTGCATCGTTTATAATAAATCCTTCATCATCCACAGGACAAAAACGCCCTATTTTTTTTATTCTTGGCAATTTATCAACTCATTTCCCTATAAAATATTAGTTTATTCCACACATACAACAATTATAATTCAAATAATTCAGAATTGAAAATCTGAAAGTAAGACATAAATAATCCTACATTGTTACGTCCTATCTCTTTTATCACCATTCATTTTTCGAATATATAATAAGTAATCTCTCCTGAGATCATAAAATAGAAGATAAATTAGGAATACCAAAAAATAAGTTTATTTACTATTTCAAAATAAAAAATGATTGCATTTCACTAATTGTATATCTATAATGTTTTTATTGATTCTATACAGAATCAATGCGTTTAAGTTTTTAATTTTATAATTCGGATGAACCATTCAGGAGAAGGTCTATTGATCTACCGACGGGGCAAAAAGTTGCTGAACCAACTTTGAAACTCTCAGGTCTTGTTTACAAGTAGAACTGCATGGGGACGAATCTCTGGAGAGACTCCCTCTCGCTTAATATAGCGCGGAGGAAAACGAGCACCGAAGGAGCAAATCCGCTAATCTAGCGGATAATCTCTCAGGTAAAAGGACAGAGACAAGCGAAAGAAAATGCCGATTTGTATCGGTTTATTTTTCTATCCCTTGTTTCTCCAGAGACCATTTCATTTCCTTGAAGTGGTTTTTCTTTTTTCTAAAAAAGGAGAATACAGATGGAGACAGTAAGTAAAGTATTAGAACAAATTAATCAGTATGTGTGGGGGTTACCAACTTTGTTGCTACTCGTTGGAACTGGTATCATTCTCACAGTGCGCTTAAAAGGTTTACAGTTTAGTAAACTAATATACGCTCACAAGCTAGCTTTTAAAAAATCAGAGGATACATCATCTTCTGGAGATATTAGTCACTTCCAAGCACTGATGACAGCTATGGCTGCAACGATTGGTATGGGAAATATAGCAGGTGTCGCAACTGCTGTGACAATCGGTGGACCTGGCGCAATCTTTTGGATGTGGATTACTGCTTTATTTGGAATGGCAACAAAGTATGCCGAAGCAATCCTTGCGGTGAAATACCGTGTTAGTAATGAAAATGGTGAATACTCCGGTGGACCAATGTATTATTTAGAACGTGGTTTAGGGAAAAAATGGCTGGCTGTTTTATTCGCTATATTCGGCACAGCTGCTTCTTTCGGTATCGGTAATATGGTTCAATCTAATTCAGTTGCAGAGGCAATGCGAATCAATTTTTCTTTCCCTCCTGCATTAACTGGTATACTCATGTCATTCTTAATCGCTATCGTTATTTTGGGCGGTGTAAAAAAGATTGGTAGAGTTACTGGATATATCGTTCCTATTAAAGCATTCTTTTATATAATCGCTGGCCTTATTATTATTTTCTATCACTTTGATCAAATTCCAGAAGCATTTTCACTTATTTTTTCTGGTGCATTTCAAGGTACTGCAGCCGCTGGTGGTTTTATCGGAGCAACAGTTGCATCTGCAATTCAAATAGGAATGGCACGTGGTGTATTTGCTAACGAGGCTGGTTTAGGGAGTGCTCCTATTGCTGCGGCTGCTGCCAAAACAGATTCACCTGCAAAACAAGCTTTAGTTTCTATGACTGGTACTTTTCTAGATACATTTATTGTATGTACAATTACGGGGCTAGTATTAATTACTACAGGCGCATGGAAATCAGGTAAAACTGGTGTTGAAGCTACAACATTAGCATTCCAATCCGTATTCGGTACTGCTGGTAGTATGATTCTCGGTATCGCCATTATATTATTCGCCTACTCTACTATTTTAGGTTGGTCGTATTACGGAGAGAAGTGTGTAGCTTATTTATTCGGACAAGGTGCTGTACGATATTATAAAGCAATCTTTATCGTTATGATTGCAATAGGTGCTAATTTAAAGCTAGGTGTCGTATGGACATTTGCCGATATTGCAAATGGACTTATGGCGATTCCAAACTTAATTGGTCTAATCGGATTAAGTGGTATTGTTGTCGCTGAAACGAATCGCTTTTTACAAGCAGAGAAATTGAAAGAAAGTCATAAAAAACAGGCAAGTTAATCACTAAAAAAAGGAATGGCTCATTTATAATAAGCCATTCCTTTTTTCTCTATTTCAATTCCTTTCCCTCCTGAACCATATGTAAATAAAGTACAAAATCCATCATTGTAGATGAATAACCAAGTTGACGGATCATTGCTGTTATATTCCCTCTATGATATGTACCATGATTTACGACGTGTTGCACTAACTCTAAAATGGAAGTGTCTAATGCACCTGCATATGGGTTCTCAATAACAAATACAGTATTTACGTCTTGTATTCTACTTAAAAATTCTTTATATTGATTTGCCATGTTTTCAAACATTTTTTCTAATTCATGTAACGATTTAGTTTCGATTTGTTTTCGTAATTTTTCTCGGTCTTGTATTACTTCACTCATACTTTTACCATGCAATATGTGTAACCACACTTGATCTGTAATATAAATATGTACAAAAGTATCCTTAATTGATGGGAATACACTCTGTATCTGTTCATTAAAAATTGTCTCATAGTTTGGTAACTCTTTTAGTCGGTTGAATAATCGTGTATTAGCCCAAGCATGGTAATCAAACTGTTTTAACATGTAATCTTTCAATCTAAATCTCCTCCTTATTGTATGAAACGAATGTTTTGCTTCTTCATTTCCGCTTCTCTATCAGCTTTTACAATCCCTTTTTCTTTAACTTCATGTTTATTTATAGTTTTATATTTTACATATGTATAAAATTCCGTTTTAAATGGAAACGATGTAATTTGAATTGTTTCTTCATCCACCCATTCAGCTTGAATAGGCTTCTCCCCCTTACTATTAAACATTTCTGTTCCTTCAAAACCCTCTTTAAATAAATCAATTTCATCTTTCTTTTTTACACCAGGTTTATTCATACATACATATAAAGAAAGTTCATCACAAAACTTTAATAATCTATAATGTTTATCAAACATCGCATATTGTTCTTTTGTTAACGTTTTCAAAATTCTTTTTTGTCGTTCCAATTCATTTTTATAAAAAGACATCATCTCTTCATCTTCCTCATTTAATGAAAATGATAAAAAGTGCTTACTACAAAGTAGCGCCCCGTATGGATTTGACTCTTCAATTGCATTCAAACCAATCGTATAAAAAACAAAGCGTAATGAACTTGGACAATCCATAAATGTATATGGAATATTTTTAGTATCATTCAAAATTGGTACTTTATCAAGCTCTATCCATCCTCTATCATGCTCATATATAGCATCAATTGTCTCTTTTAAGTATATTTTATCTTCAAAAAAATCTTCTATTATATGTCTTGCAATTTCACCAGCTAAAAAACCATGATCATGTTGACGAATTAATATACTTTCTTTCTCATTCTTTTCACGAAAAATCATCCGTATATTCCCCCTCATCCTCATATTACAGCTTGTTGTATGCATCAATTCTTAATTAATCCCTAAATATTAGCAGGGATTCAGTTTCTTTCAACGAAATTAACATAAATATACAGCATTCTTTCTAATCACAAAGTTAGCTTTATCTTTACTAACCATTATACTAAAACATTCATTCTAAAAAATTTTTTATGAGGTGAAAACATGAACAAAACAGAATTAGTTAAAAATGTAGCACAATCAGCTGATATTTCTCAAAAGGATGCTTCTGCAGCTGTACAATCCGTATTTGACACAATTGCTAATGCATTACAATCTGGCGATAAAGTGCAACTAATCGGCTTTGGAACTTTTGAAGTGCGTGAAAGATCTGCTCGTACAGGGCGTAATCCGCAAACTGGAGAAGAAATTCAGATTGCTGCTGGTAAAGTTCCAGCATTTAAAGCAGGAAAAGAATTAAAAGAAGCTGTTAAATAAACAAGAAACCAGCCATTTTATAGGCTGGTTTCTTGTTTATTGTTTAGTTCTTATTTAAGCAGTTCCTTTATATTCTCTGCATGATACACTTCACAAATATAAAATACACATTTGCAGTTATTTACAATTTGATATTTTCTAGTTGGATAAACATTCGCCGCAACAGAACATCCATCAAACAATTCGATAATATTTCCAGATGGCTGATATCCTTCATATAATACGTTTCTTCTTACTTCCATCTTTTCTATAAGGTTTTCAACAGGAATATTTCCACTCTCTAATTCACTCTTTATTGTATCCGGTAAAAACGAAGTGTCTGCAAAAATTAGATTTTCAGATAACACCTTACCTTTATAACTAACATTAGATACGCGATAAAGAAATGTTCCGTTTTTATCAAAGAAATTCTTTGCTTCTTTCGGAATGTATTGTCTATCAAGCGCTTCCTGTTCAAGTACATCAAACTGAACTGTATCTTTTAGAAGTTTTTCTAAAGCTAGAATAGATGACGTATTTCTAGAAAACAACATATCTTTAATTGCCTGTACATTATAAGTTAATTCAGTTTTTCTATTTTCTGCTACTAACATGAGGAACACCTCTTCTATAAGAAATTTTATTAAAAATTAACGATGATTTAATAGCAATCCCGCGTCTAACTGCGTAATTTCAGTTACTTCTTTACTAAATATTGCAATGGAAGCCATATAATCTAAACTAGGTCTTACATCTTCCATCATTGTATTTTCTGCTAACTCTTGTTTTTCTTTAAAAATCAACAATTTTGGAGGGTCATTTGGAGCTGATACTGTAATTTCTACTGGTGGAATCAATAGTCCTTCACCTGTCGCTTTCAGCACTGCTTCTTTTCGAGTCCAATATGTTAAAAATCCTTCTAGTCGCTGCTCATCAGGTAATTTCATAACTTGTGCTATTTCAATGTCTGTTAATACGCCCTCTGCCATTTTCATAACATCTATATTTAGATTCATTTGCTCAACATCAACACCCACAGGTGCAGATTTAGTAAATGCAACAACAACCCACTCACCCGAATGTGAGACTGATATTTGCGGCATCCCTTCTGGTAATTGAGGTCTACCGTGTTGTAACTTACATACTGGGCACATCCGATCAATTGGTACTTGAACTGGCGACATAGAAAGTACCTTTCCAAGTACTAATCTACTAATTACACAACCTATTATAAAACGCGCACGGTCTGCCGAATGATGATATGAATTTGCTTTCTCTCGCTCTACATCATTTAGGAAATTGTAATGCCATGATTGTAAATCTGAAATTCTTGCCCACCATATTTGACAACTATTCTCATTAAGGGTTGGTACAGAATCTACAACTTTACTCTCTATCATGTAAACTCTCTCCTTTTAAATGCCAATATTACTTTATTTCAAAAGAGTATTAGCATGCTGCAACTCATTCATTTACAACTTCTTTCTCTTTTTGTAATACAGATAACGGCTTTTTATTCTTCTTTGACATTACCTCTTTATCAGAAATACGTAAAGAAAATAGTAATGCTATGAGTAAAAATATTGCTGATCCAATTAATGCTGCTTGATATGGTAAGAAATCTGACTGTACATTATTCTGTACGTTATTACTTCCAAAACCAGATAGTATACTAGCTAAAACAGCAACTCCTATTGCAGATCCTAGTCGGTTTTGTACATTGAATATAGTAGTTGCTCTACCCATAGAAGGTGGCGTGATATTGTTAAAAGCAGAAAATTGAACAGCACCGACAGACTGCCCTAAGAAAATACCTATACCAAACAATAACGCTCGTATTTGCCATGGATTCGTATCATGATTTACAAAACTTAATAAAATAAATATAACCGCGGTACTTATTAATCCAATAGAGATTACTTTTCGAGCCCCTAATTTCTTATACGTCCATGGTACAATTTGCGAAGAAATCATTAATCCAATCGCCTCTGGGAATGTCGTAAGACCTGATTCCAGCGCAGAAACTCCGATTACATTTTGATACATAAGCGGAAAAACAAATAGCATTCCAAGTAAACCAGCAGATGAAAACAAGGATATGAGACTCATTTTTCTAAAAACGGGTTCTTTTAATAAGCGTAAATCTAACATCGGTTGCTTTACTTTCAATTCTACAATTATAAACAGTGAAATGAATACAATCCCAGCTATCCCAGTACTTATTATTTCTGGAGAAACCCAACCTTTTGACGGCCCTTGACTGAGTGCATAGATGAGCATCGCAAAACCTGGTGCTGAAAGAACAAAACCGAGAGAATCAAAACGACCAGCTGATTTTTCAATATGCTCTGCTAAAAATAGAAGTCCAAATAGCAACGCAATGATACCAAACGGCAGATTAATATAAAATGCCCAGCGCCAAGACATTTGATCTACAAAGAAACCACCAATAATTGGTCCGATCGCTGGTGCTACAGCAATTGGAAGTACAATAAATCGAGAAATTTTTGGTCTTTCCTCTGGTGAAAATGTTCGGAATAACATCGCCATCCCGACTGGTGTTAAAAGCCCGCCACCAGCACCTTGAATGATACGAAAAATGTTTAATGAAGTAATATCATTCGCAATTCCACATAATGCAGATGCAATTGTAAAAACGAAAAGGGCAGTTAAAAATACTTTTTTCGTACCAAAACGATCGCCTAACCAACCAGAAATCGGAAGAAAAACAGCTAAGCTAACTAAATACCCAACATTTACTGTCCCCATTGCAGATGGGGGTACTTGCAGTTCTTTGCTTATCATTTGCAGTGCTACATTCACAATCGTTGCATCCATCGCAGCCATAAACATCGCTGTTATATAAACGATGCTTACAACTACTTTTGGATTTATTTTTACTTTCATTATTGTTTTCCTACTAATATTTTTTCGCTAATTTGATTTTTTTTCGGCTCTAAATCATTCCAGTTAACTTCAACGTATTCTAAGCAAACTTGTCTGCTAGCTTCTTCATGTACGACATTCCATCCAATTGGTACATCGAGAAAGGCAGGCCAGAGAGAATACTGGCCCTCCTCATTCATTAATACTTTATATGTGTAATTATCATTTTCAAATGGATTCGTCATACTTTACTTACCCCTTTCTTATTCTGCAAATATTTCGCTAGCACTTGTCCAATTTCTGTAAGTGGACCTGGCTGACATAAATCTTTATGTCTACAATCAATGTCATGCTGCACGATTTCCCCGTCTAAATAATTTAGCCACGTATTTGGAGAAATAGGATTAAACCAGTCTGGTATAACAGTAGATCTAAAGAATAAAATATCCCCGTTATAAACTTTTGGCACGTATTTCCCTAACAACCCTACTGAATTTACATATGTTTCTTTCAAGTTTAAAATAGTCTCTTCCTCAAGACTTGCTAATGCACTTCCATCTTTGCGAAGTATTGCAACCGCACTTTCCATAGTAAGTGGTTTACCATCCATGTTATCTGGATCATATCCACCTAAAGCAAGTAATGCGATTAACGCTTCTTCTTCAGTAGGTGCTTCCGTATTCGGTAAGAAGTGACCAGGATACGAATCCAGCATAACGAGTAATTCTACTTCTTCCCCTTCATTTTGAAGTTGCGCCGCCATAGCATGAACAACATTTCCTCCAAGCGACCATCCGAGTAAACGATATGGTCCGTGAGGCTGTATTCCACGAACGTGTTTTAAATAATCCGCCGCCATCTCCTCTAAGCTTTTTGGAAGTTCTTCATTTTCAGCGATACCACGTGCTTGTACACCATAGATTGGATAATCTGTTCCTAAAGATTTCATAAGTCCTGCATAGCACCAACTTAATCCACCTGCTGGATGTACACAAAATAGTGGTAATTGATCTCCGCTTGCTCGTAATGGAAGCAACACATCAAGTGCACTTTGACCATTCCCCATTTCAAGTCTTTCAGCAAGCCCTGCAACAGTAGGTGCTGCAAATAAAGTTCCGATATTTAGTTCAACTCCAAGTGCCTCTTTAATGCGACTCATCAGCTGCACTGCAAGAAGTGAATGACCACCAAGATCAAAGAATCCATCATCAATTCCAATTTGAGACACACTTAAAACTTCTGTAAACAAGTCACATAACATTTCTTCTTGCGGTGTTCTCGGTCCGCGGCTAGAAGATGATGCAATAAATTCTGGAGCTGGCAATGCCTTTCTATCTAATTTACCGTTTGGAGTTAAAGGTAACTCATTTACTACTACAAAAGCGTATGGAACCATATAATCTGGCAAACTACCTCCAACATACTGACGCATTTCATTCGTATCGATCGTTTCATTATTTGATGCGACGATATAAGAAACTAATCGTTTATCCCCTGGTTGATCTTCCCGTACAATAACAGCTACTTGTTCAACTTTAGGATGTTTCATTATTACCGCTTCTATTTCCCCTAACTCAATTCGGAATCCACGAATTTTAATTTGATGATCTGCACGTCCTATATAATCTAACGTCCCATCTTGACGCCAGCGCGCTAGGTCTCCTGTACGATACATTCTTGTACCTGGCTTACCAAATGGATCTGCGATAAAACGTTCAGCAGTTAATCCTGCTCTTCCTAAATATCCACGAGCGAGCCCTGCACCTGCAACATATATTTCTCCAACTACTCCAGGTGGCATCGGTTGTAAATAGTTATCTAATACGTATACTTTAAGATCCGGTATACTGCACCCGATTAAACTATTTGCTCGTAAAGATACGATACTTTCATCTAATTCAATATAACTAACATGTACCGTCGTCTCCGTTATTCCGTACATATTAATAAGCTTCGGTGCGTTATAAGGATGGCGACTATACCAATCTTCTAATCGACTTAGTTCAAGTGCTTCTCCGCCAAAAACAACATATCGTAAAGATAATTTTTGACCAACCTCTTCATTTTCACGATCTGCTTGCATCAATTGATAGAACGCTGATGGAGTTTGGTTTAAAACAGTAACCTTTTCCTTAACAAGAAGCTGTAAAAATTCTTTCGGCGAGCGACTTACAGTATGTGGTACTACAACTAAACGCCCTCCATATAATAAAGGCCCCCAAATTTCCCAAACCGAGAAATCAAAAGCGTATGAATGAAACATCGTCCACACATCGTCTGCGTCAAATTGGAACCAATGATCAGTTGCTCCTAAAAGTCTTACTACATTTTGATGAGGTATCATAACCCCTTTCGGTCTACCTGTTGAGCCTGACGTATAAATAACGTAAGCAATATGTGAAGGAGATAACGGCTTCATGCGCTCCATTTCATCTATATTGTCTTCACTATATTTCTCAATTTCTTCTATTACGTTCACATCATCAACTAAAACCTTTAGTGCCTCATCACATTCAATTTCCACATCTGAATTTGTTAAAACACATGATGGTTTCGCATCGTGTAGCATAAATGAGATACGATCTGACGGATAATCCGGATCTAACGGAAGGTATCCCGCACCAGCTTTAAGAACAGCAAGTAAGCTTACAACCATATTTAAAGATCTCGGCATCGCTAAAGCAACAAGTTGATCAGGACCGATTCCTTTCGCTATTAACAAACGAGCTATTTTATTCGCTTTTCTATTTAACTCTTCATAAGTTAGCTTTTCATCTTCAAAGACGACAGCAATAGAATTTTGATTTACATGAGCCTGCTTTTCAAATAATTGTGGCAATGTCATTTCAGGTACAATTTGAAAACCACCATTCCACTTTTCTAAAACTGTATTTCGCTCTGCTAAAGTTAATATTTCTAATCTACCAATTGATTGATCCGGATGTTTCTCTGCATCATCTAATAATAGAATGAATCGTTCTATTAGTTTTTGAACCGTTTCACGTTTATATAAATCGGTACTAAACTCTAACAATCCATGTAAGCCGTTTGGAGTACCATCAACTCTGTTACTCTCGCTAATTTCAAATGTTAAATCAAATTTTGCAGAACCAACACTTTGAATTTCAAGGCTCGCTTCTAAATCCGGTACATTAAACGTTGCTTCTGGCGTATTTTGGAAAGCTAACATAACTTGAAACAGCGGATGACTATTTCGAGTTCGTACTGGGTTTAACACTTCAACAAGTCGTTCAAATGGAACATCTTGATTTTCATAAGCTGCAAGGTTTACCTGTTTCACTCTATTTAATAATTCTTTAAAACTTGGATCTCCTGATGTATTTGTGCGTAACACTAATGTATTTACAAATAAACCAACTATATCCGTGAGTACATCGTCGTTTCTTCCAGCAATCGGACTACCTAATGGTATATCAGTTCCAGCACCTAATCTTGTAAATAAGGCACTTAGTCCTGCTTGCAACACCATAAACAAACTAACTCCATTTTTACGAGCGAGCTCCACTAACCTACTATGCATACCTTCATCTAAATGAAAATGAATTGTTTCCCCGCGATAACTAGTTTCAATTGGGCGCTGGTAATCTGTAGGTAACTCCATTTGATCTGGTAAACCTTTTAACTCTTCTTTCCAAAAATCTAATTGTGTTGAAATAATACTGTCTGGTTTTGTTTCATCACCTAATAGCTGTTGTTGCCATAGTGAATAATCTGCGTATTGAACTGGAAGGGTTTCTAGTTGAACACTATCACCTTGACATCGTGCTTTATAAGCCGCTGTAAAGTCTCTCGTTAACGCTTGTAATGACCATCCATCTCCTACAATATGATGCAAAAGAATTAGTAAAACATGTTCGTTTTCACTCACTTTAAAAAGTTGCAAACGAATTGCTGGTTCGATATCAAGATTAAAGCTATATCTTACAGCTTCAGACAGTGTACTTTCTAATTCATCCTTACATGTATTTGTTATAATCATTTTTAAATTCAATTTATCCATTTCTAGAATTCTTTGATATGAACTGCCAAGTGAATTCGGGAAAATCGTTCTAAGTGTTTCATGTTTCTCAACTACATCATAAAAGGCACCTTGCAGTGCTTCCTCATTCAATTTTCCAGACATACGAATGACTAACGGAATATTATAAGTAGGACTTGGACCTTCTAAACAATTTAAGAACCATAACCTGCGCTGTGCAAATGAAAGTGGAACTTCATTTGGCCTACTTACTTTCTTAATAGCTGGTCTTGCGCTTTTTGCACGATCCAACTGGTTCGCTAATTCAGCAACAGTTGGTGATTCAAATAGCTTTCCGATTCCTAATTCTACACTTAACGTTTCACGAATTCTTGCCATTAAACGAGATGCAAGAAGCGAATGGCCACCCATTTCAAAGAAATTATCATCTATACTAATTCGCGAAACACTAAGTACTTCTGCAAATAAATCACATAGTATTTCTTCTTTCGGATTTCTAGCAACTCTCTCATTGTTCATTCCATTAAAATCAGGAGCAGGTAATTTCTTTCTATCAACCTTACCATTTGGTGTTAATGGTAATTCTTCTAGCACAACAAATGCTGATGGTACCATATAATTCGCTAAACTTTCTGAAACATAAGAGCGAATTTCTGAAAGATGAATCATTTCCTTCTCTTCGGCAACGATATACGCAATGATTCGTTTATCATTTGGACGATCTTCTCGTACCATTACCACTGCTTGTTGTATATTTTCATGTCGTTGTAATACCGTTTCAATTTCAGCTAATTCAATTCGGAAACCGCGAATTTTAATTTGATGATCTGCGCGATTAATGTACTCTAACACACCATCCTTACGCCATTTCACAAGATCACCTGTGCGGTACATACGTGTTCCAGCTTTTCCATAAGGGTTTGCAACAAACCGTTCAGCCGTTAACGCTGGTTTTCCTAAATATCCGTTCGCAAGTCCTTCTCCTGCAATATATAATTCACCGATAACTCCAGGTGGAACAGGCTGTAACCCTGCATCCAAAACGTACACTTCTGTATTCCAAATTGGTCTTCCAATAGGAGGTATACCATTTTCACTGTCATCAATATTTATGAAAGTAGACCAAATAGTCGTTTCAGTTGGTCCATATAAGTTAGTTATAGAGCAACCTAATTCTTTTAATTTATTTGCTAAATGTGCCGGAAGAGCTTCACCGCCAACGAGTACGTTTAGCCTTTGTAACCTCTCTGGATATTCAGTTATTAACGCCTGCCAGAGCGTCGGTGTAGCTTGCATAATTGTCGCTCTTTCTTCTTGTAACAATGTCGTTAACGCAGAAGGCTCTTGGATTACCTCTTTTTGTGCAATTGTTAAACTTGCACCACTAATAAGAGGTAAATAAATTTCTAGAGCAGAAATATCAAACGCAAACGTTGTAACTGCTAATAAATGATCGTTTTCATTTAATGAAAACATATCTTTCATAGCTAATAAGAAGTTACTTAAACCTTTCATAGGAACAATTACACCTTTTGGATTTCCAGTTGATCCTGAAGTGTAAATTGTATAAGCTTGGTTTAAAAGTGATTCATCATTTTTAAATGATATATTCATATGAGAATATGTTTTTAACGCTATTTTCGTTTCTTCGCTATCTAATATGATTTTTTTAATATCATTTTCTATAACTAAAGTAGATGAAACAGATGAATGTGTTATGATACAAACCGGATTTGCATCATTTACTATATAATGAATTCGCTCGGCTGGGTATTCTGGATCTATCGGTAAATACGCTGCACCAGCCTTTAGAACTGCTAGCATACTAACTACCATTTCTATTGATCTTGGAAATACTAAGGCTACAAACTGATTTACTTCTATTCCTTCTTCTAATAAATAGTGTGCTAGTTCATTCGCTCGTTCATTTAGCTCTTTATACGTAAGTTTTATCCCGTTACAAGTAACTGCTATTTTATTTGGATTTTTTTGTACTTGTTTTTCAAATAATATAGGTAGATTAATTAGCTCTTCAGCTTTCTTCGTTTCATTCCATTCCAATAAAACTTTATGATTTTCTTCAGGAAGAGTAATGTTTATTTTTCCAATCGGCTCGTCTTTATGATAATTATTTATCATAAATTCTAATAGATTCATAAATCTTTCTTTATGCAATGCTAGTTCCGTATCGCTATATACTTCCGGATTCGCATCAAAATGAATCATTAACTCATTTTCATCGAAGCGCTTATATACATTAATCGATAAGTCATCGACAGGTCCTGCTGATAAATTATGTGTAATACCACGATTTCCAGCAAAGTTAAGCCCGTAATCAAAAGGCATAACATTCACTAACGGCCCAAACAACCTTTGATTTTCACCTAGTAACTTTAAGTCTCTTCTTAATTCCTCATGACGATATTTATGATGACGACGTACGTCTCGAATTTCTTTAGAAACTTGCTGTATTAATTCTGCAAAAGTTATATTTGGAGTTAACTTTAGACGAAGTGGAACTAAATTCATTACCATGCTAGGTGTATGAATAGATACAGAACCAAGACGCCCCATCATCGGTAAACCTAAAACAATATCATTTGCACCTGTTAATTTATGCATATAAATACTTGTTACAGCTACAACAAATTCGGGCCAACTCGTTAACGAAATATTAATATCTTCTAGTAAAGTTTTCGTACTAGCATTTGATAGATAAGCAGTTTCTCGTAAAAATCCATTTGATGTTCTCGGTGCTCGTTCTGCTAAACTTATAACTTCCGGTTCATCTGCAAACTTTTCTAGCCAAAAAGTACGATCTTCCTGAATTTGTTTAGATTCACGATACTCATTATCTTCTTGTACAATTTTTGCAAGAGAACCAAATGGCTTTTCATTCTTATTTGTTTCTTCTATAAGTGAGGTATACTCATTCGCTACCTTTTGGCTAAGAAGTGAAAATCCATAGCCATCCATCACAATGTGATGGATGCGCTGATACCAAAAGAAACGATTATTTTCAACTTGAATAAGTGCTTCAGTAAATAATTTATCTTCTTTTAAATCTATCGGTACAGATAAATCATTTTTCATCCATACTTTAGCAGCTTCTTCAGGATTTCCCTCTTTACGAACGTCAATAAAATGCATATGAAACGTTGACGATTCCTCAATAACTTGCCATGGGCCAATTTCATCCTCTTCGAAACGAACATGAAGTGCTTCTGCTTCTTTTACCACTTTACGTACAGCTAACTCGAAAATTTCATGATTAATATTTCCGTTTATTTCTATATATTCCCCAGTATTATAAATCGGATTAAGCGGATCTAATTGTTGCGCAAACCACATACCAAACTGCGCAGATGATAACGAATGACGAATCTTTTGACTGTTAGGCATTCTTTACTACCCCTTTATTATGTAGTCTATTTGTTACAGCACTTGTGCTGCTTGTGAAGATAGTAAACGGTACCAATCATCAACAGTTGGACGTTCTGCTAAATCTGCAAAAGTGATTTCTTTCCCTTCGCGGCGCCACTTCTCTACTAAACTCATAATTCTGACCGAATCAAGTCCTCTATTTAATAAGTCTTCATCAACTTCAATACTCTCTACTGGCTCACGGAGTAGTTGTGCAACTAGTTCATGTACTTTCTGTAAAGTGATTCCTTCACTCTCATCGCTTTTTACACTTTGTAAATCTTTTAATAGTAAGTTTGTTGATGTCGTTACTGCACATCTATTTGATGCATACTGCAATGCTTGTTTATGATGCTCTAGTGAAAAATCAGCAACTGCATCTGCTACAAAAAATGGCTCTATACCATCCATAAATGCTTCACAAGCTGTTAAAAGGCAGCCAATATGCGCATAAATACCGCAAATAATAAGTTGATCTCTTCCCTGCTCATTTAAAATTTCTAATAGATTCGTCTTTTTAAATGCACTATATCTCCATTTGGTTAGGAATATATCATCCTCATCTGGAGTAAGCTCATCGACAATTTTCTTTTTATCTGGTCCAGCAGGAATACCGTCACCCCAAAAGTCTTGTAATAACCCTCGTTGTTCTAACGTTTGTCCACCAGGTTGTGCTGTATAAACAACTGGTATACCAAGTTCCTTGCATCTTTCTCTTATCACCTTAATATTTGAAATTAGTTCTACTTTTGGCGATTCTTTATCGCTATATGCATCAAGAAAATATTCTTGCATGTCATGGATTAGAAGAACCGCACGTTTCGGATCTGGCGTCCAATTCACTTTATTTTTTGGTAGTTCTGATTCAATTGGCATTTTATATACTGAAATAGATGGGATAGCCATCTAATCACTTCCTTCCGATTTTTATTATTGTTTTACTGTAATAAGTTTTTCAGCAATGACTTTACGTAATTCTTTTTTGCTTACTTTTCCAACACCTGTTTGTGGGAATGATTCAATAAATTCAATTCGATCTGGAATCTTATAAGCTGCTATACCACGTTCTCTTAAGAACATTTTTAATTCGTTTGCAGTTAGGACTTGTCCACGAGCGATAACAAAAGCACAAGTGCGTTCTCCTAAATAATCGTCAGGCATAGATACAATTGCTACATCATGTACTGCATCATGTGCTAATAGATGATTTTCAACCTCTTCCGCAGCAACCTTCTCACCGCCACGATTAATTTGATCTTTATCTCTTCCTTCTACAATGATGTAACCTTGTTCATTTACTTTCACAAGATCTCCTGTACGATAAAATCCATCCTTTGTAAATGATCGTGCATTATGCTCTTCCGCTTTATAATAACCACGAATTGTATATGGCCCTCTTGTTAATAAACTTCCTACTTCACCGGGTTTTACATCGTTATCATTTTCATCAACAACCCTTACTTCATCGAATGTAGACATCGGTCTACCTTGCGTATGAATAATGATTTCTTCAGGATCATTTAATCTTGTGTAATTTACTAACCCTTCTGCCATACCGAACACTTGCTGTAACGTACATCCGAATGTAGGGCGAATACGCTTCGCAACTTCGGCACTAAATTTCGCACCTCCTACTTGAATAACTTGCAGGCTCGATAAATCGTCGTTACGGGAAGATGCTGCATCAAGCCAAATCATTGCTAATGGTGGAACGAGCGCTGTAATCGTAACTTTTTCTTTTTCTATAAGAGCAAATGCCTCATCTGGACTACCTCCAGTTGCCAATACTACTTTTCCACCCGCATAAAAAGTTCCAAATGTCCCTGGAGAACTCATCGGGTAATTGTGTGCTACTGGAAGAACTGCCATATAGACACTTTCTGCATTTAAATTACAAATGTCAGCGCTAACACGTAAACTATAAATATAGTCATCATGTGTTCTAGGAATTAATTTAGAAAGTCCTGTCGTCCCTCCTGATAATTGGAGAAACGCAACATCACTTGGCTGAACTTCTGGTAATGGAACGGGATTCATGTAAAGTTCATTTATACTCACAAACTCTTCTTCTTCCCCTACTACGATTACATGTTGTAAAGTAGGCACTTTTTCTTTTACTTCTCTTGCTAGTTTTCGGTAATCAAAGCCGAGAGCCTTGTCTGAAATAACGTAAGCACTCGCCTCACCAAACTCACAAAAATAACTAATTTCACTGCTTCGATGTGAAGGTAGTGCAAAAACAGGAAGCGCTCCAATTCGAAATAGTGCAAAGCATATTTCGAAAAACTCTATAATGTTAGGTAACTGGATTACAACTCGATCCTCTTTCTTTATTCCTAAATTCAGTAAACCTGAAGCTAAGCGATCTACCTGTTTATCAAGTTCACTATATGTTATTTGTGAATTACCACTTACAATCGCAATTTGATCTCCATGTTTTTCAGCGCGTTCTTTTAACATCGAACCAAATGTTTCTCCAAGCCAACACCCTTCTTCTCGATAGCGATTGGCAAATTCTTTTGGCCATTCCGTATAACCTATTAACATTCTTTCTTCCCCCTATTTTTCATTCAGCGAATTATCTCTTAACCCTAAAGCCTTCAACATTGTTTGGAACTTAGCTGATGTTTCTGCTAACTCATCTTCTGGCTTTGATTCAGCAACAACTCCAGCACCTGCATATAAGCGAAGTGTATTCTCTTGCACTTCAGCACAACGAATTGTAACAATCCATTCGCCATCTCCATTTAAATCGCTCCACCCTAACATTCCTGTAAAGAATTCACGGTCAAATGGCTCAATTTTTTGAATAGCCTCTCTCGCTTCTTCCATTGGAGTTCCGCAAACTGCTGGCGTTGGATGAAGGGCAATTGCTAATTCTAAAGAAGACGTATTTGGGTCCTTTAGTTCACCTTTCACTTCCGTAGACAAATGCCACATTGCTTCACTATGAATAACTGAGGGTTTTTCTGGAACATGTAATATATGACAGTAAGGGCGAAGCGCAGCGGCAACCGATTCAACTACTACCGCATGTTCATGTAAATCTTTTGGAGAAGAAAGTAATTCTTCTGCCCTTCTTTTATCTTCTACTGGATCCTCACTTCGTGGTCTTGAGCCAGCCAACGGATTAGAAATTACTTGCATACCATGACGTGAAACAAGTAATTCAGGACTTGCTCCAATTAACGTCTTACTGTACTCGTTTTCATCTTTCGGCAAATTAACAGCAAATGTGTAGCCGTGCTTATTATGTTCCGCTAATTCACGGAGTAGTTTTTGTTGATCAATTTTCTCGGAAGACTTAACATCCAATGATCTGGATAGAACGATTTTTCTTAAATCTCCGTCCTGAATTTTTGCTATTCCTTGCTTCACACCATCCATATAAACTTCAGGAGCTGGAACCGGTGTCATTTCAAATGTCAGTTTCTCATTTCGTTTTATCTCATTTGTTGTCTCTAACTGTAAACGCTCAGTAATTCTACTATGTTCTGGTACGATAAGTTGAACTTCTTTTCTACGATCAAAAGGCAAAGCACCAACAACGATAGGATTCGGATTTCCGGCTTGTTTTGCATTACTTAATACCGCTTGTACAAGTTCTGGAAAGCTTTCAATTTCATGATGTTTTACTGTAGTAAACTCTCCTTCTGTCAATATCGTTCGAGTTGGTGAAGCGAAAAAGAACGAAGATTCAGTTTTATAATCTTCTAATAATTTTTCTGACAGTTCCTTTACGGCTATAAGTTCATTCATAGTATTAAAACCTCCTGAATTTTTTATTAAACTCCTAATGTAGCTCCGCCATCGACACATAAATTGTGCATTGTAATATGACTCGCTTTATCAGAAGCTAAAAACAATACTGCTTCAGCAATTTCTGAAGGTTGTGCAATTTTTTGTAACGGAATACCGAGTCTATATGTATTTTGAGAACCAGCAATTATATTTTCAGCTCCATTCTCATCGGCCCATAGTAATCTTTGCATTTCAGTTTCAGTAGAACCAGGAGAAACTAAGTTGCAGCGAATATTGTATGCTGCAAGCTCTAATCCTAAACACTTCATAAACATTGTCGTTGCGGCTTTTGATGCAGCATACGCAGCCATTTCCATTCTCGGAGTATTTGCCGCATTTGAACCAACTGTAACAATTGCCCCTGACCTTCTTTGCATCATATGTTTACTTACTGCTCGAGACATATAGAAAACTCCTGTAGAATTTACAGAGAAGGTTTTATTCCAATCTTCATCACTTAAAGAGTGAATTGGTCCCATACGTAATACCCCTGCAACATTTATTAATATATCTATTGGTGCTATATCATTTTCAATACCGTTTACCATATCTTCAACAGCGGTACTATCACTCACATCTAAATGAAATGTTTTCATACGTGTTTCATTTAATTCATTTTCATTTAAGAGTACGTTTAACCCCTCTTCATTTTGATCAACCGCAATAACTGTAGCTCCTCTTTCTAAAAACATTTTGGCAACAACACTGCCTATACCTTGAGCTGCACCTGTTACTAAAACCGTTTTCCCATCAAATTCCCCTAAGTTCATTTTCTCTATCCTCTCATTTGAAAATTGATCTAATTAAACAAATAGTGATAATGATAACGATTATCACTATCAATGTAAAAAATAATACACTTACTAAACTAATTGGTCAAGTGTACTTTTCATCAAAATATTATTCATTGATAATGTTTTTCATTTAATATTCTTACATCAAAATGATAATCTTTCTCAATAAACTTGTCAACCTATTTTTATTTTTCAGATAAAATATTTTAGTACTTCTCAATACAATTACATCTAAAAGCATTAATAAGTACTTACATTAAAAAATTTAATTCGTACTCCTCTTTTTAAAATTGAAGAAGATAAACTGTAGTTACCTTCATTTACAAAGCCTTACCAAAAACTCAAGTATATATTTTCTCAACATTTTTCTGAAAATATCGAGAAAGTATATCTTGCAATTACCGATGCATGTCGTGTTTATAATTTAAGATTTAATAAGTATTTCGAATATAATATATCAATTTATGATATTCCAATATAATCCAAACGGATACTTTACTCATTTTTTTGCCTCTATAAAATTCCACATGTTGTAATTCATAAAAAAGCACCCTATTAAATAGGGTGCTTTTTAGTAAACATAGTGTTAAAGAAGATTTATATACTTACGCTACACTGCGATACTCTTCTTCTTTTTCTTTTTTCTGCTTAGGCACTTGGATTAAAAGTGCGATAATAAATGATACGACACATAATACGCCGATCACCATGAAAGTTGGTTTGAATCCACCTAGAACTGCACCGATAAAGGAACCAGCGAGCGCTCCAAATCCAAATCCTTGATACACAATTCCGTAGTTCTTACTATGGTTTTTCATACCGTAGAAATCACCAACGATAGCTGGGAAAATAGTTATATTTCCACCAAAGCAAAACGCTACACTTGCTACACATACGAAGTAGATACCATAATTTAAATCTACGAAACTTAAAACCAAGACTGAAGCTGCCATAACAACAAATGTCCCAGTAACGATTTTTAAACGGCCGATTTTATCTGATAACGGTCCTAAAATAATACGACCTAATGTATTGAAGATTGCAACCATAGCCACCGCATTAGCTGCTGTCGCTGCGCTAAGCCCTACAAGTTGAACACCAATGTCTTTTACCATACCAATTAAATATAAGCCACTCATACATGATGTAAATAACATAATAAATAATAAGTATACTTGTTTTGTGCCTAACATTTCTTTCGTTGTATATTCCTGAGTTTTTGTTTCATGAACTGCTCCTTGATCTGCAGCTTGATGGATTAAACAAGCGCCAAGGACAATCATAGCTGTAACAATTAAACCCCAGTATATAAACGCTTGTGATACACCAACTGATTCAATTAACTGTGCGTTAATATATTTAAAAATTAAGCTACCCGAACCATATGCAGAGACAGAAATACCAGCAATTAAACCTTTACGCTTTGGAAACCACTTTATTAAATTGGATAATGAAGTGATATATGCTGTACCATCTGCATAACCTACAACAACCCCTGCTAGTACATAAAGCAATATTAATGAGGAAGCTTGTGAACTAAGTATTAATCCAATTCCTAATGCTAGTCCAGCTATCATAATAAGTTTACGAAGTCCCCATTTTTCTTGCAATTTACTCGCAAACAAAGTTGAAAACGCTAAAGACAGGCTAGTAATTGAGAAAGTTATAGCAACAGCGTTAAGACTCCAACCGTATTTACTCACTAAGGGCTGATTGAATAAACTCCATGTATATATCGTACCAAGCCCCATTTGTACTATGACTGTTCCAAGGACAACAAGCCATGGATTAACCGATGATTTTTTCATACCATCTCTCCTCCTCTTTCTATTTCAATGCTATTCGCTAAATATGCTTTTTTTATTTTTATTTTCGCCACCTCATTCGACTTAACAACTTCATTGTATAGGATGTTTCCGCTTATGTAAGCACTTACAAGATGGAGCGTCAAAAATATGGAATCAGTTACAGAAAACGAAGGGTGAAATACAAAAAACTACTTGTTAAATACGTAGCAGCTTTTACAATGTTTTGCATCAATACGAATTACGGAGCTTTCACATCCTCTTTTACCAAAAAAATTATCGAATTATCCATGGCTGGACTTCAATATTTTGCTTATCCTATTCTTATTTAACTCTTCAACGTTTATAACATGTTGCGTCTGTATTTCTTGATACAAATCATTTAATAGTCTTGTAATCTGGCTTCTCATTACAATGCTTGTAATCAAAAATTCCATCTTTTATACATTTTAACTTCCATATATCTTTTTTTTTTTACGAAACATACAGAATTACAACGTTTTTTCACAATTTTATACATAAAAAATAGAAAATATATAATTCATTTACATAATTTTGCACTTTAATTTTTACTAAACAACAAATATTTTATTGATAAATAAAACTAAACATTCACTAATATATCTATACGTGGTTTAATATATATAATAAACAAACATTTCTGACTTTTATAAGGAGGTACTATGAAAGCAAACGTAGGCGATACTATACTATTTCAACGAAATAACTTAAAGATCACAGCATCTGTACTAAAACTATACACTGAATCGGTCTTAGTTGAAGTCACAGATGTAAGCGGTGGTACTTTTGAATTTGACCGAACAATTGTAAATCATAAAAACTATAAAATTTTAAATGCAAATAAATAAAACAATACAATACAAAATAGCCCCTGCTTAACAGCGGAGGCTATTTTGTATAATAACAATTCATTAATTTACATATCCTAAAACACTAACAATCTTGCTTGCTTTTAAATTATTAATATAATAATAAATTTCTAACCCTCTTCTCTCAGCTCTTAGCACTTTACCTTTCATTTTTGATAAATGCTGCGAAACAGTCGATTGAGGAATATTCAATATTTCTGTTAATTGTGTTACATTACAAGTTTTGCGTGCACTTAATTCATTTACAATTTGTAATCGTATTGGATGCGCCATTATTTTTAAAATATCCACATCTTCTTCAGTTACTAAACTTTTTTTTATCTCGCTCGTATATGTTGTCATAAGACATTCCCCTTTTATTTGAATTCCTTTTTATTAAAATCTGCTTCTAAATAAAATATTATCTCTAAATATACAATTAAGACCCTTATATAGAAATAATAGGATTTTGATTATTTAAAAACAGCAATACTATACAATTTCATCTATTTGGTACATATACATAATACAATTTCAATTTGTGCTGTATGTGAAGTTAGCATAAATTTATGATGAAGATTCTTCATTCATTTATACATAAACTGATAGGACTTCTTCGTAGTTCATTTATTATTTCGATTGGCTTATTGTCTTTTATATAGATGCGAGGTATCCTTCTACTTAACATACAAGTAATCTCATAATTAATTGTACTTAATGTATCTGCAACGCAATCTACACTTATTGATTCCTCGCCTTGATTACCATAAAAGACCACCTCATCCCCAACATGTATTGGCATGATTTTTGTTACGTCCAACATTAACTGGTCCATACAAATACGTCCTATAATAGGAACTTTCACATCCTTTATTAATACAAACCCTTTATTCGAGAGTCGCCTGCTGACACCATCCGCATATCCAACCGGTATCGTCGCAATCCATTCTTCTCCTGTCGCTGTGTATGTTGCTCCATAGCTAACCCCATTTCCTTTTTTTACTTTTTTGATATGCGCAACTTTTGATTTAAATGTCAGGATAGGCTGTAACGAAATAGCTTCTTGATTGACATCTGCAGATGGATAGAGACCGTATAACGCGATTCCAAGGCGGACCATATTTCCTTTTGTTTCTCTCATATCAATTGTAGCAGCACTATTATTGGCATGAATCCATGGAATAACAATTTGTAACTCTTCTGCTTTGCTTACGGCTTTTTGGAATACCTCTTGTTGCATGAGAGTATATGCTTTATCCCTTTCATCTGCACAAGCGAAGTGCGTGTACATTCCTTCAACCTGAATATATTTTGTACACTTTAATGTTTGTAAAAACAATGTGACTTCATTAAGTTGTAAACCGATTCGGCTCATTCCAGTGTCAATTTTAATATGGATGTACGCATTCTTTTCCATTTGTGAAGCAACCTCTTCTATAGCATGCAAATCCTCAATTGTATATACTGTCATGCTTAAATCATACGTAATTGCATCTACTATCGCTTCATACGGTGTGTATCCAAAGATTAATATTGGTACAGTTATACCAGCTTCTCTAAGTTCAATTCCTTCATCTACAAACGCAACTGCCAAGTGACTTGTGCCTGCCTCTATTACCGCCTTCGCAATCGGAACTGCCCCGTGTCCATAGGCATTCGCTTTTACAACTGTCATAATCGCTGTACCAAATGGAATAGCTTGTTTGTACTGTTGGAAATTACGTTGCAGTGCATTTAAATCAACTTCAATAATAGTATGTCTACCGTAGTTAACGTTCATAATTTATTTACCTCCTATATTAAGCTATCAAAAATGCTCTTCCTGAAGAGCCAAGTTCATGAATCCATAAAAGTCATTAGTATTCAAACGAAAATCCGTCGGTTATTATTTTTTTAGTATTCCTTCAGTTATTTTTACCTCGTAACCTTCCGTGAGCTAAAATCGTTAAAAATCACATTCACTCTCACCCTCATATTTTTACATATCTTTACCTATCCAAAAAGGTACACACATTATGTATTTTTACAGTCTAGTGGTATGGTGGAGAGGTATAGAGATAACTCTTTGTAATACAATTGCTTTACGAAGTAATACTATATGAGTAATAAATATATCTACTGTATAAAAATATTCATAAGATGACGTCATGTCCTACAACTATATAATTTAACTATTCATTTTCACGGTAATTCCAATGTATATCAAGCATTTAAATATAGTGATATTTAGTTTACGAATTGATAATTAGGAGGCTGTTGTAAAGTGAATTACAAAAAGGGTATTTTAGTTGGTCTTATATGTATATTTGTATATTCATTAAGTGGTTGTAATTTTATTGATGGGTTTAAAAGTGGATTTGCTTCTAAAACGGAAAAGGTAGAAAACCAGGAGAAAAAATAAATCCGTACAAAAAAGACGACATTTTATATGTCGTCTTTTTTGTTTCAACTTTAAAGTGAACTCTCATTATTACCTTATTGCATCAAAGCCCGTCAGTCATTCCTTAGTTCAAAACCAGTAAAAGCTTACACTGTTTTCCATAATGATAAAGCATAAATCCAGTTTGGATCCCCATTTCCTTGATAATTTTGGACAGCTTCATACACCTTCCCTTCGTGTACGACTCTATCTCCCTTTTTATATGCCTTCTTTGAATCCCACGCTTCGTATGAAGCGCTTTCAGTTTTTGTAGTAACTGTGAATACATCGCTTTGTGCTGATTTATTTCCAGCCACATCAACAGCTTTCACCGTATATTTATATGTAGTATTAGCAAGCAAATTTTTGTCCATATGAGAAGTAGTGTTGGATATTCCAATTTTTTTCATTACGCCTGATATTTCTCTGTAGATATCGTAATGGTCTACACCGTCATTATCGTCAGACGGACTCCACATCAGATCAACGCTTGATGCTGTCGTTCCCATGCTGTGTAATCCTTTTGGCTGTGTAGGTGCTTCTGTATCAAGAGTCGCTACTGATATTTTCACTTTAACTGCCGTACTTACCTTCGATACATTTCCAGCTGCGTCAATCGCTTTTACAGTATAAGAGTATTCAGTACTTGGTTGTAATTGTTTATCAATAAAATGAGTGCCTGGTACTGTGTCAATAATCTCTCCATTGCGTAGGACCTGATAACCTTTTACCCCTACATTATCCGTAGAAGCGTTCCATGCTAGTTCTACACTATTTGCTGTAACTTTTGTTGCCTCAAGCCCATTTGGATTACTTGGTGCTTCTGTGTCTGGTTTTTCATTATTGACTAGATTTACATCAATTACATTATAGAATGCATTTGCTGTATCAGCTACATCCCATACCGCTAAAATAACATGGTATCCACTACGATCAGTAGGTACGTTAATTTTGTGATTTAAATTGTTTGAAGCTGCAGAACCATCATGTTGTACAGTTCCAATTGGCTCAAAGTCAGCTCTTGTTAGCGGTTTATTTGGATTCCAATTCTTTTTCGTAATGTAGTAATGCCATTGGCTAGTTAAGTGAGGAGCTGTATATTTCCATGTAAACGTATTCTCTCCACCAGTTATCGTATTTTTAAACCAACGATCTGCTGTTTGTTGATCTAGAATACCACCAAAATTACCACCTGCGGAAGCTATTTGTCCATCAACTGGGCCACCTTGTGGAAATCCTTTTGGAGCTTCTAAACTTTGTGGTTCATACATAACACTTCCGCAGTTCATGTTCAGTACGCCATAAGTTGGGCTACATAAAGCAGAACGACTTCCAGGTTTTTCAACAAAACCGTGCGCATATGCATTTTGAGGAATGAGAGTCGTGCCTATGATTCCAGCCGTTAATGCTACGGCTCCTAAACTTTTCTTATTCATTTTCATGTTTTGTAAGTGTTTTAAAATTCGATTATTCATGTTCGTATCCCCTTCTTGTTATACCTTGTAGTGTGATGAGGGCTTTGATGCAAAAGAATAACAATAAAGACACTTGTTTTTGGGAGTGCGTAAGAAACTCACACTTAATAATGAACGAATGTTTCATTCATTATTATTAAATATTTAACTTTACGGATATATCATGACATATAAACTACTGAAACTTGTGCAGAAGTTATGCAGAAACGTTGAACTTAATACTAACACTGGCTAAACATTAAATTCACTTAGATGCTTATACAGACAACTTCTTCATTTTTAACACATGTTAGGCATTTGTATATACTATTGCAAAACACATTCTTATTGAGGGGGAATTTATATGCCAACACCGTCACAAGAACAAGTTGAAGAAGCTCGTGAAACATATGTCAGTCGTATTATTTTACTTGGTGGTTCAGCTTTATTTTTAACAGGTGGTGTTATATCTGCAATTTCAGCCTTTAAAAGTTATAATCGTTTGGCAAATACGCCACCTTCTTCAAATGATTCATAATTCCATCGTTCATTCCTTTATATAATACAAATGCCGCCTCTACTATGGAGACGGCTTTATATAAAAACATTGTACCGATTTGGTACAATGTTCAAAGTAATGATAGATACTTTCAATTTGACAAGCTTATTTCACAACAAACCTCGTCTGACTACATCCATCCTTCTGCTTCGTTACTTCTAATACAGCTGGCATTGCGTTTTTCAGTTCTTGAACGTGTGAAATTACGCCGATAAAGCGACCTGATTTTTGCAAGTCGATTAGGGCGTCAACTGCTTTCGTTAATGACTCTTCATCTAATGAGCCGAATCCTTCATCGATAAACATCGTTTCGATGGAAATACCACCCTCATACGCTTGAATTACATCTGCCATTCCAAGTGCTAAGCAAAGTGATGCGTTAAATTTCTCACCGCCAGATAATGTTTTTACATCTCGGGTTTGACCTGTATATGCATCATATACATCTAATCCTAATCCACTTTGTCGATTCCTCTTTTCAACTCGTTCGCTTCGTTTTAAATAAAATTGTCCATTTGATAATTTACGTAGTCGTTCGTTCGCAATTTGAACAATTTGTTCTAAATACTCAATTAAGATGTAACGTTCAAAGGATATACGACTATCGTTATCCCCTTTCATTACTTCATATAAATCAACAAGTTCTTGGAATGCTTTTTCTTCCTCATGAATTTGTTCATCAATTCGTTTAATATTTTCATGTAAATCCGTAATATATGATACGGCGTTTTGAGCACGTTGTCGTTTTTCTTTAATAATATCAAGGCTAATTTCCAATTCTTTCACTTGCTCATCTAATGAAGAAATGTCCATATACTCTTTATCTTTTAAGTCTGCTTTTAATTCTTCAATTTGTTTTGTAAGTACTTCTAGAGATGAGTAATAACTTTGGATTTCTTGTTGTAACTTATCCATCTCAGCATCATTTAATTTGGATTCTTTATATGTTAATTGATCTGTAAATCCGCTTTGTTCTAGCTCTTTCATAAAGCGTGTGAACGTCTCTTCTTTCTTCTCTTTGGCACTATTAAATTGATTAGAAGCATTATCATGTTCTGCTTTAATACGTATATTTTCATTTTGCCAATGTTGATACGCCTCTTGTACTTTCTCCCATTCATCTTCCATTAACTTAAGTTCTTGCAGAGCTTGGTCAAACTGTACTTTCCAAGCTTGTACCGTTTGCAAGCTTTCCGGAATATTTTGCTTATCATGTTCATATGACGTACGAAGCTGCATACACTCCATTTCAGTATGGTGCTGCACAGTTTCTACTTCACGCTTTTGTTTCTGGAGTTCTTCTACTTTTTCTTCTACACTTTTTATATTCACAGCAATTTGCTTACGCGTTTCTTCACTTGCTTTTAACGCATTAACTTCTGCTGCTAATTGCTTTCCTTTTTGAACGAGCGCACTATATGTTTCTACTAATTCTTCTGAGCGATAGCCTCGCTTTAGCACTTCTTCTATCACTTGTTCATATTGAACTCGATAGAAATTCCACTTTTCTTCTAATTGAACATGTAATTTTTCCGCAATATTTTTCTTTTCTCTTAACTCATTTAACTCTTTTTCATCAATTGCATTGCTTTGCTCTGTAGCTTTTTTCGGGTGGTCCATACTACCACATACTGGACAAGATTCACCATCATGTAAATGAAGAGCTAATATACCAGCTTGTTCACTTAACCAGCGGCGTTCCATATTTTCATATGTACTAACTGCCTGTTGCATCTTATGAAACGCACTTTCTTTTTCTAGCTCGTATTTTTGTTTTTCTTGCCATACATCATATGCCTGCTTTAATACTTTTGCATCTTCTCGCATATTCGTTAGTTCTTCTACTTTAGCTACATATTGTTCAAGCGCTGCTTCTAATTGCTGTAATTCGCCAGACATTCTTTGTTTTTCATTTTTATGCGCTTCTAGTTGTTCATCTAACTTTTGCATACCTTCTTTTAATTTTCCTATTTGAATTTCAGCATTTTGCAAATTTAACTTTTTCTCAGCTAATGATGCAATAATTGGCTGTAACTCTTCTAGTCTTTGAACTTGTTTTTTAGCATTTTCTCGCTCGGATGCCTTATTCTTTAATGCTTCATATTTCTCCTGAGCAAGTGCAAAACTGTTCATTATATGCTCTTTTTTTGCGATTATCTGTTTTAACAAACTTTCAGACTGCTGTTCATATTGTATCGCTTCCTCATACCATTGCTCAAATGGTAATAATCGCTTCGCCTGTTCCGCATGTTTAAAAGATTTTTCTTTCATTTCGATTACGGCACGGTTTTCTTGTAAAATACTGTACTTCTCATTCTTTTGTTCTAAATCTTTGAATTTCTCATTTACAGCTTTTGCTGCATGAAAACGTGCCTCTGCTTCTTTTAATTGTTTCGTTTTGTCATTTTGTTCTAAGTGTAATTGCTCAACCTCTGCATTGTACCAAACTGTTTCTTGTTCTAATGCCTCTACTACTTGATGTGTATTTACATGCTCTTGCTCCACTAATGTCTCTAATAATGCTCCATCACGTATTGGTAATTTAAATACATTACGGAAATATAGCTCACGTTCTTTTTGTTTTTCTTGTAAGACGTCTTTCCATTGTTTACGCTTTTGATCTAATATCTCACGCATTAATTTATAACGATCTGTTTTAAAAATGCGGCGTAGTATTTCTTCTTTATTTTCCGTTTCAGATGTTAATAATTTTCGGAACTCTCCTTGCGGTAACATGACAATTTGGCTAAATTGATGTTTACTTAATCCAATTAAATCTTCAACTTTTTTATTTACATCCGTTACATGAAAACGATCGACACATGGAACTTTTTCCTCATCAATTACTTCATATAATTCGACTGCATGTCCTGTAATTGTTTTATTTCCTTGTTTTTTATGGCCCAGTTGTCGTTTAATTTCATAACTTTTTCCTTTTAATTGAAAAGTTAATTCCACACTTGTATAAACATCATCATCAGCAAATTGGCTACGAAGCATGTTTGTATCACTGCGCTCTTCTCCACTAGCCTCTCCATATAATACATAACAAATCGCATCAAAAATCGTTGTCTTTCCAGCTCCTGTATTTCCAGAAATAGCGAAAATACGATGCTCACCAAGATCTTTAAAATCGATTACTTCTTTCTGTTTATATGGACCAAACGCGGTCATTATAAGCTGAATCGGTCTCATCCTCGCTCACCTTCCCGTTCTTGCACTGTTTGCAAAACATCTAAAAATAGACGTTCTTTCTCTTCTGATAAATCTAGCCCTTTCATTTCTTTATAAAATGCTTTTAAAAGAGATAAATCATCCGTTTTATGTCTTGAAACAGTTACTTCATTTTCATCTGTGAACTCTCGTCTTTGAATAGATCTTTCAACATGCATTGCATTTGGGTATACAGAACGTATTTTTTCCATTGGCTGCAAGACAGGATTTTCATCTAATAATTTCACAAATACATAATCTTCACTCACTGGATGAAGCAATAAATCGTCTATTTTCGCTTCTACTGTACGCATTTTACGACGTGGTGTAAGTAAACGTTTTTCAATTGTTGTTTCACCTTTTTCATCCAGTTCCACAATATAATATCCTTTTTTATGCTTTTCTTCAGAAATAGAATATGCAAGTGGTGAACCTGAATAACGAATTGTCTCATTACGTACAAAATGCGCTTGATGTAAATGGCCAAGCGCCGTGTAATGAAACTTATCAAAATAATGGCTATTTACATATTCAGCACCACCAATTGAAAGTGGTCGTTCCGCATCACTCGTATTTTCCTCTGCCTCTCCTGAAGAAGTTACAAATGCATGTCCTACAAATATGTGTCTCGCTTCTTTATCCATCGTTTCAGAGAGTTCGTTCATAAAAATACGCATCGCATCATCATGAGAACGAACATCTTCATTTTTCAATACATGTCTAACAATACTTGGATCTGCATACGGAACGAGATGGAAATGAACCTCTCCGTATTCATCATTTAAAACAACAGGATTGTATGGAAACTGGAATTGTCCAACAATATGTAATCCTTGTTTTTTCATTAAATTACTACCAAAATGTATGCGGTCCGGACTATCGTGGTTTCCTGCAACTGCGATTATTGGTGTTTGTAAATCAATAACTATCTTTTGTAATACATCATTTAATAAGTCTACTGCTTCTGTAGGTGGAATTGCTCGGTCATATAAATCTCCTGCAATAATTACAGCATCCGGTTTTTCCTCTTCAACAGCTTGTACAAACTGATCTAACACAATTTTTTGATCTTCAGTCATATATACACCATGAACAAGCTTACCTAAATGCCAATCCGCTGTATGAAAAAACTTCATATTACCCTTCTCCTTTTAGTTTACTGATTGTAGTGAAACAAGCTGATAGTTTAGTGTAGTTTTTCCGTTCTCCCATTCTAACTTTTGGACAATTGCACTACCGATTCTTTCTTCGTTTGATTTATATAAAGGCAATATTTCTTGAATAGTAAATAGATGATAACCATCTAAAATTAATTGAAATAAATTATCTTCTATATGTAATCTTACTTCTTTTTCATTTGAAATAATTTTTGTATGCATCTCAAATTTCATGCTAGATACAACCCCTTTTTTCTAATCTCTACATTTTAATAGTATAGTGGTCATGCAAGATTGACAAGTAAATACACCGCGATGTACATACTTTTTTAATTATAAATATTTTATGTTTTTTTATATGAAATACGGTATGTGAAATTATTAATCTACAAAAATAAAAATGCCCTTTCAGGCATCCTTATTTTTGTAAGTACTCTTTCATAACGTAGTACAATACAGTTATTAATACAATCGCTACAAAAAACGCAAATACGGCCACAACATACCCATCTTTATTTAATAAAAAGCATATGGAAATAGATATTATAAAAATCGGAAACACGAGACGTACCTTAGCCTTCACTTCTTCTGTCGTATCTGTATGATGAAAATACTGTGTAATTCCTACCATAAGAGATGACAAAATAATAACCGACAATAGTAAAGGTCCTGGCATTCCGATCTCTCCTTTCTCTATTTCTAATTATATACAAACCCCGCGCTCTTTAAAAGTTAGATAATTCAGCCTTTTAACTTTTTCTACATCCACTCTTTAATTTACGCCACGTATACTAACTCAATATAAGTTATACATATAATAGCGCCTTCAACACGACATTTTCAAATAATAGCACTTACAGTAATGTTGTAATATTCCTCTTCATTCTCTGAAATCCTGCAAATATAACTCGTCAAAATATGCGATAAATACTAACACTAAGCACCTAATTTAGACAAAAATTATAGAGGACATTTCAGCATGTATCAAGAAATAAGAATAGAAAGATAAGTAAGGGAGGATTTATAATGACTGAACACGTTTTATTTTCTGTTAGCGAAAACGGCGTTGCATCTATTACTTTAAACCGTCCAAAAGCACTTAATTCTTTATCCTATGACATGTTACAACCAATTGGGCAAAAACTTAAAGAATGGGAGCAAGATGAGCGTATTGAACTCATCGTTTTAAAAGGAGCTGGGACGAAAGGTTTTTGTGCAGGTGGTGATATTAAAACGCTATACGAAGCACGTTCTAACGAAGTTGCATTACAACATGCAGAGCAGTTTTTTGAAGAAGAATATGAAATTGATACATTTATTTATCAATACAAAAAACCAATTATCGCTTGTTTAGATGGAATTGTAATGGGCGGTGGTGTCGGTCTGACAAATGGAGCGACGTATCGAATTGTAACAGAGCGTACGAAGTGGGCAATGCCTGAAATGAACATCGGTTTCTTCCCTGATGTCGGTGCTGCTTATTTCTTAAATAAAGCGCCTGGATATACTGGTCGATATGTTGCTTTAACGGCATCTATTTTAAAAGCTCCTGATGTATTATATATTAACGCTGCTGATTACTTTATGACATCAGATTCATTACCAAATTTCCTTACCGCACTTGAAAATGTAAATTGGAAAAAAGAAGATGTACATACTCATTTAAAAGAAGTTATTCGTACATTTGCAACTGCTCCAAACTTAGATGGCAATCTTTCTTCTTCAGTAGAAGAAATTAATTCGCATTTTGCATTCGATACAATTGAGGGAATCATTCAATCGTTAGAGAAAGATCAAAGTCCATTTGCCCAAACAACGAAAGAAAAGCTATTATCCAAATCCCCTGTTTCATTAAAGGTAACATTAAAACAGTTTATTGATGGCCAAGAAAAGTCAGTTGAAGAATGTTTCGCGACAGATCTTATACTCGCTAAAAACTTCATGCGACATGAAGATTTCTTTGAAGGAGTACGCTCCGTTGTAGTTGATAAAGACCAAAATCCAAATTATAAATATAAACAATTAAGTGATGTTTCAGAAGAAAATGTAAATCGATTCTTTAACTTACTTAACGCTTAAACAAAGAGGCCATATATTGTAGCACACTCTCAGCTACTCTATATGGCCTCTTCTTTTTAGTTAAATAATTTTAAATATAATTTAATTTTATTTAACTAAAATGTATGTTAAACTAACGTTAATCGAATTTTCTAAAAACAACAAAGGAAGGCGGATAACATTATGGAAAATTTTTTTCTGTTTATTATTATGTCTATATGTCTTATTATTCTACCCGGTCCTGATACAGCAATGGCTACGAAAAACACATTGATTGCCGGCAAAATCGGCGGCGTAAAAACTGTTTTTGGTACTTGTGTTGCGCTTTTAATTCACACTTTAGCTGCTGTAATTGGTCTTTCAGCACTTATTGTAAAGTCTGCTCTTTTATTTTCTATTTTTAAATATGTTGGTGCTGTATATTTAGTCTATATTGGTATTAAAGCCCTTTTAGCAGTAAGAAACACAGAAGACTTAAATACAAATGACGTTCCAATAAATAATGACAATAAACATACTTCTTGCTTTCGCCAAGGGTTTCTTACAAACTTACTAAACCCTAAGATTGCAGTCTTCTTTTTAACTTTTTTACCACAGTTTTTAAATCCAAATCATAATACATTTATACAACTTCTCGTTATGGGACTTACTTATCTCATTTTAACCGTCATTTGGTTTGCTTTTTATATATTTTTAATTGATAAAATTAGTGCTTTTATGAAAAAACCGAAGACACAGCGTTATATTCAAGGGATTACAGGAATCGTCTTAATTGGGTTTGGTATTAAATTAGCCTTTGAAAGAAATAGTTAACACAATACAAACGAAAATACACTACTCCATTATGAGTAGTGTATTTTCGTTTGTATTATTTTTATAATGAGTGGGAATGCACCCCACTCATTATCATTTCACTTTATTAAAACCAGCGCTCAGTTACAACTTTTTTACGTGTATAAAATTGAACGCCATCCGTACCATTTGTACCAAGATCTCCAAAGAATGAAGCTTTGTTTCCTGCAAATGCGAAGAATGCCATTGGTGCTGGAACATTAACGTTTACACCAATCATACCAGCATCAATATTGTCTCGGAATGTTTGTGCATGTTTTCCATTTGATGTATAAATAACAGCACCATTCGCAAATTTCGATTGATTTGTCAGCTTAATACCTTCTTCTAAATCTTTTACTCTTACAATACTTAATACTGGAGCGAAAATTTCATCTTGCCAAATTTTCATTTCTTGATTTACACCATCAAAGATTGTTGCACCAACAAAGTAACCTTCTCCAACTTCTTCATTGATTTTACGGCCATCTACTAGTAAAGTTGCTCCATCTGTTACACCACTATTAATATAGCCTAAAACACGTTCTTTATGAGATTCACGGATTAATGGTCCAACATAATTATCTTCGTTGAAACCGTCACCTACTTTTAACTTCTTCGTTTCCGCTACTAATACATCAATGAATTCATCAGCAATTTCATCAACTACTGCTACTACTGAACATGCCATGCAGCGCTCTCCACTACTTGCAAACGCAGATCCAATTACACCTTGTACTGTTTTTTCAAGATTGCAATCTGGCATTACAATCGCATGGTTTTTCGCACCTGCTAACGCTTGTACACGTTTACCATTTTTTGTACCAGTTTCATATACGTAGCGTGCCACTGGCTCAGAGCCAACAAACGAAACTGCTTGAATATCTTTATTTTCTAAAATACTATTTACAACATCTTTTCCGCCTTGTACTAAATTTAATACCCCTTTTGGAAAACCAGCTTCATAGAATAACTCTACAAGTCGCTCAGCTAAAAGTGGCGTTCTTTCAGATGTTTTTAATACGAATGTATTACCGCAAGCAATTGCAAGTGGGAACATCCATAATGGAATCATCATCGGGAAGTTAAACGGTGTAATACCAGCAACAACTCCGATTGGGTAGCGCCAAATCGATCCATCAATTCCACTAGCAATATTCGGAAGAGCTTGTCCCATCATTAAATTTGGTGCTGATGTTGCAAGTTCTACCGCTTCAATACCACGCTGTACTTCACCAGTTGCATCCGTTAGCGTTTTACCGTTTTCTAGCGTAATGATTTTTGCAAGCTCATCTTTATTTTCTTGTAACAGTTGTAGATATTTGTATAGTTGTCTTGAACGATTTGGAACTGGCACTTTAGACCATGTTTTGTATGCCGCTTTTGCCGCTTCAACAGCTTTTTCAACATCTTCTTTTGGAGAAAGTGGAACGTAAGCGATGATTTTTCCAGTTGCCGGATTCGGAACCGCTTCTACTTCCGTACCAGTAGATTCTACCCATTCGCCATTTATATGATTTTTCACTCGTTTAATTTCAGTTGTAATCATTATATTCTCTCCTTTTTTATCATGGTTTTTATAAGTGCACTATTTTTGATTAGAAATTAATTGTTCGCTAACTTTCTTATATAAAGCAGCCATATCGTTTTCACCATATCCTGCCTCACTCGCTTCTTCATATACGTTTAATAGCATCTCACTTACTGGTAAGTGAAGTTCACTTTCTTTAGCTAACTCTATCGCAAATCCTAAATCTTTCTTTAATAAATTTACAGTAAAGCCTGGCTCATAATTTTCTGATGCAATGAAACTTTTATAATTACGCTCATAAATTCTACTTTGACCGTAACTTACATTTAAAATATCAAACATTTTATCTAAATCCATATTGTTCTTTTTCGCTAATGTTAAAGCTTCACTCACACCAGCTGTATAAAAACCAATTAATAGATTATTAATTAATTTAACAGTTGTACCACTATCAATCTGCTCACTAACATGGAAAACATTCGCTCCAAGTACTTCCATGACAGATTCAGTTTTCTCATATACTTCTTTCGATCCACCAACCATAAACGTTAATGTACGGTTTTCTGCACCAATTACCCCACCGCTAACAGGTGCTGCTAAAAAGTCTACTTTCTTTTCCTTCGCCGATTCCTCTAATTGTTTGTTTAATTGTGGAGATACTGTACTTGTATCAATTAAAGCTACATTCGAGTGGCTATTTTCAAATAATCCTTCTTCCCCAAAATATACCGCTTCCACAGCACGAGGTGAAGGCAAACTTGTAAAAATCACATCGCATGTCTCTGCTAGTTTTGAGATTGATAGGCCGATAATTCCTCCTTCTTTTTCAAAGGAAGCTTCCGCCTCTTTATTCAAGTCCACTCCATATACTGTGTAGCTAGATTTAACTAAATTTTTAGACATTGGAAGACCCATGTTACCTAAACCGATAAAACCAATCTTTTTCATATCGCTTTCCTCCTATTTACACAATATATTTCCCGCGATTTATAATAACTTTCGCAATATCTCTCTTTTTCGTAAATAAGTTTGAGTATAAAGGCACTAATAATTGACGGATTTCAGCTAATATTTCTTGTCTATTTTGTTCTTCTGTGACAGCTGCTGAAAGAATGGAAATCGCAGCTTCTTCTACTTTACGATATCCTTCTTCACAAATAACACCTGTTATCATTTGCTTCGTACGCTCTTTTTCCTCACCATTTTTACTAACTGCTTTCCTCGTACGTAAAAATGCTGATTCCATGACGTACACGTCCGTCAACATATTTGATAATACGCGTGAATATTCTTGCTCTTGCTCAATTTTTAAACCTGGAGTTTTAGAGAGCGTTTTCAAAGATTGTTTCAACAATTTTTTCGCTAATAAAATGTAACGATGGTTTCTTTCTACATTTGCTACATCAATTTCTACTTCAGCATCTTCTATTTGCTCGATTTGCTTCATTAACATTTTTGCAACTGTTAATCTATTAATTTCATTCGTTCCTTCAAAAATACGACTAATCCTAGCATCACGATATAATCGTTCTACTTCGTATTCTTGCATATAACCGTAACCACCATGAATTTGTACAGCTTCATCTACGATATAAGCAAGTGTTTCAGAAGCGTTTACTTTATTCAGTGCACATTCAATTGCAAATTGGGACATTTTTTTCATAAGATCTTCATCACTCTCATGAATTGCTTCATCAATTACACCCGCTGTACGGTAAGCTGCACTTTCTGCTCCATATGTAGAAATAATCATATTGGCAATTTTCTCTTGAATCATCGTAAAATCTACTAATTCCGTTTGGAACTGTTTTCGCTCTTTTCCATATTGAACTGATAAACCGATTGCTTGTTTTGCTGTTCCAATATTTCCAAAAGCAAGTTTTAGTCTAGCGAAGTTAAGAATATTAAGAGCTACGTGATGCCCTTTCCCAACTTCCCCTAAAATATTTTCAGCAGGGATGACAACATCTTCTAAAATAAGCGTCGCCGTTGAAGAACCTTTAATCCCCATCTTCTTTTCTTCTAATCCTATTGATACACCTTCACATGTTCTTTCGACAATAAACGCTGTCATTCCTTTATTTGTCTTCGCAAAAACAACGTATACATCTGCCATATGAGCATTTGTAATCCACTGCTTCTCACCATTCAACTTCCAAGCAGTACCATCTTCATTCAATACTGCACTCGTTTTTGCACTTAATGCATCAGAACCAGCATTTGGCTCAGTTAAAGCATAAGCACCAATCCATTCTCCTGATGCGATTTTCGGCAAATACTTTTCTTTTTGTTCTTTCGTTCCGTAATATATGTAAGGCAACGTACCAACACCTGCGTGTATATTAAAAGAGACGCTAAAAGCACCAGCGTAACCCATTTTTTCTGCTACAAGACCTGAGACAGCCTTTCCTAACTCGAACCCGCCATAATCTTCTGGTACCTCAATGCCTAATAATCCAAGTTCCCCAGCTTTCTCAAATAATTGACGAGAAACTTTATAGTTATGTTGTTCAATGTTCTCAATTTGCGGGACAATTTCTTGTTTAACGAATTGTTCTGTCGTTTTTGCAATTAAATCTTCATCCCCTGAAAAATCTTCAGGTGTAAAGAAAGTATTGTTCACATCTTTATTGAGTGAAAAAAATTCATCCCATGGTAACTTCGTTTTCTCCATCTGAATCCCCCTATCATTTCGGCCTTCGTTGATCTTTGCATATGCTCGTCTACGATGAGTGGAATATCTTATTATTGAAAACAGAAGGCGATGATTTTTCACATCAAGCAGTTCGTTTTGCCAAAGATGTATTTTCATCGCCTAAATCCTTCTACCTATTGATCTTCAGATAATACTGTTTTTGCAATTCCAGTATCTAACTCTTCAAAGTCATGATATGAAATTGTTTCATATAATTCACTTCTCGTTTGCATATTAGAAAGTGCATCTTTTTGAGAACCTGTTTCCTTAATTAGCGTAAACACATTCTCATATGCTTTTGCAGCAACACGAAGTGAAGTTACAGGATAAATTACCATTTGGAAGCCCATATTCACAAATTCCTCTGCACTATAATATGGTGTTTTTCCGAACTCAGTCATATTTGCTAGTAAAGGTGCATTCACTTTGCTAGTAAATAAACGGAATTCTTCTTCCGATTGAAGCGCTTCTGGGAATATTGCATCTGCCCCTGCTTTTACATATGCATTCGCTCTTTCAATCGCTGCATCTAATCCTTCCACGCCGCGAGCATCTGTGCGTGCTACAATATATAAACTTGGCGCAACTTCTTTAATCGCTTTAATTTTTTGAACTAATTCTTCTGTAGTAACAAGTTTCTTACCATTTAAATGTCCACATTTCTTTGGTAATTGTTGATCTTCAATCTGAACAGCCGCAACTTTCGCTTCCACCATTTCTACAGCTGTCCTCGCTACGTTTAGTACTCCACCAAATCCTGTATCAATATCAACAAGAACTGGTAAATCTGTAGCTCTAACTAGATCCCTTGCTCTCTCTGCTACTTCAGTAGACGTCACAATTCCTAAATCTGGTAGTCCTTTACTTGCAGTGTAAGCAGCTCCCGATAAATATAGAGCTGAAAAACCTGTATTTTTCGCAACAAGAGCCGCCATTGCATCATGAGCACCCGGAATTTGCAAAATTTCATTTGCTTCTACTAAAGCTCGGAAGCGATTCGTAAGCTCCTCTTGTGTCGACTGTTTATTCACAACCCAAGCCATTCTAAATTCCCCCTATTATTAAATTAAGAATAGATCTACAAATTCGTTTACATTCATATTTTCTAGTTTTTCTTCATTTAGACAAGCTTCATGGATTTTTTCTTGTTGCTTACTAGAATAATGACCTGCCATATTTGCAGTGAATTTTCGAACAACTTTTGGAATTGCTTCGTCTCTACGGAAACGGTGGCCAAGTGGGTATTCACATTCCACATTTTCTGTTACAGTACCATCTTTAAAATGAACTTGAACAGCATTGGCGATTGAGCGCTTGTTCGGGTCAAGGTAATCTAAACTGTACTGTTTATTTTCAACAACAACCATCTTATTACGTAATTCATCTACACGTGGATCATTCGCTACTACATCCTCATAATCATCCGCAACGATATCTCCTTTTAATAAACCTATTGCCGTAATGTATTGTAGGCAGTGATCGCGATCAGCTGGGTTATTTAATGGACCTTCTTTATCGATAATACGAATTGCTGACTCATGAGTTGTAATTGTAATACGATCAATTTCATCTAATCTTTCTTTAAGTTCCGGATGTAATTTCACTGCACATTCTGCAGCTGTTTGTGCATGGAATTCTGCTGGGAATGACACTTTGAATAATACATTTTCCATTACATAAGATTCTAGCGGTCTTGCTAATTTTAATTCTTGCTTGTTAAATAACACATCTTGGAATCCCCATCCTGGTGCAGATAATGCCGTTGGGTAACCCATTTCACCTTTTAATGCAGTCATTGCAAGATGAACACCGCGACTCGTCGCATCACCTGCTGCCCATGATTTACGTGAACCTGTATTTGGAGCATGACGATATGTACGAAGACTAGAATTATCAATCCACGCATGTGATAATGCATTAAAGATTTCCTCACGCGTTCCGCCAAGCATTTTTGCAACTACTGCAGTCGTCGCTACTTTTACGTATAATACGTGATCAAGACCAACACGGTTTAAACTGTTTTCTAAAGCAAGTACACCTTGAATTTCATGTGCTTTAATCATCATTTCTAGTACTTCACGTACTTTTAATGGTTCTTTTCCTTCTGAAATACGAACGCGGCTAATATAATCTGCAACTGCTAAAATTCCGCCTAAGTTATCAGATGGATGTCCCCACTCTGCTGCAAGCCAAGTATCGTTATAGTCTAACCAACGGATCATACATCCGATATTAAATGCGCCTTTTACTGGATCTAGCACATAAGATGTTCCTGGTACACGTGTACCATTTGGCACGATTGTTCCTGGTACAACTGGTCCTAATAATTTCGTACACTCTGGGTATTGTAGTGCTAAAATTCCACATCCAAGTGTATCAAGTAATACGTAGCGAGCCGTACTGAATGCCTCTGCACTTGTAACCTCTTTATTTAATACATAGTCCGTAATTTCTTCTAATAATGCATCTTTTTGTTTAATTTCATTTGTTTTAATCATGCTATTCTTCCCTTTCTGTCGAAAATTCGTTATTATTAATGATGGGTGTCGGTCAAACACCCATCTGGCGGGCGGCGCTAACAACTCCCCAGTTGTTTTTATTTACTAAATGCATGTCGCTCGCCAATATAATTTACACGTGGACGGAACAAACGATTGTTCGCATGTTGCTCAATTACGTGTGCACATAGCCCTACTGTTCTAGAACTAAAGAAGATTGGTGTGTAAAGTTGAATTGGAATACCAAGCATCCAATATACTGGAGCAGCATAATAATCAAGATTCGGATAAATTCCTTTTTCCTTCTCCATAATTTTTTCTCCAGCTTCACACATTTCATATAGTGTATAATCGCCTTTCACATCACATAACTGCTTTAATGCTTCCTTCATCATAAGTGCTCTTGGATCCATCTTTTTCATATAAACACGGTGTCCAAAGCCCATAATTTTTTCTTTGTTATATAGTTTCTTCTGTAATAACTCTTCAAATTTCTCAACATTACCAGCTTCTAAAAGCATGTACATAACCGCTTCATTCGCACCGCCATGAAGACTTCCTTTTAAGGATGCAATTGCTCCTGTTAAAGCGCCGTATAAGTCGGATTGCGTTGAAGCAATAACGCGTGCTGTAAATGTAGAGTTTGGCATTTCATGTTCACTATATAAAACAAGGGAACAATCAAAGATTTTCTCTTCAAGTTCAGTTGGTTTCTTTCCAGTTAACATATAGAAGAAATTCGCACTATATGACAATTCTTGAAGAGGCTCAATTGGTCCCTCATTATTTAAAATATGGTAGCTATTCGCTACAATATTTGGCACTTTACTTAAAAGCTTGTATCCTCGACTTTTATTCACTTCTAACGAGCGGTTTTCGATATCACTATCGTAACCAGCTAATGCAGACACACCTGTACGTAGCCCATCCATAGGATGCGTTTCCTTAGGCAATGCCTTTAGAACATTGAATACACCTTCTGGCACTGCATATTCTTCTTTTAATTTCTTTTCAATTGTTGCTTTCTCATCCTCATTCGGTAAACGTTCTTCTAATAAAAGGTGCACAATGTCTAAATACTCTTTTGTTTTTGAGAGTTCGATTAAATCATACCCTTGAATTACAATTTCACCTTTTACTGTGTCAAGAAACGAAATTTTCGTTTCCGCTGCTACTACACCATCTAATCCCGGGGAAAATTTTTCTTCAGCTTTCATCATTATTTCCTCCAATCCTAATAGATCTTCGTGCACATAACTGTAAGCCTTTACAATAATATGAAACTACATTTCTATTTCAATGTATCAGAGTTTTTAGAAGATTTCAATTTATTTTATAATGATAAGTTTCCTATACTTTTACCGATGTAATAATACAATTTTTCAAAAATAACTTTCATCTTTTATAAAGAAAGGACAGACATCCTTTTACAATTTTTTAAAACGAAATATAACAATTATCTATATAATCCCACTAAATATACCTTTAATCCCTTTTTCTTCAACAAACATAAAAAACCGAGCTGCACTCATACACAGCTCGGTTTTTTATAATATTTATTTCATATTCCCATAAATATAATTCTTATATAAAATTTATTTATTTTTAATAAAATTATTATTTTACATAATTAAATTAAATTTCTTCCGTTTCTTTACGACAGCTTACAACTAATTCATAGTTTTGAAAGTACGAAAGATCATCAAAATCTATAAAAATAAACTACCGTCTTTCTCAACTGACACTATTTCCCGAACTGATTTCTCAGAAACAATCCCTAAAGAATATCCGGGCTGAATTGAGCTATTTCCTCCGTACCTTACAATACATCAAATAGATTCATCATGCTTTATACGCAATTCTTCCTTAAAGCATCGTCGAGCATCATGTTCAATTGAAATTTTCATCTTCGCTCTTCCTGTTTACGCAAAATCTTTTTTGCCTAATCGTTGTTTTACAAAAATGACAAATATAATTAAAGCTATTAATCCTGAAATTGCACTACCTGCGAATAAAATACGGTAACCAAACATTTGTGAAACAACTCCAAGTAAAATCGCACCTAATCCAATACCTAAATCAAAAGCGGTAAAGAATGAAGCGTTAGCAACTCCTCTTTTACTAGGATCAACAATTGTCAGCATCGCTGCTTGTAAAGCGGGCTGTGCTGAACCGAATCCAACACCATATAATGCCGCTGCAATCATTACACCTATCAAACCATTTGAAATCGTTAGTACAACTATCGCTAAAATAGTAATACATAGTGCCGGAAGTATGATAAAAACTTCTCCATACTTATCTAATAGTTTTCCTGAAATAGGTCGTACAATTGTTAAAGCAATTGCATATACAAGAAAGAATGTCCCAGGATTCACATCAATTGATGACGCGAATAACGGTAAAAATGTTGTTATTCCTCCATATGCAAATGATAAAAAGAAAACAACAACCGTTATTGATAAAACGGATTTTTCAAACAGCTGAATTTTCCCTTTTTCTTTTTGTGGCGTGAATGGCATTTTCGTTATTAACGATAATACGACTGCCATAAAGGATAAAAGAGTTGCTAACAAGAATAGACCATGAAATGAATAATTTTGTACAACCCATAATCCAATCATCGGGCCAATTGCCATCGCGATTGTCATCGCCATGCCATACCAGCCCATCCCTTCACCACGACGTGAATCTGGAATAATATCAGTTATCGCTGTTCCAACTGCTGTTGTAGAAACAGCCCACGTCACTCCGTGAATAACGCGTAAAACAGCTAAAAGGACAATAGTCGATGCTAAATTATACGAATACATCGTTATCCCAAAAAATATGAGTCCGAAAATAATAAAAGATCTTCTACCATATTGATCTAACATACCTCCAATAATCGGTCGTATTACAACTGCCGCTATTGTAAACATTCCCATCATCAGTCCAACTTGCGATTCATTTCCACCAATCTCTTTAATAAAGAGCGGGAGCGTTGGAACAAGTAAATAAAACCCCGTAAATAAAAATAACATCGCGATAGTCATTTGTATAAATGATTTCGTCCATAATCGTTCCATTAAAATCCCTCCATAAACACGTAAAATATTACAATCAACACATCAATTGTATATTTTTCATGTTCCCTTGCCCTCCGCTAATAGACGTATCTTTTCATAATAAATGGTCTACCATCAATTTAAGTTGGTCTTACGACTTTATGCCTATGTTTTAAGCAAAAAACCTATATATGTACCTTTATATGTTTTAGAAGAATATACTATTTTATTATTAAACTTAGGAGTGATCGTTTTCATGTGGGTATCACCAAGAATAACCGCCGTTGTCCCATCAGCTCCCTCAATACATGTTCCTGTCGTTCATACAGCTAGTTCTGATGTTGGTATCGAACTTCCTGCCGCTTGGCAACAATATCAATCGACTGACCAAGTCACCCCTTCATTTTGGCATCATGGTACACACCCAAGTAGTACTACTTTTTATGGCCCTAGTTATCCAATACCGCCAACTCAAATTTTTTATCATTTCCCATCAATTTACTTTCAAAATTTCTATGGTACTTTTAATATTTAAAAATAATATTACTCTTTATAATACAAAAAGCACCAAAGAAACCGTTTTTCCCGGTACCTTCGGTGCTTTTAAAATGCATTATTTATTGTCCATTATTGGAAGGAGCCTCTCCTGTGTTCCCGCCAGTAGTTGGTGGGGTTGGAGTTTCTTGGCCACCTCCAGTGGTTGGTGGATTTGGAGTTCCTTGGCCACCTCCAGTGGTTGGTGGATTTGGAGTTCCTTGGCCACCTCCAGTGGTTGGCGGATTTGGAGTTCCCTGACCCCCTCCAGTGGTTGGTGGATTTGGAGTTCCTTGGCCACCTCCAGTGGTTGGTGGATTTGGAGTTCCTTGGTCACCTCCATTAGTTGGTGGATTTGGAGTTCCTTGACCATTTCCATTGTTTTGTTCATTTTGCTTATTCTGTTCATCTTGTTTCTTTTGCTCTTCTTGCTTCTTAAGTTCATCTTGTTTCTTTTGCTCTTCTTGTTTCTTAAGTTCTTCCTGTTTCTTTAATTCCTCTTGATTTTTCTCTTCTTCAGTTTTTTGCTGTTGATCTTGTTTTGGTTGTTCCGTTGTATCCGGTACGCTAGTATTTGGAGATGAATCACGTTTTTCACCTTTTATACGCAATTCACTACCTTCTTGAATAACACTACTTGGCATTTTAAAGCGTGATTTATCTGTAGCCATCTTTCTCATCATTTCTTTAAAGATCAACTGTGCAATTTTCGTATTTTTACTACTAATATACTCGTCTTTACCATCTTTCGTATATCCAGTCCATACTGCCATCGTATATTGCGGTGTATATCCTGCAAACCAACTATCACGAGTTGCACTTTCTGGAATTCCATATTGTGCTAGTTGTTTTGAAGAATAGTTAGTTGTACCTGTTTTACCAGCTACATCTAAAGAGGCCACATTTGCCGATGTACCAGTACCTGATGTAACTACAGAACGAAGCATATCAGTAATCATATATGCTGTAGAATCCGCCATAACTGGTTTTGGTTTTTGTCCAAAACTTTGTGACTTGCCGTCTGGATAAACTACTTTCTTAACAAAATGCGGCTTCGTATACTTACCGTCATTCCCAAATGCCGCATAAGCACCTGCAATTTCAGTTGGTGACGCTTCATTTGTACCGATCGCTGTTGATTCTGTCGGTGCTACATTAAATGTAATACCTAATTTCTCAGAGAACTCTTTCGATTTACTAATACCTACCTCTTTAGCTGTTTTAATAGCTGGGATATTACGTGACTTTGTTAGTGCTTCACGCATTGAGATTGGCCCTAAATGACTTCTATCTGCATTTCTCACTTCTTGGCCAGTTGAATACTTAAATGGAGAGTCATCGATTTGATGATACGTAGCCCATTTTAAATATTCAATAGCCGGTGCATAATCAAAGATTGGCTTCATCGTTGAACCAGCTGCACGATCTAATTCAATCGCCATATTATGTCCTTTAAATACTGCTTTATTTTCACCGCGCCCACTACCTATAGCGCGAACTTCTCCAGTTTTCGTATCCATAAATGTGAAAGCACCTTGGAACTTATCGTTTGGATAATTAATAATATTTGCATTTAAAAGCTGATCAGCAAAATCTTGCGCTTTTGGATCCAAAGTTGTATAAATTTCTAAACCGTCAGACCCAATATTAACATCTGGTATTTCTTTTTCTACTTCTTTCACAACTGCATCCATAAATGCAGTATGTGGCATCGCTTGTAGTTCAGCTGCACTCTTAATATTTTTATCCACTGGTACTTTCGATGCTTCTTCCATTTCTGCCTTTGTAATATAACCATGTCGATTCATTAATCCTAGTACAGTATTTCTTCTTTCTGTTGCCCTTTGAACATTTTCTTTTTTCGTTGGGTCATAGTTATTCGGTGCTTTTGGTAAGCCAGCTAGCATCGCAACTTCTGGTAATGTTAAATCTTTCAATTCTTTACCGTAGTAGTTTTGTGCTGCTGTTGCGATTCCATATGAACGATTACCTAAATTAATTTTATTTAAATACATCTCTAAAATTTCATGTTTTGAATACTGTTGTTCTAACTTATACGCTAAATATATTTCCTGAACTTTACGTTTTGATGTTTTTTCCATCGATAAGAAGTAGTTTTTAATAACTTGCTGCGTTATCGTACTTCCACCTTGTGAACCGTAATCTCCCTTAAGACTAACTAAAACTGCACGAGCAGTACCTTTAAAATCTACTCCGCTATGCTCATAAAAACGCGAATCTTCTGTTGCTAAAAATGCATTTTCTACCAATTTAGGGATTTGATCATACGTAACATTCGTCCGCTTTTCTTTCCCATATTCATATACCAAATTCCCGTCTTTATCATAAATTTTTGAGGATAACGGATTAACAAGTTTTGCTTTCTCAAGTTTTGGTGCATCCTTAATCATTACGAAAAAGGTAGCAACCCCTGCCACTAAACCTACAATACCAAGTAGTAAACAACTGATTAAAAATTTACGAAAAAACGATGTTTTACCTTTTGGTTTTGTTTTTTTAGAAGCTGGCTGTTTTTTCTTTTGAACTTGTCTTCGCTCCTCTCGAGAACGATAATTTTCTGACATGTTACTTTCTCCTGCCTTTCAATTCTCCCGTTGATTTACTTGAAAATATTGAGGTCACTTTCCCAAATACATTTAATCAAGAAAGTATATTGACCTGGAGCATTCAATATTTTCCCAATTCACAGATTATACATTTTAGAATACTTCTTATACAAACTATTTTCACTTCTATTTTTTCTAATAATACTGCCCCTTAAAGCATAGAATGTAAGAAGTGAATTTTTAATACCTCGTATAAATAATATACCTTTTTTTCAAATGGTCAATATTTTCTTATTTATAAATCAAAGGTGAAATAAAAATAGCACAACGATATGTACTTCGTGTGAACTTCCTTATAATTACGTATAACAAACATTTAATATATTGCATATAAGTATAATACTCCTTTAATTATTAGGATTTCAACACGACAATCCCCTTCTCTACAAGAAACCATCTAAAATGAAAAATAAGGAGTTGCGTAATGATGGAGCTATCTCCCGTTATTTCAAAAAAATTAGTTGCTGTTGGCTATAATCCTTTTTCTATGATTTTACGTATTCAACTAAAGAATGGTATGTATGATTTCTTTAATGTGCCAGAAAGCATTTACACCGGTTTATTAAACGCACACTCTAAAAGTTATTATCATAATACTTATATTAAAAATTCTTACCGCTATACTAAAATTTAAACTTGATTGACATACAAAAAAGAAAGGCGAATCAAATCCCCTTTCTTTTTTGTATGTCAATCGCAATTTACCTTCTATTTCTTTTATTAATTTCATCATACGCTTGAACTTGTTTCTTAAGTCGCCTGTCGGCTTTTTTATCATGTACGACAAGAACTGCGTGTATCGCTCCTGGAACCCAAAAAATTAAGGTTAAAATGAAATTAATAATCGCTTGAAACGGCTTTCCGCAAAATAAAACAGCTACCGGCGGAAGTAAAATTGCTAATAAATACATCATGTCTGAAAAACTCCTTAATGTTTATTTTTCGATTCTTCCCCATCCATCTCCTACACTATCAAACCTATGAAATCATGTTATTTCTAAAAGCGTATATAAGAACTCATCATTACAAAAATCACATATAATAGTATAACTAAATGAGAAGCCTCTCACTAACGTTAACAAGTTATTTTCAGCTGTTCATTTATATGTATATTCTACGCCTCTATGAAAAAGCCTACAAAAACAATTAACACATCCATCTTGTCCTACTTCTAAAATTGAAATACTCCAAACTTCATTGAAATGAGTATTTCATCACCTTTTCTTAGATTCCAATCGTTGTTCCTCTACTATTTCGGTTAATCCAATTGCTGAAATTACAGTACCTATTGCCTGTATCCAAATACCTATTAGCCCTATTATACGTTGATCTTCTTTATCTATATTACTGTCTTCTTTTCCCTTTTCTTCTTTTGGTATATTTTTAATACCTTCATATGCTTGTAATCCCGCACCTAAACTTTGCATTGAATTCCCTAATACGATAATCCACTGTATTCCATTTATCTCATTCAATGCTACTTCTACTCCTAAAAAAGCGCCAATTGATTGCAAACTATTTCCAGTAATTATAAGGAAATCATTTTCTTTCATTTGTTCATTGAGATTAAAATACGTTCCTATTACATTTGAAATATTACCTAAAGCTAATAACTCAATCCCCGTTTTCGCTAGCGCTTTATTTTTATTATCTATAGTTACCTCTTGCTTCTCACATTTATCTTCATCTTTCACATCATTAGTTGCTATAATTTGTAATATATATCCGAGAGCTTGTAATGAACTCCCTACAATAACGAGATCCGACTCAATCTTTCCTTCCCCTGCAAACCCTCTAGTTGTTCCAATTGCTGCTATAAGATTTCCTCCTACTTGAAACCAGGCTCCTGTCAATTCTAAATCGCGTAGGTTCATTTCCCATCACCTATATTTAAATTTTCTAGTCCATTCAAAACAAACAAATATCACCTTTAATTCATTATTCTATTTTTCATATGTAATTTTGTGCATCACATAATGTACTAATAATACAAAAGAGCACCTTTCAGGCGCTCTTTTTGACAAGGAGTTTCTCAATGAATGTATGCCGGACATGTCAATGACTCACCGTTTTTATCTATTGATATATTTAATATATAATGAATTGCTTTATGTGACCACATTTCAGGTGTAGGAGATTCTTTTACATATTGAGGTGCACATAAGTGAAGCATTGGAGTGCTAATACTGCCACCTGGATCTAGAGCAACTACTGCCATACCATTTGGCAGTTCCATTGCCATTGACTGTGTGATACCTTCAACAGCAAACTTCGAGGCACAATATGGCGCAAGTTCAGCCTCGCCTTCTCTTCCCCAACTAGAGCTCATGTTAATAATAATTCCTTCTTTCCTAGCTATCATCGCCGGGACGAACGCCCTAATGACATTTACTACCCCGTTCACATTTACACTCATTACACTTTCAAATTCTTGTGCGGTAACTTTCCATAGAGGTGCATTTTGATTAACAATCGATGCATTATTTATTAACATATCGGGAGCCCTATACTTATTAAGAATACGACTTGCCCATTTACTAACTTGGTGATGATTTGAAACATCAATTATTTGAAAATCATGTGAAGCACCGTAATATTTATTAAGCTCTTCAATTTTATTTTTGGAGCGTCCACACCCTGCTATATTCCACCCCAATTCATGAAACCTATCAACCATTGCACGTCCTAACCCTTGCGTTACTCCAGTAATAATTACAAGTTTCCCAATGTCGTTTCGCTCCAACTTCATCTCCTCCTTTCCATTAATATTACTCTTTTTATTTTTATTCAACTTCTCACTTAAGTATCAATTCATTTCATACTTTAGAAGTATTTTTGATATTACATATTACAAACAAAAAGAGTAACCATCATAGTTACTCTTTTTGTTTGTATCGTTATTATTTTTAAATTGTATCTTCTATTCCCTACATTTCTCACATCGATAAATATAGGTTACACCTTAATGAAAGTATATTTATGTTTACGGTTCGATTTATCCAAATACTTTTCAATCCACTTTTTCAACTTAACAGAGCCCACCTCTATCAATAAATTTCCACCTAGTCTTATAACATACTTTTATTTAAATTCTCAATCTCATTTTGCAACTTTTTAAATTGCTCAAAATGCATTGTTATAGATTGAATACTATTCCTTTCAACATTTTGCTTTACTAATAAAACGCCTGTATCGTGAAAAATTGCTTCAAGTTCTTTCCTTATAGATACTTTCGTAATATATGCGGTTTTAATTGCCGATAAAATTGCTATTTCATTAAACTTTAATTTTATTTCATTAGGACAAAATGCTTTTTCGATCAATGTGACATCATTACTATAAATATAAGCAACAAGTTTACTTGATTCTGCATCTGTTAAATCCACTGTTTTTATAACATTATCCATTACATTTTGCCTCCTTTAATTCCATATATATGAATTATTCAAATTTATTATTTTTAAAATTCAGCTCTTCATTAATTTTAACATACTTTTTGCTCGATTGATTAAACAAAGCTTCAAACATTTTTCTATTCCGGAATATTTGTCAAATGAACCAATTAGACTATACCTTCATATAGTAATGCAAACAATTACTTATAAAGCAGGTGAAAATTATGCCCTCAGTTGTTGGGAATTTAGTTGTACAAAATAGTAACGGATCTTTCAACTTAGGTGATTTCTACAATGTTTCTCCAAAAGAGAATACGAAAGCTTATAACGGCTCTGGCGCATCTAACGTTGGTTTCGTAGTGAACACTTTTAGTGGGGTTAGCGCGACTAATACATTTGATTCTGATCTAGCAGATCAAAACCAAGTTGGTACGGCTTAAACAGCTCTGTAATCATTTTTGTATAACATTTTAAAATTTGTCTATACTATACTCAGGCTGATACACAGCTATCATTGATTTTTTGAGTGCCAATCTTTTTCTCCCTTTCCCTGGGACTAAGCAGCTAGCTTGCAGCTAGCTGCTTTTTCATTTAGTTCTTCACCTCTTCAAAAAATTAAGTTTTTACAGGTAGCCTGACTCACAGCCGAATTTTGAGGTGTGAATCTGCCTGTCCGTAAATAGCTAGATAAATTAAAGAAGCTAAACTTCAAAATTCAGCTTCTTTTAGGTTACATCAATTATGTCCATTGCAGAAAATATATATGTTTTATAAAATGCATCTGTACATTTTACAATTTGTTGAATTGGATTTATATGAACCACTGTCATATAACTCGTAAGTATGTATCCTTCTTCAAAATATGTCACTAACATCTCTTCTTCAGACAATAATGAAGTTAATAATTTGTCTGAAATGCTGTCTTTCGCTTCATTTGTTATTAGCGGTCTTTGAACTTTTAATTTCTCTCCAATAATTTTTTTCATACTTAATAATTGTTCCGACATTACTGTAAACGGAACCCACTCTCTTCCTTTTTCCTGTATCTTTACATAATTCATTTTCTTTACTCCTCAATTTTCTATATCTATCCATTCTTGAACTACCCCACTTTCACTTCGTTTAGAAGTGGGGGATTCCTAAGTAAAGAGTTCTATCGAACTCTAATTTATTAGGCTATCTCCGCAGTCCTTGCGGTTAGAAGCCTTATCGCTTCATTCTTTATCCATCTCTTATTTATATGTAGCGTAGCTTTCCAATTCAAAACTATTTATGAATTTGTAGACATCTCCACTTCGAAAGAACATTCGTTCTAATTATACACGAACGAACGTTCTTACGGAAGTGCAACATGTAAATTTTTCAAACAAAATGCAACTTTAATATATGAAGTTTATTCATACTCATTTATTACTCCCTTTTATTAATCAAATTTCTTTGCACTTCCTATCGCATCATAGAATACGTGTAGCAACAATAAAAGCGACTCCACCTAATGTGAAGTCGCTTTTATTGAACTAATTATATTTCTAATTTTACTTTTCTATCCTAACTAACGTTCTTTCTGGAATACAAATTTCAGCTATATCTCATTAACCATCCTTCAACAAAAGCATACACTTTTATTATGAACGAACTCACAAAGCTTTAGAAACTTATGATGTAAAACAATTCATTCCTCATAAGTTTCATACATATCGACAATTACTACCATTTATCCTGCTATTTGTAGGCAGTAAGATTCACACTCATCAATTTTTCACTTTCTTTATTGAATATGCTTGGGTTGCATTATAATATGTAATTCTCTCTCTGTTTCTGTTTTTTTCGGATTCCGATAATATTCCAGTTTATATTCTAATACTTCATACTCAACCATCCCAATCTTTATCCCTTTTGTTTCTTTTAATACAGCTAATAGAACGCTTATATTTTCATTAGATGATTCAAAAATTTCCCCTCCGCCTTCTCTCTTAAAAATAACTTTCATATATTCTCCCCCAAATTAATTTAATAATCTAGTAAATATAAAAATATTCATCCTATTTTAATAAAGTGAAGGCTAATAATCAGTGGGGGTTTTGTCCATCACCCACTGATTATTAGCCTTCACCAATCGGGCTTTTACGAGCAGTAAGACTCCCACAAATAGCGGGATAAATAATTCTTATCATCATTAAGAACATCCTCTTGTACTAAATGTTCAACATGTCACTTCCTATAAAGTTAATTTATACTCCAATAAATATGATATGTACCATTCTTTAAATTATGTCCTCAATTCACTCTCCAAGAAAATATATTTAGTTTATATTTAACAAAATTAATTAACTAAAACATTATCATTTCAACATTTTGCGAATTTAATTGCTTATTCCTTTTATCTACATCCAAATTTTCCTATTGTAATTCTTAATATTTAAATGTAATATTGTATTGTCTTACTATCTATTTATAACTCACACACTAACGCGAAAAGGGAACTCTATATGAGTTCCCTTTTCTATTGAAAACAAAAAAACAGAAATATAGCATTATGCTAAATCTCTGTTTTTCTTCTAAACCTTATTTCTCATCTAAGAATTTAAATGTATCTTTAAATTCTTTATCTGTTACTTTAATATCTGCTTCTTTCAATAGATCATTGATTACTTGTTGTTTCCATTTACCTGTCGCATCTTGCAGTCTTTGTTGTTCTAAATCTTTTCGAATCGTATCTTTTACTTCATCAAATGGTTTCAATTCTTTTTTATCCGTCACTTTTATTATATGATAACCATAAGATGTTTTTATTGGCTCACTTACTTGTCCTGCATCTAATTTATATGCAGCTTCCTCAAACTCTTTCACAGTTTGACCAGGAGCAAAACCAGCGATTTCTCCGCCCTGTTCCTTTGAACCAGTATCTTCCGAATACTGTTTCGCTAAAGCAGTAAAATCTTCACCATTATTTATTTTCTCTTTTACTTCTTTCGCAGTTTTTTCATCTTTCACTAAAATGTGACTTACCTTCATTTCAGGTTTATGGTTATCTTTCACATCTTTATCTGTGACAGTCGCTCTAATCGCTTTCTCAAGTGCAATTTCTGGCTTCATTCTCTCTTTTAATTCATCTTCATTCTTTAATCCTACTTGCTCTAAAGCCACTTTAAACTTGTCACCCATTTGTTCCTTCGCTGCTTCTACTTGTTTTTTAGCTTCTTCATCTGAAACTTTATATTTATCTAGCAATGCCTTATTTAACATCATTTGAGATAAAGTACTTTTTCCATATGTTTGCCTTAATTCTTTACTTAACTCTTTCTCTGTCACGTTTCCTACTTTTGATGTTGCAACATTTTCTGAGGAACCACACGCAGACAATGTGAGCGCCACACATGCAATAATAGTTCCCATAAATAGCTTTTTCTTTTTCAATTCAAATACCTCACTTTGATAAATGTATATTAGGAACTATACAGCGCTATTGTGAAATCAATGTGTTTTCTGCAAGTATTTCTCTTCATGCCAGAGACAAGCTTTATTAAATAAAAAAGCCGGCATAAAGCCGACTTTTTAACATCATTTAATCTGCACATGTTCTTCTTTGATCCATTTGTTCCCACCTATATCTATATATCCATCTTGACGATTCCAAATACGATAAGGGACCTTCCCATCGACCGCACCTGTATCATTCCCGTTTGGCCCATCGTACGTTCTAATTTCATATCCAGGTGTGTACTTTGAATATGCATAAAACCATTGTACATTAAAATGTTCTAACTTAGCCCACTGTTGTTCACCACCTAAACAAATCATATCTTTTTCGCCACCTCCCCAATAACCCTTATAGATTAAATATGGGATTTTTTTCGTAAGTCTTCCTATAAATTGCGGATTCGCAGGATTTTCATATAAATTAATTCCGTATCCATCATCATATTTTGAAACTGCAATACCAATTCCATTTGGTTGCTTACTGTCTCCAATACTAGATTGATTTGTTTGATTTGAACCTATAAACCAAGAAAGATTTTTATTCCCAATTAATTGATTCAAATCACATTTTCCAATACCAGGAACATTTCCTGAATCAGTATATTGCCAAATATCACAAGGATATGCTGGTTTATTCCCTCCATAACGAGGAATCCAAATAAAATCAGCATCAATATTGCGAGCTCCAAATGATACATACGTGTGATGTCCTACATATAAACCAATTTTTTTTGCACCTAATCGGCGTAATTCATCAATAAATGCTTGAGTCCCGCCTTGCATATCTACCATTGTTTGAACTTCTACATCTGCCACCCAAAATTTAGCGTTTTTATCGCCACGATTCCAAAAATCTTGCGCTTCTTTTTTTGCATCTGAAATAGATATAAAACGGCAAAATGCATAATTCCCAAATGGGATACTACGTTTCTTCATTTCTTTCACATAACCTTGATACATAAAATCGACCGTATTCGAACCATCTTGAACTCTAGCAATAACTAAATCTAGCTGAGAAGCTGCAATATCCCAATTAATATTTCCATTCCATTTCGAAATATCTACAATATAACCCATTACTAATCAACTCCTTTTTATTATCCTATTCAAAGCTTGTTTTATTGCTAGACCCATACGCCTAATAGCAAGCTTCTATAAGACAAATAAATATATTTTCATCATTTTTTAAAACCAAATAATTTCTTTTTATCCATAATAAATAAGTCCTTCTTTTTTTCATTTGTAAACGATAAACTTGCGTTTATTTCATACTAAGTATTGGGATAAAACTATAAATAATGTACATACTACATATAAGCAATTTTTGCTTATACTCATGAATGACCTCCAAGATTTTTCAATCTCCCTGTAAAAAGGCAGCTAAAAAAGCTGCCTTTTTACAATTTATTATATAAAGACAAGTTAATTAACGCTTATTCCCTCATATTAGTCTGTTCTTAAGCTTTTTATAAACATGATATATATTTTTTCACAACACTATTTTGATACGTAATAGAAATTACATCAACTCATACAGTATATGTAATAATCAACTACAATAAAAATTACATATTATATTAATATGTCTTCCTAATTAAAAGGAAATAAACATATAACCTCTGTTATGTAAGGAGTTTATTTAATGAAAAAAATCCCTATCGTATTCAAAGTTCCACCGAATTCAAAGCTAAAAGTTACATTCTATGGTCCTTGTAACGAAGTAATTTCAAATGTATCTTTAATTAATCAACTACTCACCCCTACCTGCCAAACTGTATCTCAATATCCAGACTTCAAGAAATATATAACTGAAGTCCGATCATTATCAAATTGTTAATCGTATAATTTTATGATTTATCATTTCGAACAGTACGATAACAAAATAATAAAAAGAGCCGCATCTTTCAAAAGAAACGGCTCTTTTTCATTTCACAAAACATGACTTCATAAAAAAACTAAAATAACTCATTAATTGATATTCTGTTGATATTTTGTTGATATTTTACACATATTAATGAAATGCGCATATATTATCGTATGGAGATTCTCCACTCATAAAACCTATCTTTTTTTGAGCATACTTTATTTGTATGCTCCTTTTTTATTCTTTACTTAACGGCTTACCCTGTTAATATTTCCAAATATCATCTGAACGAACATTGAATATTTCAATTTTTTCTTATTATGTGCTATGAATATAAGTTTAATAATTTATCTGTAGCTACATTTTCAGTATCACTTAAATCGACAAAATAATGAAGTTGCCACAATTGACTCTTCTTAGCTTGATTACTAATAGGTTTATCCCAAATAGGGTAAACCCTCATAGCCATTTTCCCTTTTTGATTTTGAGTTTTTAATATTTTTTCTTTTAGAAGAATCTCTTTTGGAAAAATAAATTGTCCTAGTTTATTATCCGCTATACAAGTGATAACTAAAAGGTTAGGAGCTGAATCATAAGAAAATGCCTGATTGCTCATAGAGGCATTCTTCTCCCAAAAAGAAACAAATTGTCCAATCTTATTAGGCGTAATTTTTGATACCCTAAATCGGATGCTTCTATTATTTAGCTGGAATACCCCTCCTGCATATTCTGAATTTTGCTTTTCTTCTTTTCGTTTAGTAATTAATAGATTATTAGGTTTGTAAATCATTTCATCTAGTTTTTCAATTATATTACTAAAATTTGTCATGTAAACGCACCTTTTTTATTTTCCAGTATACCAAGAACATTCGTTCTTGTATATTAAACTTAAACAAATGTTGGCTTTGAATAGTCTTTCAAAGATTATTTTATCTACTCCATCCATAACTTCAAATTTACTTTTATAGTATTTATTACATTACTCTTCCAATTCCTTGTATTCTTCATTATTTCATTAATATATTAATAAAAAACGAGGTACATATTACATGAATCCATCCAAAATTGACTTCGGCTCCATAGAGCAACCTTTATTCCTATTAATTTTATATCTTATCGCAATTCTTTTAACACTCGGCATTACATTTAGTATATGTCATTCCCTTTTACTAAATTTAAATGCACCGAGATGGGTAGCAAAACTGTTAGCTATCGTATTAACTCTAGGTGTTGCTTATCAAGTATTTATGAACTTATTTTAATATATTACCAATTTAATACCTTTAACTAAAAGGCCCTACCATAAGGTAGAGCCTTTTTAAAAAAAATAGTCCATAAATCACAAACATGTCTTTTATTTTATTGGAGATGGGAATCTTGCAGCTTCAAAATGCGTACTAATAAATCCTGGATCATTTTGTATAATCAGTCCATCTACATCACTCTCAGCAAAAATTTCAACTACATCTCCTGCATGTAATTGAAGTATTGTTGAAACAGCTACGACATTTGCAAAATTGGGTGGACCAAAAAAGTCATTATCTATCGCTATAGCTGGATTATCATTTACCCGAATTTCTACACGCGCTCTATAATTCGTATTACTATCATTAGGTGCAAAGCTGATTGTACCAATAATAGAATAAACCCCTCTAGTCTTCGGAATAAAATCTGATGTTACTGGATTATATTCATTCGCTAAATCAAACTGTTCATTTTGGAATAATACTTTAACAAAAGTATTTGCAGTGACATTTTGATTTACTGTACTAACCGCTCTAAAAGCAGATGCCCTTACAAGTTTATCTTTCTCATTATCACAACACTTATCGTAATAATCTTTACTCTTCTTACAACAAGTATGCTTTGTCTTTTTATAGCCATTGCAATGCTTACAATAATAATAAGACATATTTATATCCCCTTTCTAAATCTATTGTTGTATACTATGCAAAATAAATTTAAAAAGTTTGGACGAGCTATTGCTATTATGAAATTAAAAAACTCCATCGAAAAGCAGAGTTAATAAAATTTTTTCCTTTTTAATATTTATACAATTGGAGATGGGAATCTTGCAGCCTCAAAATGAGAACCGTCTTCTGTACTACTAATAACCCCATCTATACTACTTTGTGCAAAAATCTCGACAATATCACCTGCATGTAATTGAAGTATTGTTGAAACACTTACGACATTACCGAAATTTATTGGACCAAAAAAGTCGTTATCTATAGCAATTGCCGCATTTCCATTCACTCGAACTTCTACACGCGCTCTATAATTTAAATTTGTATCGTTCGGAAAGAAACCAATCGTCCCAATTACGGAATAAACTCCTCTAGTCTTCGGAGTAAAATCTGATGTTGCTGGGTTATATTCGTTCGCTAAATCAAATTGTTCATTTTGAAATAATACTTTAACAAAAGTATTAGCTGGAAGGTTTTGATTAACTGTATTTACAGCTCTAAAAGCAGATGCTCTTACAAGGTTATTCTCCTTATGATCGCAAGAACAGTCATCACATCTTTTACCGCACTTATTATAATAATCACTTCTTTTTTTACAGCAATCATGATTTTTCTTTTGGTAACTCTCACAATTCTTACAGTAGTAATAACAAGACATATATAGTGCTCCTTTCTAATCTACTAATGCATAATATGTATGCTAGACTTGGAAAGTTTGGACAGGTTATTGCGATTACAAAAATAAAAAATGCTCCACCATAAGGCAGAGCGAGGAGAAAGTATAACTTTTAAAAACAAAGCACTCATGTAATATTCTGGTTAAATCAGTAATACAAATTATCTAGTTTCATCAACTCGGATTTTCAGAAAAAACTCCTCTGTACGATTTTATTATTATTGAATAGATTATATTGTTCAGTGAGATATGCAATATTTCATATTTTATTATTTCAATATTCCTTTATTATCGTTGAGTTGTAAACATTCTCTTAAAAACACTTTAAAATCAACACTTACTCTATAGCAAATACTTTTTCATCCTTCAGAATTACCTGTAAGCATTATATTCAAATATTATTATTGTAAATTATTGACCTGTACAAACGTATAATTTTTGTGTATTCTATGGACAAGAAGTAAGGTAAGAGTTACTCTTTGCCATTTTAGGAAAGGCCCTGTTGGAGACAACAGGGCCTTTTTTCATAAACTAAATCGGTAAGATCCCCTAACTAGTAAGCTTTCTTTACCTAAACATCATGCATTTCTTTTTGCATACACCGCTACTCTTCTTCGACTGTTTCGTTTACAATCATCAGACACTATTTAACAGTACATAGTCCATTTATCCAGCACTTTCAAAACAGCTTGTACACCGTTAAAATACTTCATGCACTACAAATAAATTATCCGTTCTTGTACAGGATGAGTATAAATTTTGGAATGTCCTGATATTAAATTACTTACAAGGTTTCATACCACTTATACTTTTGGAGACGGGAATCTTGCAGCTTCAAAATGCGTACTATCTTCTACATTACTAATAACTCCAGCTACGCTACTTTGTGCAAAAATCTCGACTAAATCCCCTGCACTCAATTGAATTATGGATGAAACAGCTACAACATTAGCAAAGTTTATTGGACCAAAAAAATCATTATCTATTTCATAGACACCATTTATCAAACACTCCATGTTTCTTCACCCCTTGAATATTTTTTAAATAAAAATACATACTATTTTCAAGCCGTCGTATCCACGGCTAGTACTTCTTTCTTTTGTTACAGTAGTAAGCAGGCAGGTTCTTCACCTATCTGCTTTCTCTGTATATTTTTTTAGATATCGAAAATACTACCTACAAGCTGTTTGAACTAGCAGCTTCACTCTTCTTGTAATGGGAAAGCAATTTATCACAATTAGCTAACTCATTCAACTCACAGGCAGACAACCAAAATTGTTGTCTGCTTTTTGTATGGAATTTTTCATTTTGCATATACTACTTTTGAGCCTGTTTACCAACGCAAGCCATTTTGGTGTTTTGAATTCCGAATAAGCTTTTATGTTGCATAGATTATTACATCTTTGACAACACTGGTTAAAAGCGCGTTTTCTGGTTATTCGTAGTTCTAGTCCAGAATAATTTTCCTCCTATAAAGGACAGCAGGTACGACTGCTCGTCCTTTTTTATTGCCCCAAATACTTTTGTAACAATTCCAACGCTTCATTAATGCTCCCATTTAAATCATCAAGTTCAGCATCTTCTGGACACTCCTGCAAAATCACTACCGCTCGACTTATGACATCTTGTAACTTTTCGATATCGATAGAAGTTGTAATAATTCCCTCTTGTTCTTGCGGATCAGCTTTGCCGTAGCCATTGTGCATGGATATCGTGTTTTCTAGCATCTAGCTCACCTCCTTAAAAAATGCAGGATTTTCCTTTCCATTATCGAATTAGTAATGTTTGAAAAGGGGGTGTAATATGGCAGAAATTAAAGTAGGACTTACACAATTTTTAGACTTCACACTGAAAAGTAGTGCAGCTAAAACAAACTTTGTAAAAAATCTAAAATCTCAACCGGAATACCAACCAGCTTTTGATTACTGGAAACAATTACGAGACACTGTTATTAAATTTCATCAAAACGAACTACCTTTTGAATGTTTCGAAACATTAGTGCAAACGGTTGATCAGAAGAAAAAGCAAAACTACATTGATGTCATAAAACAGTACAAAAAATTTATTAAAAACAAAGACGTCTCTTGGTTCGATCCAGGTAAATCACATTGGATATCAGATGATTTAATCGTCCGCTCATCACCTGAACTCGGTTTGCTCATTAATGATGAGCCGCATCTTATCAAACTGTTTTTCAAAGGAAAAAAAGAGCGAATTGATAAATACAACATCAACTCAACGCTAACATTATTAAACGAATCGACATTTTCAAATGAACATAACGATGTGAATTATACGGTTCTTAACATCCAAAAGAACAGAATGTATACGAATAACTCTATTAATAATGATCATTTAATAGCGCTTGAATCAGAAGCTAACCAGCTTTGTTATATATGGAATAAGATGTAAAGAGTACTATTCATCTCTTTCATTACCTTTTCCATGCATAATTTGGACACAATTTTCACAGATCCTATCAGTTTCGTTTAATTGAAGCTCACCTTCTTGTTCCTCACGAACAATGCAGGGTGGGCGTTTTTTCGAAAATAGTTTCTTTAACCATTTCCGCATCCTAACTCACCTCCTCCGAAAGAGTGATATAATAAGCTCTCTCCACTAAATCAGCGTTAACACCCTAGCTTTTTAACCGATGAAGAAGATCTTCGTTTTTTAGAACATGCAAAAGAAAACCGTTATTATATCGCTTATCTTCTTGCTATTACATGTGGAATGCGTAAAGGTGAAATCTTAGGTCTACAATGGAAAGAGATTGCTGATTTTACCTGACATTACTTTAATGGCACTAAATGACCATCTGCAAAAAATCTCTGAGGAAAAAGAGCGATATGATGAAAGCTATAATGATTACGATTTGGTCTGCCGTTTCAGAAGTTTGACACAGCTCTGGAAAAAGCTTATAAAGAAAAGTGAGGTTCCTGATATTCGGTTCCATGTTCTGTGTTCTGAGACATACTCGTGTAACAATTATATTAAAACAAAGTATACATCCGAAGATTGTAAGTGAACGATTAGGACATAAAAGAGTAGGTATCACATCGAAAACCTACTCACATGTTGTACCAGGACTTCAGGAAACTGCGGTGGATCAATTTGCAAACGAATTATTCGGAAAGAAAAACTTTTGTTAGAAGTTTTCGTTTCTAGGCAAAAACACCGCCTAAATAACCCCAAATATTATAAGTGAAAAAGGAGCAACAAAACATGAGAGAAATCAAGTCTGACAAGGAATTCAAAGACATCATCGCAAGCGAGGAGCCAGTAGTTGTTAAGTTCTTTACTACATGGTGCCCAGATTGCGTGCGTATGGACAACTTTATCGGAGATGTAATGGAAGAGTTCAATAAATTTGAATGGTATTCTATTAATAAAGATGAGTTCCCAAGTATTGCTGAAGAGTATCAAGTAATGGGTATTCCAAGCCTACTTGTATATCAAAATGGCGAAAAGTTAGGTCACTTACATAGTGCAAATGCAAAAACGGAAGAGCAAGTTACTGAGTTTTTAGAAGCATACTAAAAAACGAAAAACCTCTGAAAAATCATCAGAGGTTTTTTTCGTTTTCAAATTGTTCTTTACCTTTGTCTCTTTCTGGAAAGTGAATATTATAATGCTTTCTCCTCTTCTTATTGAAGAATTTTGTTATCATTTCTTATATATTACTCACATGAGGAATTACAAAGAGTCATTTTGCGAAAAATATATATGAAAAAAATTTTGAGAATCATTATTCTCGCCCTCTTTCCATTTGCCATAATCATCATTAATTGTTTAATAAAGTGAAACTTTAATCAGTGGGGTTTTTGTTCATCCCCCACTGATTATTAGTTGAACCAATCGGGCGTTTACGGGCAGTTGATCTCCCACCTAACTTCTTTGCTCCAACTGAATTTTGAGGTGGGGGTCTTACTGCCCGTTAATGCGGGATAAATTTCCACTTTGTACTTTTCAACATATTTTTCCTTAACGAAACTTTGTTATCCCCTTCTTAAAAAGCTATAAAACGTCAACAATGTTTGTATAGACCCACACGAGTTTCGTTTGATACTCTATGTATAGAAAGAAATTCCTTGTAGAAAGGCGAGTGATTAAAATGGATTCTCTTTCTCATAAAGAAGCTGATAAAGGTGCTATTGTCAGCATTATAGCCTACATATTTTTATCCTCTATGAAAATCATCATCAGTTATATTACCCTCTCTAGCGCATTACGTGCTGACGGTTTGAATAACTTAACGGATATTGGTGCTTCTTTAGCAATATTAATTGGCCTGAAAATTTCTCGTAAGCCTCGTGATCCAGATCATCCATATGGGCATTCGCGTGCAGAACAAATCGCATCACTTGTTGCTTCCTTTATTATGGCAACGGTCGGATTAGAAGTTGTTATTAGTGCAATTCAATCGTTTTTCAATCCGAAACAAGCAGCACCTAATGTACTTGCTGCATGGGTAGCTTTATTTTCTGCTGTCGTTATGTACGGTGTATACAAGTATACGAAAAAGATTGCAATGCGAACAAAAAGTAAATCATTGGAGGCTGCTGCAAAAGATAATTTATCAGATGCTCTTGTAAGTATTGGTACAGTAGTAGGTATAGTCGGAGCACAGTTCCAAATGCCTATTTTGGATCCTATTGCTGCTTTACTTGTCGGTCTTATTATTTGTAAGACCGCGTGGGAAATTTTCGTAGAAGCTTCTCATATGCTAACGGATGGAATTGATCCTGAAAAAATGGATGAATACGCTGATGCTATAGGGCATATTTCAGGTGTAGAACATATTGTAGATATTCGTGCTCGTATGTATGGGAACCAAACGTATGTGGATATTACAATTGAAGTAGATGCTCGAATGGATGTTAGCGAAAGCCATTGTATTACTGACAATATTGAAGATATGCTTCGAAAAAAATTCGGAATTTACCATGCTCATATTCATGTGGAGCCCATGCAAAAAGAACCTATTATGACATAGGTTCTTTTTTAATGAACGCCTTATGAAATATAATACATAAAACGAGCCAGCTACCGCCCGCTGCCCATCCGGCTAATATGTCAGATGGATAGTGCACGCCAAGATAAATTCGGCTAACTGAAATAGATAATACAACGAAGCTTGCTATAAAAATAATCAGCAACTTTTTATGCAATGAAATACGATCTTCTGTAATTGTGACGTATGCAATAAATCCTAAAAAAGCAGTAGCATTCATCGTATGACCGCTCGGAAAGCTATATCCAGTTGCTGTAACAAGCTGCGTCACATCAGGTCGTGCTCGTTCATACCATAGTTTGAGCATACTGTTCAAATAACGTGATCCGTAATAATTAATTGTTAGAAGTAATGCACTTAATATTTTTTTTCTAAGAAGAAAATACATTACAAGTATAATGAGTAACGGGAAATATATTCTTTTTGAACCGATAAAGGACACCCAAGTAAAATAGGTTGTCAAATACTCGTTTCGGAAACTTTGAATAAAGTGTGCGACTACATTATCAAATTTTTCAATACAAGCGGTATGATACGAAAGTGATAGTGCGACAAAACAAATGAGTAGTGTACAACTTAACAAGTATAAATGTCGGTATCGTTTCACATACATAACCTCACTATGCAAAAAAATGGAGCGGTTGTTTTAGTTTTCCTCTCCATTTCTTTTTTATGCATAGTTTATTAAAAAATATTATTGTTAATTTTTTGCTGCATCGTTGGAATATCTTCGTTTGTTACTGTAAAGCGAATAACCTTCTCATCAAGATCAAGCGCTTCTGCGAATAAACCAGCCAATCCACGTGATTTTCTATCTACTTCCATAATAATTTCTAATCGGTCGTGGGCACTTGGCAAAATTAATAATTCTAATTCATCTAATTTCCCATAATACTCTCCGGAGACTGGAATAAACTCAAATTCTTGCGCGAATGGAACTTGCTTACGTAATCGATACGGTAATTCTTCGCATTCTACATGACGCGCTTTAAAACCTAATTGATTTACACTATTTAATACACTGTTCAATAGTGCATTCGGCAACACTTGAATATAGTCACGGTCACTTGGATCAATACTACGTTTAATATCAAGGCCTGTATGAACCCAAACCGTTTTCATTCCAAGTGTTAGTGGTACTTCAATTGGCATTAAAAACGAAAATGGAATTTCCACTTTTTCATTTGGCTCTACAGAAAATGGATCTGTTAAACGAACTCGCTCCAAATCATACGTTGCCGTTACTTTTTTATCATCCACTTCTCTTACATATGACGTCGACAATGTTAAGTAAATGCTTTCAATTTCTTGGTTAACTGAACCTCCAGTTATATGAACCTTCCCTACTATCTCTTCTCCAACTATATACTCATCTTTTTCAAGAACGGTATCTACTTTTGCACTACCAATACCAACGCTTGCTAAAAACTTTTGAAACATGAAGTCTCCATCCTTTCTAAAGCGTAAGCTACATCTTCTTTCAAATCTTGTACATTTTCATAGTATGGCGCTTTCATTTGTAACATTCGCATTAGCATGTCGCGATTATATTCTTCCAACGCTAACTCTTCATACCAAGGTTTTTCCTTTTTTTCAGTCGATTCATAACTAGCATACAATAAAAATAATACGAAATGACCGAGCGCATAAAAATCGCTACGAAAGTGAACTTCTCGCATCAAAGCTTGTTCACCTTCATAAGTTATAGCACGCTCATCACCCTCACCTTTCAATTTAGCCAATCCAAAATCAATAATACTAATCTGATTTTCTTTCATTAATATGTTTGGAATACGTAAATCTCGGTGAATGATACCTTTACTATGAAAATACGAAACAATTCCTAGTACTTCATATAAAATCCCAAAAACTTCACGTTCATCATATACTTGGCCATCTAAGAAAATACAATCTTCGAAATTTTTTCCCGGCATATACTCCATCACCAAAAAGTTCCTTTTCTCCCATATGAAATGATCATGTAGGTTAGGAATTGACGCATGATTTAATGTTTGTAAAATCACTTTCTCTTGCTCAAATGATTTTCTACCAGACTCATATCTTTGTTTACTTTGCCTTAATTGTTTTAAGACTTTATATTTATTTATTTGCAAATCATTAACGATATATGTAACCCCATAACTGCCCATTCCAATTACTGATTCAATCTTATAACGCTCTGCAACGATTGTATTTTTTCGCAGTGGTCTATCAAATAAAGCTAGTATACGACGCCATTTCATCAGCTACTTGAAAAGAAGCTACGGCTTTTACGTTTTCTTTTATAATGCTGATGCCCATAACCAGATGAACGTCGTTTATAGTCGCTACTTGAATAAGAGCGCCCTCTATGACGATAATCACTACTTGAATACGAACGATGTTTTTTCTTTCCTAATAAAGAATCAATAATTTTTTTGAACATCCCTTCACCTCTTGTATAAAATTTTCTTTTAATTATACCAACAATTCTTGTCTATATTTGTGACAAGTTTGTAAAGAGTAAAAAACGACGAGTTAAGCCCGCCGTTACTTTCAATCTTCCTCTTCATCAAAAACTTCATCAATCATGCATTTCTCTAATAAATACTCAAATGTAATATCTGCCAGGTCCTCAATTTCTTCTCTTTTTGGAACGTACCCTCTTTCAATTAGTCGCTCATAAAAAAACTCCGCAATCTCTTCCGTGTCAATTACGACTTCAATTTCCTTCATGAGCATCACTCCTTTATTTCTGTTTTATGAAAAAATCTCAAAATTATGTATATGAGATTAGAAAAATAGTTTTTCTTTTTTTATAAGTCATATCATGTAGGTAAAGGGCATACGATGTTAGTACAAGCTATCCAAAGGGGGAAATAATAATGGAATACCAATACGAAGTAGAGCAAACAAAAGAAGAGTTCATGCATGAAGATCAATGGGCAGACTCTCTTATTAAATGGCTTTTTATTTTTTTAATAATTGTAGGCATACCTTATACTGCATATGTTGTTGTTCAATTTATTCTCTCTTTCTAGTTAACTATTTTTTCTCTGTCAATTTAACTAAATAATTTTGAACAACATCCATAACAATTTTATATTCTTCATCTTTAAATGTATCGAATAATAAATGATAATCATTATAAATATCTAATAACCCATCAATAATTTCTTGGCGATTCGTCTTTACACTTACTTTTTTCGAATTGTTAATTGACTGCAATTTTCCTAAATCTAATTTATTCATACCAGCTTTATCTTGTTTCATTTTCTTCAAAATTGCATTTGCCGTTTGTGCATTGGCAAGTAATGTTAAATCTGATTCATCAGCTTCTAACCATTCACCATCAGTAATTCGTGACAATTCATATATAGTATCTTCCCATGCATCATTTTTATATCTCCATACTTCTGTACGAAAACCAACAATACGAAAAACATCTTTATCATATCCAGTTACTTGCACGAGATCACCAAACGTAAAGTTATAATTTAATTCAATCCACTCTGTGTCGCCCTTTTTCATTTCTTGCTCTGTAACATGCTGCAAAGTTTGTTCTACATAAAATCCATCGTGATTATTTACTTCGTATACGTAAACTCCATCTAAAACTTTCATATTTGTAACTTTCCCAACGGTTCCATATAGCGTAATCACGACTATGTCCCCTACGTTATATTTAGGTTGTTTTTTCCTTGCCATCAATATCTCTCCTTTTTTAAACGTCGTGATTTTGATAACAGTATATGCAACCTACATAAAAACGCTTATCACAGAAGCTTATATTCATAAATTTTTTCAATAAAAAAGTAGAATTTGTATATAACTTAAAAAAGCTAGTATTTAAACTAGCTTTCACTTTTCATTTATGTTCTAACAGCAAGACGTATTGTAAATAAAAAAGCATAATGAATACTTCACTTCTTTCAAGGTAATGTATTCATTATGCTTTCATTTTCCTAAAACTTCATATCGTTATCTCTCTTGTATATATAAATCCCATGCATCATCAAATATAGACATACTTTCTAGCATTCCACTTAACTCTAAGTATGAACTAATTACATCATAGTCTTCAGATTGCTTCGGAAAACTTAAATCATCATACATCGCCTCTGCTAAATCTGATATTTCATTTTTAAATAAAGCTGCACGGTGCTTCATCATATAATGGTAAAATGTCTTTTTCAAAAATATTCCCTACCTTTCTAACTTGGGTACATTATACAAGGCAAAAAAGAAAAAAACCAGCATAAAAGCTGGTTAGAAGTCGAAATAATTCCTTTTTAATAAACGTGGTCTTCCCATCAACTCTTCGTATGTTAGTTGTTTTGGCAAATCTTTCGTATAAATTAAAAACAACTGATCTTCAATTTCTTTTACAGTATGGTCTGCTTGATAGTCCATTCCACATGAGGAACAAGTAATACATGGTGTCTCTTGGATTTCAATGGCTTTCGTACCATCTGGTAATTCCCAATATACAGTATTCAAGCTTTCTTTCGCTTCTGTACTGTCACACCACATACAATTCATACTACGTCACCCTCATTTTTTTTGTCATCATCTAACTTTGCTATTTGTGCTTGATATTTTTTATCTTTTAATTGATCACGCTTATCACGTTTATCTTTTAAAGAAGCATGCGTTTCATTGACTTCATAATCTTTGCGGCGATTCATACGTTGTAAATCATCTGGAACAAGATTAAATTTCTTATCACTCATCAATCCTGCAACGCCGATATCAGAACGTTTCTCTTCATAAGTCGGATAAATTTCTTTAAAGTAGCCTTCTGCTCTTCCTGGGATATAGTTTTCTGGTTCTGGATACGTTGTAATAACCCCTTCAAAGTTACGAAGAACAACTTTATCCGCACTTTGTGAAATTAAATAGTTTGGCTGAAGCGCAATTTTACCGCCTCCACCCGGTGCATCGACAACGAAAGTTGGTACTGCATAACCAGACGTATGTCCACGTAAGCCTTCAATAATTTCAAGACCTTTCGAAACTGGTGCACGGAAATGACCGATACCTTCTGATAAATCACATTGATAAATGTAATATGGACGAACACGAATTTTCACTAAATCATGCATAAGTTTTTTCATAATTGGAACGCTGTCATTAATTCCAGCTAAAATTACAGCTTGGTTTCCAATTGGAACACCTGCATTTGCAAGCATTTCACATGCTAGTTTCGATTCTTCTGTAATCTCAATAGAAGTGTTAAAATGCGTATTTAACCATACTGGATGGTATTTTTTAATTATGTTACACAGGTTTTCTGTAATACGCTGTGGGAATACAACTGGTGCTCTCGTTCCGATACGAATAATCTCAACATGCGGGATTGCTCGTAAATTCTTTAATACATATTCTAAAATTTTATCATTAATTAGAAGTCCATCACCGCCAGAAATTAAAACGTCACGTACTTGTGGTGTTTCACTAATATAAGCAATCGCATCATCTAATTGCTTTTTCGGTACGCCCATTCCAATTTGTCCACTAAAACGACGACGTGTACAGTAACGACAATACATAGAACATTGATTCGTTACTAAAAATAGTACACGGTCTGGATAACGATGAGTTAATCCTGGGACTGGTGAATCTTCATCTTCATGAAGAGGATCTTCTAAATCATATTTTGTTTTATATAACTCTTCCGAAATCGGTACTGATTGCATCCGAATCGGACAGCGTGGGTCATCAGGATTCATTAGCCAAGCATAGTACGGTGTAATGTTTAACGGGATCGTTTTCGTTGAAATTTTAACGCCTTCTTCTTCGTCAGGTGTTAAGTTAATTACTTTCTTTAAATCATCTAAAGTTTTGATCGTATTCGTTAATTGCCAAACCCAATCATTCCATTGTTCTTCTGTAACATCTTTCCATAATTCAATATCCTTCCAGTGACGATTTGGTTTGTATACATCATGTAACATTGCTATTCCCCCTTTTTATACGCTCATCCTTTATATAAGCAATAATTATGCCAACTTCATATTCTTGATAAGTAAATGTGAGAAATACCCTATTATATAAGAGAATAAATATTTTTAAGTGCTGTACTAAAACGATATTTACTATCATATTCATTACTTGTTATATATGTAAACGCTCTTTTATTGGTGCAAACACACAAAAACCGCCGATTATTCGGCGGTTTTGTCGTACTTGCTCAGTTTATATTGAAGCGTTTGACGCGGAATACCTAACATTTTTGCTGCTTGCAAAATATTCCCTTCCGTTTCAATTAACGCTTGATCTATTAATTCCTTTTCCATTTGATGAAGAGCTTCCCTAAGCGGTAATATACTTTTCTTCTTCGGAAGTTTCTCTTTCCGAAATGTTCGTGGCAAGCAATTTGCTGTTAACGAATTCCCTTCTGTAATAATGACAGCATGTTCAATCGTATGCTTTAACTCACGAACATTTCCAGGCCATTGATAAGCTTGTAATCTTTCTTTCGCTTCCTTATCAATTTGAAGTACACCTTTTTTATAACTTTTATTATATTCTTTCAAAAAGTAAGACGCTAATAACAGTACATCCTCAGTTCTTTCGCGAAGCGGCGGGATATATAATGAAAACACATTTAATCGATAGTATAAATCAGTGCGAATTTTATTTTCTCTTAAACATACTTCTGGAGGCTGATTCATTGCAGTAATAACGCGAACATCTACTTTTCTCGTCTTATTATCACCAATGCGACGAATAACTCCATCTTCTAATACACGTAGCATTTTTGCTTGTAAATCAAGCGGCATTGAATTCAGTTCATCTAAAAATAATGTCCCTCCATCTACAAGTTCAAATAATCCTGCTCGTTCGATTGCCCCTGTATAACTACCTTTTGTCGTGCCAAACAGCAAACTTTCTAATAGCGACTCTGGCAAAGCTGCACAGTTTTGTGCAATAAACGGCTTATTTTTTCGTTTAGAAGCTTCATGAATCGCTTGCACAAATAGCTCTTTCCCCGTTCCAGTTTCACCATATATTAAAACATTCGCATCGGTTGGCGCTACTTTTTGTGCTAACTCTTTCGTCTGTTTAAAGCGGGAATCATCAGTTACAATTGTCTCGAATGCAACATGCTTTTTCACCGTTTTTTTGCTAGTCGATCGTTTTATTTTCGATTGTAGATCTACAATCGTATCAGTAAGCTTTTGAATAGTAGAATAATCTTTCGCAATTTCTACAGCACCAGCAATATTTCCATCTATTAAAATAGGTAACGTTGTATTGACCGTACAAACATCTTCCCCATTTAAATTTTGGTAATGTTGAACTTGGTGTACGATTGGTTTTTTTGTATCTAATACTTTCATCAACGTACTTGTTTCTCTGGATAATGACGGGAATGCTTCTAATAAATGCTTTCCTAGCACATTTTCAATTTTAGATCCATCATGTTTTGCAGCAACTGTATTATAAAATATTGTAATCCCATTTTCATCTACTGCATGTATGGCCTCATCTATACTGCCCAAAATCGCTTCAATGACTTCCTGTGTCGAAACTGCTAGCAATGTCATCCCCCCTTTTGCCGAAAATCCAGCAAATTCAACGCCGAATTTCCGGCACCCTCTGTGCGATTATAAGCATGACGATTCCGTTCTATTATTTTGATGAAATGTATATATATTTTTATTGCTTATTTATGGTTAAGTGAAACTTTAATCAGTGGGGCTTTATTATTAACCCGACTCCCACCTAACTTCTTTGCTTTACAGCCGAATTTTGAGGCGGGAGTCTTACTGCTTTCGAATAGCTGGATAAATCTTTCACCCATATATTCATATCTTCCAACTTATCAAAAATGTAGCAATTATTCGCAAGCCTTCCCGTATATGTATAGCCTAATTGATGAAAGGCTGCATTCATACCGAAAGATAGCGAGCGAGCAATTGTATAAGAACAAAAAATAGATTTTTCTTGGAGCTCTTCCTCCAATTTAATTAACAGACTTTTCATAAAACCATGTTTTCGATATTCAGGTAATGTAGCACAATTCGTTAATTCTGCATTACCTTCTTTCACGTTCATTTCAGCAGATGCTGTACTAATAATTTTCCCCTCGAATTCATAAACATAGTAAATTGTATCGTCTTCCTTCATCGTCTGCTTTACATAATTCCCATCAGTTAAAGGTGTCGGATAAACTTCAAATACTTTTCCAAAGACAATTGCTAATTCTTCCGCATCCTCTTCTGTCGCTTTTCTTAACACAAATTCCTCTGGGACTATTTTTTCTTTCACTTCTTTTTCTTTTACACCACTTAAAATAGTATCTTCCTCAGTCCAATGAATACTATTTCGTCTTTCATCATTATGATATTTCACGAAGAAGTGCGCATCGTGCCCTTGAAAATAATGAGGTATCGTTGCTTCCAGTAAGAAACCGAAAGAGAGCCATGTTGAAACATGCTCTCCCTTTCCTTTAATAATACATTTAGTGAAAGAATGTTTCTTTGCTAATTCATCGATTGTTTGTATGATGCTTTCAACATTTCCTGTATAGTGATCAACTCTAATACGTTTATTAAAATAATCTAAAACCCCTTCTACTGTATAATGCTTTGTCTGTTCACTAAAAGATTCATAGTATTTCATTTTTTCACCTCACACCAATCTAGTAATGTACATGCAATTATTTTTGCGGCAGCAATCATTTTATCAACTTCTATATATTCGTTTGGATAGTGTGCTACTTTCGTCTCTCCTGGACCAAATACTATCGTGGGTACGTTAGCTATTTGTGTGAACAAACCTCCATCTGTTCCCCATGGCGAAGCTTCTATAATCGGCTCGTTCCCTTCGATTTCAACAAAGTTATGTTGAAGCGTTGTAATAAGTGGATCATTTTCTTCTAGTTCACCAGGAACCCATCTAGCCCCAAACCATTCTACTTCTACAGGATTTTTTACAAACCAACTATCCACATCTTTTAATTCACCAATCCAGCCCTCAAACTCTTCTTTTGCTGCCTCTATAGTCTCATTCGGCGCAATACCACATCTTCCTTCTAAAATTAATGAATCGGGAACAGAACTTGGCCAGCTTCCCCCTTCAATTTTCCCAACGTTAATTGGAATTGGAATCGGAATCCCCTTAAATAACGGATCTGTAATTCGACCATTTCTCTTCTCTTCTAATTTTCTCAAATGCTCTACAACAAACATACTTTTTTCAATTGCACTTACTCCTTCATAACGTGTACCACCGTGTGCTGCTTTTCCTTTTATATGTAGACGAAACCACATTGATCCTTGTTGTTTCGGAAAAAACTTCATATTCGTCGGCTCAGGAATAATAACGCCATCTGCCTTATATCCTCGTAAAATAGCGGCTAATGTTCCTGCCCCACCGCTCTCTTCTTCTATTACACTTTGAAAATGTATATGACCTTTTAGTTCAATACCAGATTCAATAATCGCTTCCATCGCAAGCATAAGTGAGACATTGCCGCCTTTCATATCTGTTGTTCCACGTCCATATATGCGGTTTCCTATTTTCTCTCCACTATATGGATGATGGTCCCACTGATTTACATCCCCTTCTGGCACGACATCAATATGCCCGTTTAAAATCATAGATTTCCCTTCGCCACTTCCTTTTAAAGTCGCTACAATATTCGGGCTATCTGTAAAACTTGTACGAGGTGATACGAAATAAGGGTGATCTTTCATTTCATTAAAAGCAGGCTCCCAAATATCAAGATCTAGACCTAACTCACGCAACTTTTCAATAACAATTGCCTGCGCACCACTTTCATCACCAGATACGCTCTTTTCTTGAATTAATCGTGTTAAAAATTTTACACTCTCTTCTTCATGACCCTCAATATAATCACAAACTTGTTTTTTTAATTGCTCCATATATTACAACTCCCCTCATTCAATTACTAGTAAATTTGAGCTTATATGAAAATCAGCTGTCGCATGTCGTTTTACATCTTCTACAGTATATGGACTCATTAATTCTTGTAAGACAAGTCCTCTTTGGGTCACTTCCATGACAGCCATGTCTGTAATAATTAAATCTACACATTTTTTCGAAGTTAATGGCAATGTACATTCCGAAACAATCTTTGCATTTCCGTATTTATCAACATGATTCATCACAACAACGACCCGCTTCGCTTTTTGCGCTAAATCCATCGCTCCTCCAATACCTGGAACGCGTTTTCCTGGTACAATCCAGTTCGCTAAATCACCATTTTCACTTACTTGTAACGAACCAAGTATCGTAACATCAAGTAATCCTTTTCGAATCATGCCAAACGCCATGCAGCTATCAAAATAACTTGCTCCTGTAATAAGAGATGTTGGTAAACCAGCTGCGTTACATAAATTCTCATCTTCATTCCCTTTACTTGGCGTTGGTCCCATACCAACAATACCGTTTTCCGCATGAAACATAACATTCATATCTTCTGGCAAATGATTCGGTACAAGCGATGGAATTCCAATACCTAAATTTACAAGCATACCATTCTGAATTTCTTTCGCTGCACGTCTTGCAATCTTATCTCTTACTTCTACGCCCATACCCATTTCCAATTCACTCCTTCCGATGGCACGATATAATTTACAAATACACCTGGGACGACAATTTCTTCTGGATCTAAACTTCCAAGTGGAACAATTTCTTCTGCTTCTACAATCGTTATGTCACCAGCCATAGCTACGTGTGGATTCATATTACGAGCGCTTTTATCAAATACAAGATTGCCAAACGGATCCGCTTTTTTCGCATATACAATTGCGACTTCAGCCGTTAAAGCTGTTTCAACTAAATATGTCTTTCCATTCATTTCAACTGTACGCTTTCCTTCTTCTACAATCGTATCAACACCAACGTCAACTAAAATACCACCAAGCCCTACACCACCAGCACGAATACGCTCTGCGAGTGTTCCTTGCGGAGAGAATTCAATTTGCAATCTTCCTTCATTTAATTGTCTTCCCGCATTTGGATTTGACCCAATATGAGAAGTAACTAAAGATTTAACCCTTTCATTCGTAACAAGACGACCGATTCCTACATCAGGAAATCCAGTATCATTTCCTATTAAATTTAAATTTGTAATGCCTTTATCTAAAACAGCTTGAATTAAAGATGGAGGGGATCCGATTCCTCCAAATCCCCCAAACATTAATGTCATATCATCATGGAACAAAGAAATTACTTCCTCTATTTCTTTTAATTTACCGAATGTATTTGTAATAGTTGTCATGCGATACTATGCCCTCCTTTTTGCATCATCTCTTCCACGCTCTTTACAAAAATTGAAAGTAATTCATCTAACTCGGAATATGTAGTTGTCATTGGTGGTGCAACAAGCAGTGCACTATCCTCTTTTCCTGCTTGCCCTGAAACAGCTTGGTATAAGAGCAGTCCATTTTTAGCAGCAACTGAAATAAGCTCCGACGCTTTTGTAAACGGTTGCAATTCTATTCCAATTAGCAATCCTTTTCCACGCACATCGGCAATGATTGTCGATTGTTGCTGAACTTTCTGCAAACCTTTTAATAAATACTCTCCCTTTTCTGCTGTTTTTTCAGGTAAATTATGTTTCTCCATATATTCAATAACAGCTAAAGCCGTTGCTGCAGACAATGGATTTGCACTAAGCGTATGCCCGCTCATTACAGAACGTGATCCACGTAAAATTGGCTCCATAACACGGTCACTTACAACTGTTGCTGCCATTGGTGTATAACCCGCTCCTAGCCCCTTACCAAGGGTCATAATATCCGGTTCTACACCCCAGTGCTCCATCGCAAACCATGCACCAGTACGACCAAGTCCAGTCATTACTTCATCCGCAATAAATAATATATCGTAATGACTACAAATATCTTTAATTACTTTATAGTATTCTTTCGGCGGGACAACCGCTCCTCCAGCAGCTCCGATAATCGGTTCAGCAATAAAAGCTGCAATATGTTCTGCACCAATTCGATCAATCGCTCTTTCTAGTTCAGTCGCACAAGAAAGTTGACATGTTGGATATACCTTTTGTACAGGACATCTAAAACAGTATGGAGCAGGAATAGTCGGATAATCTTCCAAAATAGAAACGAAACGTTGTCTGCGCAGTGGATGCCCAGACATAGATAAAGCTCCCATTGTAATCCCGTGATAGCTCATCCACCGTGACAAAATTTTATGTTTCCCTTGAATGCCACGCTCCTGAAAATGCTGAATTGCGATTTTCATAGCTGTTTCATTTGCTTCCGTACCACTATTCACAAAAAAGCTCCAGTTCAAATCTCCTACACATAAATCACTTAACTTCTTCGCTAATTTTTCAGCTGGTTCACTCGTAAACTGTGATCTATAAACGAAAGCGATCTCCTCTGCTTGTTTTTTAATAACTTCTGCTATCTCTGCTACGCCATGTCCAATACCTGCCGTAATCGCTCCAGACGAACCATCAAAATATTTATTTCCGTTTTGATCATACAAATACACACCTTTTCCATGTGAAATCATCGGATACGGCTGACCAACAAGTGGTTTAATTAAGTAATCGCGCATAGCGCTCCCCCATTTCTCCAATTTGTATATGTATATGAAGAAAATTGACGTTTCTTTCATAAAAAAGAATCCTCTGCAAAAGCAGTGAATTTATCAAAAAACTATTATAAAATATACAAATGACTGCTAAATATTATTTTAAAAACAGAAAATTCAGAACTTAAAATGAAGACCAACCTTACCTTTACGCTTAAATACCCCTTCCTGATTTAAGATAACAGCAAATTGAATATTTTTTTAATATAATATCAACTTCCCTCAATTGCTGACATTGTGTAAACTTCGACGGAACTCCCGTTATTCTCCTTCCTATTATCCTACTTTATATTGCATATTTTCAAACAAAATTCGACATTTTACTTCGCCTCATTTATCTTAACTATTTCTTAACAAATAGTACCACCTGTTTAGAACAATAAAAAAAGAACCGATTAACCACATTAATCAGTTCGGCACGACGCTCTTTTATCGGTATTACCTTATCCAACGCATCACTAAAATTAATAGAAATACTCATAATACAAATCCATAATTCGTCCCACAGCCTATAGCACCAAATCCTCCATAACTTCATTCCCAATAACTATGGGGATATCCCCATCCCAATGGTTCCACTCCTTCCTTCAAAGTCAAACTACCTTTCCTTTATAATTTATGTAGGACAATTATCGATTTGTATGTGTGTTTGCCTATAAATAAAAAAATCCCCATTTTAACTTTTCCTTCTAGAAAGGCAAGTTTTTTGCATAACCTCTTTCTAGCTTCGCATATATTTGTAATGATGATAAAGGAGGAATGTTCATGACTCAATCCGAAATTGAAAAATACGGCCAAGAAGCTGCACGTTACGAACAGCTCGCTCGTTACTATCAATATAGCAATCCTAAAAGATATGTAGAACTCTATATGAAATACTATGATGCAATTACAAAACTTGTACAAGCATATGAAAAGAGAGATTCACAAGAAGCGACTTTACCGTCACATATGAGAATCTTCCACACAGCTCCCCATACACCAGCAGTTGATATTATAGTAAACGGACAAAAGGTTATTAAAAATATTTCTTTTAAACAATTCAGTCCGTATTTATCATTAGTGCAAGGTAAATACCGTATTGATATTGTCCCTGTCGGAAACGAAACTCCAATATTTTCAGCATTAGTACCAATAATGGGAAATCACACTTATACCCTTGCAGCGGTCAATAGCGATAATCATCTCCAATTACAACCCATTCTTGATAATACTCATTTACCATCTGGTCAAGCAAAAATACGGTTTGCACATTTTTCACCAGACACTCCAGTTGTAAATGTAAATTTAAAAGATGGGGATCATTTATTTGAAAATGTACTCTTTAAGCAAATAACAGATTTTTTACAAGTTAGCCCTGGTACAGCAGATATTGAAGTTTCACTTGCTGATACAAAAAAAGTACTATTAACCATTCCAAAATTCAACGTTGAACCAAATACAATTTACACAATTTCAATAGTTGGTTATTCAACTGAGGATCCAAAATTAGAGACCGTTATACTTACAAATTAAAACAGTCTACACCATTCGCATGGTGTAGACTGTTTACTTTTGAAACGTAATTTGAAATTCTGTCCAATCGTTATCCGAACGACACAATATGGATCCTTTATGTTTTTCTACAATTTGTTTACATACAAATAGTCCAATACCAGTTCCTAGCTTTTTAGTAGTTACAAATGGCTCAAAAATGGTCTCTACATTGTCTGCTGGAATCATAGGTCCATTATTTTTTATAACAATGCGAACAGCCTGATCCTCTTCAAATACATCAATGATAATTTTCCGCTCTTCTTTCACCGATTCAAGAGCATCAATCGAATTCATTAAAATATTTAAAACTACTTGCTTCACTTCACTCCGGTAACCAACGAGTGGAATAGGATACGGCAAATTCTTTTCAATCAAAACATTTGCATTAACTAAACTTGGATATAAGAATTGTATAATATCTTGAAATAAGTCATTTACCAAAAAACGTTCAGATTCATTCCACATTTCTTTTTTCGATACAAGTAAAAATTGCGAAATCCTAAAATTTAATTGATCTAATTCATGTGAAATAATATCTAAATACGATAGATTAGGGTGATCTGTCTTCAATAACTTTACAAATCCCATAATCGAAGTTAGCGGATTACGAAATTCATGTACAAAACTAGCCGACATTTGCCCTAGAATCGTAAGCCTTTCTTTATGTGTTTCATTTATATATTGCTGTTTTTCTTCTAAATTCCTCGATATAATTTCTGAGTATTTTAAAACGGTATAATAAATTAATTTGTCAAAACAAGTATGTATTTTGGCCATAATCGGTTTCAGTTCACGAGCGCTTACATCCAATTCGCACATTGCTTCAAAAAGTTCATTTCTTCCCACATTTGCATTGTAAACAAAATCTCCAATATTCGCATCTGCCCCTGCACGCTCAATGGCAATTTTCTCACATAATGGCTGAAGATAATTAATGTCTTTATCTTCCATAATAAGTTCGATAATTAACTCTAATAAATTCGCTCCATTTTGAACTACCTCTTGTTTAAATGGATCTTTTTCGGAAATTATCATTTTGTTTTTCCAGTTCTCTACGAATTGGTGCCTGTTGTTTTTCAAGTGCGAACAAAATACTTCTTTAATATCCTTATCGATTGGAAAAACCTCCATTCCCTCCATTTCCATACGACGAATACCCTTTATATTTTGAATATTAACACAAAAAATACATTTCGTTAATAGATTGTTGTCACATTTTGTTAATTTCTGTTGATAAAATTTATTTTTCCTTTCTTATTTAAATAAGTTTTATTCATATATCCCTTTTCTCTTCTCATTTTTTTAATTATTTTCCTGTTCAAAACTACTTTTTTTTGCATCCTTTTTAATTCTTGCGTACAATAAGAAGTGAAAGGTGTGAAAAATATGGTAAATAAAAATGTGGAAGACTATCTCCAAGAAGGCATATATGGCCAAAAGCAAAACAAACCAGAAGAACGTAATATGTACTTAACTACATTACGTGAGCGTGTAGAAATCGCTTTAACAATCGGTCAAGTAATGCAAAGTAATGTGTATACAGAAGTAACGGGTAACATACGTTCTTCTCAATCATTACAACTATTCCTAAATGGAAGCATTGCTTACCCACATTTATCAAAATACATTAAATTAGCAACTGAAAAAAATATTCCTTTTACAATTGTTCAAAATAAAGGTACTGAAACACCAATCGGTTTAGTACTCTCTCATAGCACTGCTGTAGATAAAGAACATATTTATGTCGAAGATGATATTTTCAAACAAGAAATGAAGTAAAAGGTACACTTGATTAAATGAAATCGTTCCGAGAAACGTAAAACAAACAATAAAAAACGAGTATGGAATCGTAAACATTTCCTGCTCGTTTTTTATTGCGGTGTTTAAGCTCGAGCTACTTTATTTTTTAATACACACTAATTTCATTTCTGTCATTTCTTCTATTGCATATTTAATCCCTTCACGGCCTGTGCCACTCTCTTTCACACCGCCATAAGGCATATGATCTACTCTGAACGTTGGAATATCATTAATCATGACACCACCGACTTCTAATTCATCAATTGCACGCATTGCTTTACATAGATTGTTTGTAAATACACCTGCTTGTAATCCATAACGTGAATTATTTACTTGTTCTAAAGCCTCATCAAATTCTTTAAATGTATTTACAGTCATAAGTGGACCAAATACTTCTTGGCACTGAACAGATACATAATCTGGAACATTTGTTAATACAGTTGGTTCAAAAATCCTTGCATCACGTTTGTTACCACCGTATACAACATTAGCTCCTTCCTTAACTGCCTCTTCCACCCATGAATTTATACGTTCTACATCTTTTTTTGAAATAAGTGCTGATACATCTGTTTCTTCATGAAGCGGGTCTCCTACTACAACGTTTTCCATTGCTTTCGTTAATTTTGTAATAAACTCTTCCATTTTGCGTTCATGCACAAAAACACGTTGTACTGAAATACAAACTTGTCCATTATTCACAAACGCGCCCCATTTTACACGTTCAATTATTTCGTCTGTCAATTCAACATCTTCATCAATAATTACTGCAGCGTTCGATCCTAATTCTAACGTCACTCGTTTCAATCCGGCTTTTTCCTTAATTCCAATACCTACTTTCGGACTTCCTGTAAAAGTAATACTAGCAACGTTCTCATCTTTTACTAATGCCTCACCTACAACAGATCCAGGTCCAGAAATTATATTGAAAGCTCCCTTTGGTAAACCCGCTTCTTCAAATAATTCTACCAATGCATACGAAGAAAGTGGCGTTTGGTCGGCAGGCTTTAGCACAATAGTATTTCCAGCCGCAATTGCTGGGCCTACCTTGTGTGCTACTAAATTAAGTGGAAAATTAAACGGTGTAATAGCACCAATAACCCCGATTGGTTGTCGAATTGTATACGCTATACGGCCACCTGCTCCTGGTGTAGCATCTAATGGTAACGTCTCACCATATATTCGCTTCGCTTCTTCAGCTGCAAACTTATATGTTTGAACAGTGCGATCTACTTCTCCACGTGCAGCACGAATTGGTTTTGCAGCTTCTTTTGCGATAATCTCTGCAAACTCTTCTCTTCTCTCATCCATTTTTTGTGCAACCTTTTCTAATATAGTTGCACGGTCGTATGCGGATAATTTTTTCATTTCTTTCATTGCATTTTTGGCCGAAACTATTGCTTCCTTAACGTCATCTTCTGTACCTTGCGCAATCTCCGCTAATGTTTCTTCAGAATATGGTGCATACAATGGTTTATACGTCTCTACTGATTTCCATACCCCATTTATATATAAATGTTTTTTCATAGTGGTTCTCCTTCCGAATATACGTATACAATAATACATTTCATTTATTTCACCTGGTGAAAGGTCTGACTTGTGTAATTGTATCATAGCCCTAATACATCAAAAAACATTTTGCTCAAAAAAACTCTGCTACAAAGCAGAGTTTACGAACTAATTTGTTCTTGGAGCGAAATCTTTTTTTCATCTCCTACAATAACAATCGATTCTGAAGGTTTCGTTACTTCTAATCTCTTAATATAGTGTCCATCTAATTTTTTCACGCAAAATTTATAATTTTCAATCTCAATGGTATCACCCTCGGAAATCTCAATATTTTTTGTTAGGATCCAACCGCCAATCGTATCGACATCATCGTCGTCAATAGTCAAACCTAATAATGCGTTTACTTCACTAACAAGTACTTTTCCCTCTAAAATCGTTTTCGTCTCACTAACTTGTTGGATTTCCGGTTGTTCATCAGTATCGAACTCATCTTGAATATCCCCTACAATTTCTTCTAAAATATCTTCAACGGTTACAAGACCTGATGTACCACCATATTCATCAATTAATATAGCGATATGTGTTCTTTCTCTTTGCATTTTTAAAAATAGATCATGAATCGGGATAGATTCAATAACTAAAATAATTGGCCTAATATATTGCTCCACTGTCTTTTCACTAACAACTCGGTGCTTCACAAAATCTGTAAATATATCTTTAAAATTCACAAAGCCTATTACATGGTCCTTATCACCATCAACAACCGGATACCTCGTATATTTTTCATGGGACATTTTTTGTAAAGCCTCTTCAGCAGGCATTTCTTTATTTAAAATATTCATCTCTGTTCGTGGTACCATTATTTCTTTCGCAATACGATCATCAAATTCAAATATTTTATTCACATACTTATATTCAGATTGATTAATCTCACCATTTTTATAACTTTCTGAAACTAACAACCGCAATTCTTCTTCTGAATGCACTTCCTCATGCCCTTTTGGTGGTTTCAACCCAAGAAACTTTGTAATTAACCGAGCTGATCCATTTAAAATCCAAATGAATGGGAATGCAATACGATAAAACAAAATGAGTGGCTTAGCAACAAAGAAACTCACTTGTTCTGCTTTTTGAATCGCAAATGTTTTTGGAGCTAACTCTCCTACTACCACATGGAAAAATGTGATAAACAAAAATACTAAAATTATAGCTAAAATGTCTGCGAGTTGAGTAGGGACGTTCCAATTTGCAAACAACACATCAAACATGTGCTTTAGCGCAGGTTTACCAGACCACCCAATCCCAAGAGCTGTAACAGTTATTCCTAATTGACAAGCTGATAAATATTCGTCTAAGTTTGTAATGATTGTTTTGACAGATATTGCACGATTATTTCCTTTTGCAATTAAATAGTCAATTCGTGAACTCCTCACTTTAACAATTGCAAATTCTGCTGCAACGAAAAATGCCGTTAAGGCAATTAAAACAATCACTATACTTATACTATATATGTCCAAATACTTTTCCTTACTTACAGTGTAAGCAAGGAAGCCACCTCCTACTTAAATTTATTCAAGTGAAGTAAGCATTCTTATACTCTAATAAAATTCTACATTAGTAACCACCTTTTTATATATTATATGCATACATAAAAAAGATATTTATAATTATGATAATCTAATTAGCTTATTATCGTCAAACCATAATAAGCCCAATTTTCCGATAACTAAAAATGATTTATATAAATAGTATGTGCTAAACAGCTGAACTTCGTGAAAAAACACTTTCTTTGCCGATTCCACACTTCTTTTGTCACACCTGAAGGGAACTTGCTACATAACTAGAAATCATTCAACAGGATATATATAGGAGGGATTATTTTGGAATATAAAACACCATTTATCGCAAAGAAATTAGGTGTTAGCCCAAAGGCTGTTGTCCGGATTGCACAACAATTAAATCTTACGATTAAAAAAAATAAATATGGTCATTTTATTTTCACACAAGGTGATTTAGATCTAATGTTAGAATACCATCGCTCTCAAATGGACCAGCCTCAAAACTCTCAAACTACTCAAAAACCATCTTCAAATGATGTAGAAAAATTAAAAACTCAAGTAAACACAATTGTTCAAAACACATCATCGAATGATTTTGAGCAATTAACAGCTCAATTTACCACAATTACGAGAAGACTAGATCGAATGGAAGAACAAATGCAAGATAAAGCAAATGATGTCGTTACATACCAACTTTTACAACATCGCCGCGAAATAGAGGAAATGTTAGAACGAATTCAAAAACTAGAAGCTGCCCTAAAAAAAGAAGAACCAATATACATTACTCCTGATGCAAAACCAACATATGAAAGAGAAAAGAAACCGAAGCGTCGTAAAATGATTTTTAGTATATTTGGACTATAATATTTTAGACCCTTATTCTGAGAATAAGGGTCTACTTTTTGTATGAAAACAGATGCCCGTAATAAGTAACTCTTCTTCATACTATACATATTCATATATTTTCATTTTGTTAACATAATATTTTTACTGTATTCTGCAATAAGTGCCTGCGCATGAGCATTCCCTTGAATAATATCACGGAATTCTTTCAAAGAATACAGATGTGTAGCCCCTTTTCGAGCATGAATTCGCACTGGTACACCTTGTAAAGTATCATGAAACTGGAATGGACTATCTATCGGTTCGATTGGAAAACCGAGTGTAAGTAAATACATATACATTCTTTTTGTAACTGCTGCAATATACCATTCCGCTTTCGTCTCTAACGCATGCATAAATAAAATAGCTGCTAGCCTTTTGAAATGTCCTCTCCCCCGAGACGTTTTCGCAATACTTAACTTTCCTATTTCATACACATTTTTCAAATCTTTCACTAAATCATTTTTAGAAAACGGATAGAAAAACTCAGAATTTGATTGTTCAGGTACTGTAAACTTAATACATTCTACTGTACCAATATGATGTTCATCTTCTATTAATAAAAATCGTGATGGATTTAAATTACGTTCTACAAACATTAAGTTTCTTTCTTCACAAAAATCTCCCCACAGTTGCTCGAACCAAAAATGCTCTTCCTTTGTTTGAACACGCTGGAACATATTTAACCGCCTTTCCCATCGCCGCTCTGTTTTTGATAACGCTTTCACCTACTATCATATAAGAACAAATCTTCGTATGCAACTAAAAATATTTGTGTCTTATTATATTCTGCAAAATGAATTAAATTCCTATTTATTACTCATTCATACACATGTAAAAACTCTTAATTCCCCATACTGTTACAAACATAAAAAGATCCAATTACTCTAATAAAAAAGTGATAATCACTATCAAGTTCGAACCGTATAATGTGTCTTTCCGTACTGCATATAATTCTTCTTAACCTAAAGAAATCCTTCATTAAAAAGGATTTCTTTTACATTTTATTACTTTTTAACCATTTCTCGAAAATTTGAATCATCCCATGCTTCCCAGCCAACTTCTCTTCTCCTTGTTTCGTTTTATATGGATATAGTTGTAAAAACACTCCACATCCAGATTCAATTTTTTTACTATGCATATGGCTACCTGGATATACACAAATCACTTCATAAATCGCTCTTCGCTTAAAAATTCGTTTACCATTCTGTTCTTCTACATACTTAATAGACCAGTATTTATACATTTGCTCCGTTGCTTTCGTATTACCGACAGGCTGAAAAATATTGTACATAGGGCTGTATTTCACTTCGATAATAATAGAAGATTTATATACATACTTCTCTTCTTCCTTTACATAACAATCTAAACGAATATCCGGCTTCTTTGTGTCCTCTCCGTTATAAAAATTACTTCCTTTGCTTAGTGCAATAAGAGGGTGTGTTTCAATTAAATCATTAAACGCGACGTGCACTTTTATATCATCTCGATGTAAAATCACTGTCGTTCCATCTTGTAATCCGTCTAAATAAAAATGTTCTTGTATTTGTTCACGAATAGGATTCTTATCTTCAAATCCGATTTGTTCTAATATAGAAATAACGATAAAAAAAGCGTAATACTCATACACTAAAAACGTTGGTTTATATACGAATAATAAAGATGGGGGTTGCTCCGTATGTTGCGGTAACAATTCTAAATGGTGGATTAATTGTTGATGCGGTATAGATAAAGTGTTCGAATTAATGGTAGCTGTTTCAGAAACTTCCCTCCAAAATGGAGAATATAATAAATTTCGAAAGTATTGCACACTTTCATATACGATATGAGCTAATATTTTATATTCTTGTATTTTCACAGAACTTTTCCGTAAATCTGCTTCTTTCAGTAAATGTAGATTTCTATATTTTTGTTTTTCCCTATCCGTCACGGATCCATTTCGTTCAATCGTTTTCATAATTGTTTTAACAGCTTGAAATTCATCTGACTTTTTCTTCTTTTCTCCTTCTAGTATTTCAATAGTTTTACGTACAAAAATTTCTGCTTCAAGTAAATAATAATAGAATTGCATCGTTTTAAATTTAAGAAATGCATTTTCAATACTATTTTTTTGCTCCTTAAATTTACGGTTGTAATATTTCGCATAAAGCTTTCTTTCTGTCATAATGGCAGTTTTTCTCGTTGTCTTCCGCGCTTTCGTTTCCCATTCATATTCGTGTACAAATTCCGCATTCGATTCTACTTTTTTAAAAATTTGTTTTATTCTTTTCATTTTTTGTGGCAACTTTCTTAACAATACCAAATAAGAAGAATCTTCAATATCGCTAAGTGCTGAGAAAGTTTTCTTGTAATAACCTCTATCTAAAATTAACTCGTTTAAAATTGACTTCACATAATCTTGAATCATTTCAAATTGGTCATCAAAAAAGTTTTTAGGAACCACTTGAAACGCACCATAATAAGTTTTATCTTCTATACGCACTTCAAAATGGTATAAGCCACAGCGCCACGGATAAAAAAATTCAGTTTTTCCATGTTCATACACTAATACTCTTTGTTTTTTTTCATTTAATTCATATTGTGACTCTTTTATATTCTTTTGTCCCTCATATACTTTATTCCATATGAATGTAATATCCATTGGATTTTGATAATGGAAATGTAATTTCAGTGGTTTTAATTCCTGTACTTTATAAATACATTGAACTAATGCTGTAGTAGACGTACAAAGCCGGTTTAAAAGGATAAAATCGCCTTTCCCCTCAGTACCAATAATTAGCTTCAATACAAACGGGAGCGTTTCTTTCGTATCGACGATTGCTGTTTCATAACGCTCCTCATTTTGCATAGCCATACAGCTCCAGTTCTCTACGCTTTTGTCTTATATAAGCTAAAGAATGTTCAAATGTAGATACACGATTTGCAAGCGGAGACTGTAAAAGTGGTATCAATGTCGCTCCCCTTTTTGCTTCTTCAGAAAGTAGAGGGCCCACTGTCATTTCTGTCCCCCTTAATTTCGTTAATACACGCTGCTTTATTTGCAAATCAAAACCTTCTTCCCTGCTAATCATATAGGACTGATTATTTTGGAACGGTATATTTTGCAAATACGTAGCGATTGCGCTTGCACATCGGAAAGAAATTCCTTTTGATATATCGTGTGATGATAATACATCATGTAACTTATCCAATAACTCTAATTCCTCTTCAGTATACACTTCGATCATCTCTTTATTTCTAAACCAATTGAGTCGAAATTCTCCCGTTGTTACTTTCAGCGGGGGTTGCTGAACAACTTTCTCATGTTCTATACTCATCTCGCAAAACGGAATTTTTTGTAATGTAATCAAATTTGTTCGATCTAATAATCGATCGGAAAGCTCTTTCGTCGTTTCATCAAAATTTACAGTGCCTACGAAAATAATATTCTCACCAATTTCCACTGAAGGTGGAATTTGATTTTCTATTTCTTGTACTTTCTCATACAAACTCAAAATACGATTTTTCTTTTCAAGTTGAAGAACGGATAGAAACGGAGTAAACCAATGCTCAATATGTGACATGTTCATTTCATCGAACACAATTATATACAATTGATTTGGATTTTCTTTAGCCTTTAACAATGTCCGAACTAACTTCGTTTCACTTTCAATAAAATTACCATTCGGATGAAGGTAACCGAGAATATCATGTGGTTCTTGATACGATGGTGAAATCGGAATCCAAATTAATTCTTCCCCATAACGTAAACCAAGTGATTCTGCATAAGCTTGCACAAAGCGTGATTTCCCAACACCTGGTATACCACCAACAATTGTTAACATATTGGTTTTAATACTAATGTGAAAATTATATATATCTGTATCATCCAAATATAACCCTTTATTACGAACCATACTTTGTACATACTGCAAAAAAGAGGATTCACGCTCATCCCATTCCCAGTCATCCTTTTGCATTTTAATATCTTCTACTTCAACTAACTTACCTTCTTCAGCAATTCGTTTATTTAGTTGGTCATACACATTTTCACTTACAAAATATAAATGATCATCTACTACTATTTCTACATGTTTCATCCAATCGTTTATTTCAATATATTTGCATTCTTTTCTTTGCTCAAAATATGAAATTGAACTTATCGATGATTTTAACGATAAATTTCCATATAGCCTTCCTTCATGCCACAATAATTCTGGAGGCTCAAAGTCTTTTGGTAATTTAGGCATAAGAAATGATAAATAACCGTTGCTTAACTTCCGTTCCAAAGACGCTCTCTTTTTATAATTTGAGACCTTTGGTGAAGGAATCAATTTATATGAAGATGCTATTTCCCGAGGCTCTTCTGTGCATATTAATTCCAGAAATAAATTTCCACGATCATAATAAAGACGAAACATAACCAGTTGCTTTTCTAATTTATGCTTCTTTAAATCAGTAAAGATTTTTTCATTCTTTTTATTACTGCATAATCCTTCAAACAAATATTTTCCAGTCGGAAATAACTCTTGTAAAGTTAAAGGTATTGAAGAAAGACATTGTACAAAGAAATTTTCTCCATTCTTCTCTCCCTCAGCTTTTGCAAACTTCCCAATAAACCTCATATAATACATTCGCTTTATAAAACTTGGATGAAGAGCTTTATGTAATTTCAACGTAGTCACCTTCTTTTTTTCATACTATTCTTATTGTATGAACTACAATCTAAAACTAGAAATAAAAAACCTGACGTCATCCGTCAGGTTCAAAATTAAAACGTATATTAATGAGAAGGAAATGCTTTTTTTTCTTGTAAAATGGCATTATGAGCGATTTTCATTTTAGCAAGTACGTACCGTAATCGATCTTCGGCATTTTCATCTTTATTTTGCTGCAAACTCGCCAAATTCTCTACAGAACTCGCTAAATTTTCAATCACGCCTCGAAGTTCAGGATGATGATTAAAAAAAGATTCTTGTACTAATACTTTCCTTAAATCACTAGCTAAATCCATAATTCTAGACAACTGTTCTTTTTCTTCCATTTTCATCCCTCCTGAATATCTTATGTATTAAATATTCTCTAGACAAGGAAAAAAGCCCTTTAAATTAAAAGGACTTTTACATTTTTATTGTTCCTGTCAGTAACATATAAAGTGACGTAATAGCTGCAATAACAATTGCCCACATCACATATCGCTCTTTGCCTGCAAAACAACGATTCCCTTTTTCTTTTCTTGCAAACATATACACGAGAATCCCAATACCATATACGATTGAAACAAGCAATAAATTCTTTAAACCAGCTGCATAAATTAACCATACAGAGTATAGGGAAGCAATTAATGCTAACAATCCATTTTTTACTCTCGCAACTTTCAGCTCTTTCGTGATGACTAATTTCAATTGAAATAGCGCTGATAATAAGTACGGCAGTAATATAGATGTTGACGCAATAAAATACATAATTTGATATGTCGATTGTGAAAACAGAACGATTATAAATATAGTTTGGGCAACGATATTTGAAATCCACAATGCCATATGCGGCGTTTGTTTCTTATTTGTTTTCGTAAAGACTTTCGGAAACACGCCGTCTTTTCCTGCTACGTGAGAAATTTCAGAAACAAGTAAAAACCAGCCAATTAATGTACCTACAAGTGACGCAACTAATCCAATATTAATTGCCATTGCACCCCATGGCCCAACAACATGTTCTAATACATGTCCCATTGAAGGAGTCTCTAATACTGAAAGTTCTTTTCTTGTCATGGCTCCCATTGACAGAACAGAAATTAAAATATAAATAGACATTACTAAAATAAGTCCAAGTACTGTCGCTTTTCCAACGTCTCTACTATTTTTAGCTCTTCCTGATAATACAACTGCTCCTTCAACCCCAATGAACACCCAAAGGGTTACAAGCATTGTATTTTTCACTTGACCTAGTACAGAGGAAACTGAGATAGTTCCTTCGCCCCAGAAGTCATGTGTAAATGTATCCCAGCGAAACGCTGTTACCATCACGACAATAAATAATAAGATCGGAACTAATTTCCCAATCGTTGCGATAACATTCATAATGGAAGCTTCACGAATTCCAAATAAAATTAGAAAATGCAATGTCCATAATAAAAGTGATGCACCTACGATTGACGCAACATTATTTCCGCCTTTAAAAATTGGGAAGAAGTAACCTAATGTACTAAACAGTAACATAATTGTTGCAACATTTCCTAAAATCCCTGCTAGCCAGTATCCCCAAGCACTGTTAAAACCAATATATTCACCGAATCCAGCTCGTGCATAACTATAAATTCCGCCCTCAAGCTCCGGTTTTTGTCTTGCTAACGTTTGATATACGAGCGCAAGTGGAATCATTCCCATTGCTGTAATACACCAACCAATTATCGTTGCACCACTATTTGCTCCTACTGCTAAATCATGCGGTAGACTAAAAACACCGCCACCAACCATCGTTCCAACTACTAATGCGATTAACGGAAAAAATCCTAACTTCTTTTCTATTTGTACCACCCCATCTGTCATTCTAGGTGTTATGTTCGTTCAACTATTAAAGTCACCTTTTTCTCTAATAGACGTTTCTCTTATATTTTTTCAGGAAAACATTACTTATTCTAAAAGAAAATGAAGAAAAATGGAATACTTTTTTGAAAAAATGTATAAGTATGCACAAAAAAACCGTTCATTTTGTAATGAACGGTCATTTCATACATATAAAATTGTATATTTATTGTAAAATTAACGAAGTAACTTCTCTTTTTGTAAAAATTGTTTTGCGACTTCTTCGCTACTTTTCCCATTCACATTTACTTCATAATTCATTTTTCTCATTTCTTCATCTGTAATCTTTCCAGATAATTTATTTAATACTTTTTCGAGTTCAGGATATTTCTGTAACGTCTCTTTTCTTAATAATGGTGCTCCTTGATAAGGCGGGAATAGTCCTTTATCATCTTTTAGCACTTTAAGCCCATATTGCTCCAATTCACTATCTGTTGAATATGCATCGATTACGTTAACATCTCCCGATTGTATTGCACTATAGCGCAGTTTCGGTTCCATCGTTTTAACATTTGAAAACTTATAGTTATATAATTTTTGCATTCCTTTATAACCATCTTCACGATCAGCAAATTCTAATGTAAATCCTACTTTAGCTTCCTGTGCAATTTTTCCTAAATCAGAAATTGTATTTATGTTATTTTGATCTGCTATTTTTTTCGGCATGGCTAGTGCGTATGTATTGTTATACTCCATTGGCTTTAACATAACCATATTATATTTCTTTTCCATTCCAATACGAGCTTGTTCATATACTTCATCACGATTTGTACTTTTCGGTTCTTCTTTCACGAAAGTAGATAAAGCTGTACCTGAAAATTCTGGGTATATATCTACTTCACCTGATTTTAACGCTTCGAATACAAATGCTGTTTTTCCAAGGCCTGGCTTTAATTCCACTTGTAAATCTGTATCCTGTTCAATAAGTTGCTTGTACATTTGAATTAATATTTCTGGTTCAGATCCAAGTTTACCAGCAATAACTATGTCTTTCTTTTCGGTATTCCAAAGAAATGGAGCAGCTATCATTACTACAACTATACATATCGTCAATATAACGCGCTTAGAAGAGCGTTTCGGGCTCTCAAGTATGCGAAGTACTATATCAAAGAATAAAGCGAGTAACGCAGCTGGTACGGCCCCTAAAATGATAAGCGCATGGTCATTTCGATCTATGCCTAATAATATGAGCTTACCGAGCCCACCAGCACCTATTAAAGCAGCTAATGTAGCCGTTCCAACAATTAATACCATCGCTGTACGAATACCAGCCATAATAATTGGCAATGCGAGCGGAAGCTCTACCTTCCATAATCTTTTCCAGCTATTCATCCCCATAGCTCTCGCCGCTTCTATAAGTGATTCATCTAATTCCCGTATTCCTGTATATGTATTTCGTAAAATAGGTAATAGTGCATACACAACTAATGCGATTATAGCTGGCAGTTTTCCAATTCCTACTAACGGAATTAATAGTCCAAGTAAAGCAAGTGAGGGCACTGTCTGCATAACAGCAGAAGTCCCTATAATAAATTCAGCCATTCGTTCTTTTCTCGTTAATATAATGCCGAGCGGCACTGCAATAATTACTGCAAAAAATAGTGAAATAAGCGATATTTGTAAATGCTCACTTAATGCACTTAGCAATTCTACTTTTCGTTCTTGGAACGTTTGAATAAAATCAGTCACTGTTTAGCCTCTTTCCTTCATTTGTTCAACAATGTAATTGACAATATGACGACTTGTTAACGCTCCAACATATTGACCATGCTCTTCAACCGGCACTGACTCTTCAGTTTGTAAGCGGACTAGTGCTTCTTGTAATGACGAATGTAAAGATAAAGCATTCCCTTCAACTCGTATACCCTCGTCTAGCGGCAATACCTCTTCTATACCCTTCCCCTCATACCAAGGTCGTCCACGATTTCCAATGAACTCCTCTACAAACTCATTTTTCGGGTTATGTATAATTCCTTCTGGTGTATCTAATTGAACAACTTTTCCTTCTTTCATTACACAAATACGATCACCAAGTGATAAAGCCTCTTGCATATCGTGCGTTACGAACACGATTGTTTTTTGAATCTTTTTTTGCAATTGTACGATATCCTTCTGAAGCTGCTCCCTACTTAACGGATCTAACGCACTAAATGGTTCGTCCATAAGTACAATTTTCGGGTTTGCGGCTAATGCCCGTACGACACCAACACGTTGTTTCTGCCCTCCCGACAATTCATCCGGCATACGATCACGATATACATCTGGATCGAGCCCAACCATCTGTAGCAAGTCATCGACACGTGCTTTTATTTCCTTTTTGGTCCATTTTCTCATTTCAGGGACAACTGCAATATTTTCAGCAATTGTCATATGTGGAAACAGCGCAATCTGCTGCAACACGTACCCTATATTCCAACGTAGTTCGTTTATATTATATTGTTGAATATCTTTTCCCTCGATTAAAATTGATCCTTCCGTCGTTTCAATTAGACGGTTAATCATCTTCATTGTCGTTGTTTTCCCGCAACCACTCGGACCAATGAGAACAAAAAATTCTCCTTTTTTAATTTCTAAATGCAATGAATCCACTGCTTTTGTGCCATCTTCATACGCTTTTGACACATGATTAAATTGAATCACAGACATAACTCCTTTCATGTTGTTTCCTTTATTTTGATGGAATATAGCATTCATTTCAAATGATACGCTTTATTATACAAAAAAAGAGCTCTCATTTGAGCTCTAACGGTCGAACAATATTGTTTTCATAATTGCAGCATATTCACGCACATACGCTTTTTTCTTAGAGCGTCTCGGTGTTTCAGCAGCCAAAGCTTCCATCTTTATCCCTAAACGCTTTGCAATTATTTTCGTTCGATATAAATGATACGTATTACTTACAACTACCGCATGCTTTACATCATATAAATCCATACTAAACTTTAAATTTTCATACGTATTTGTAGAGCAGTCTTCAATTAAAATACGATTCTCATCTATACCATGTACCATTAAATAGTTTCTCATACTGTGAGCTTCCGGTATATCTTCATCTTCCCCTTGACCACCTGAAACAATTACTTTCACCTCAGGGTGAGCATGTAAATATTCCAACGCTATATCCAAACGATTTTGAAGAGATAAAGACGGTCTATCTCCAAATAACTTTGCACCTAATATAAGAACGTATGGAGAGTGATTACTCAATGTTTCACGAGCAACTTTATTCATTCGAAACGTCATATAAATGATGTATAGCGGAGGTAGTAATAAGATTATAAGCAATATCCATTTGTTCATAAATAAGTTAACACTCCCTTTCTTTTTATTATATAGAAAAAGAAAAGGAGGCAGAAGTATTTTTTAAACAATTGATTTATTAGACACATTCGCTTCCGTTTTACGTTTTGAAATTACATAATAAAAAGCAATCCCTAATGATAGGATCAATATACAGCTCAGTACATAAAACGGGATCATTACCCCTGCTTTAGATACGCCTGCCGTAAACAACATTAATAATACAATTCGAATTCCTGTGCCAATTAATCGAAATAAGCTGTCCACACGTCCCATTACTTCGTTTGGGATTTCTTCCATCATCAATACATTTCTCGCCACTCGTGTTCCAGCATTTCCAATCGCATGGAAAATCGCTAGTCCATATAATAACATAATGGAAGGCTCAATAATCATTGCGGTAATTGAAATTACATAAATAACCATCGTCATAACGATTGAAATTTCTATTTTGACATATTTCATCATGATTGGAATACTTATTCCTGCAAGAACCGCTCCGACACCGTACATCATACCTTCAATTGCGTATACAGAGGCACTAGCTTTGAGTATATCTGAAATATATACTGGGATTAAATAATTTGCCATCATGACACCGATAAACGGCATATAAGTCGCTAGTAAAAACCAAAATAACTTAGGGCGCTTTTTCATAAAGTGAATTCCTTCGAACAATTGCTTCTTAAATGTTGCTTTCCGTTTTACTTCTTTTTTCTTTACATACGGTATACATAAGAAAAGAAAAAATGCTCCTGCAAAAGTTAACATATCCACTAACAAGATCCATTTCAAAGAAATAATCTCAATTAAAAAGCTAGCAGCTGCGCCTGAAATAACTTGCGTTAATTGTCCTTGTATTTCCATTGTGCCACTTAAACTTTTATAATGCTCTGATTGAAATATTTCTTGGTTAAATGCAAATATTGTGGGATAGAATAATAGATAATAGAAAGAACCTGCTATATAAATAATAATGTAATGAATAGAATTGTATGATTGCCCAGCAAATCCCCAAATGGCCATCATTCCTATAATGGCTATCCCGATACCTTCGTTACATAACAATAAAGATTTTCTTGAAAAACGATCTATGCTTTGCCCAATGAATGGTGTTAGTAAAAACATGATGAGAGTTGCAACGATAGAAACATAACCAAATGTTGTCTCTCCTCCACTTTCCTTAATTAACAACCACGGAATCGTTATCATAACAATCCCGGAGCCAATAGCGGATAAACTATTGGCTCCTAGAATGTAATACAAGCGAGAATCATGATAAAGAGAGGACATATCACTCAACTCCTAATTGTTTTTTCACCTCTTTATATACGCTCATATATGCTTTTAATTCTTTAACTAAATCATGAATTAATGGTTTTGCATCTTCTCCAAGTTCACTATCTTGCACATGTAATCCATCAAGCACGACTTGTTTTGGAATTGCGTTTGCGTAAACGCCTCTAGCGACAGTGCGCATACTATTTAATGCGTTTATTCCCCCTTTACCTCCTCCAGCAACTGCTAGTAATGCGACAGGCTTATGGATGAATTCACTGCTACTTAAGTAATCTAACGAATTTTTCAGCGCTCCGCTCATCGCATTATGATATTCTGGTGTACATAGTACTACTCCATCCGCAGCTTTCACTAAAGCTTTTAATTTTTTTACTGCCTCTAATTCACGTTGTGATTCTTCTCCATTATATAAAGGCAATTCCGCTACTGCTAAATCGTATAACTCCCCTTCAAATTGCTCTGCAATATATTTTGCCACAACGCGAGTTCTTCCAAATTTTCTTGGTGTACCATTAATTACGACTAGTTTCATAACCATTTCTCCCCTTTGTTTTAAAATTCTACCTTTATATTATCAGAAATTTCCATACAAAATACAGTAAAAAGAGGTAAAAGCTTTCATAAAATAGTATGAGAAATAAAAAAAGAACTCATACTTTCGTATGAGTTTCACAAAACTAATTTTTCACAACCTCATGTCCACCGAATTGATTACGAAGAGCTGAGACAACTTTCCCATGGAATGTATCATCTTCTTGTGAACGGTAGCGCATAAATAATGACATAGCGATAACTGGTGCCGCTGCTTGTAATTCAAGCGCAGTTTCAACAGTCCATTTCCCTTCTCCTGAAGAGTTCATTACACCTTTAATGCCATCAAGTTTTGGATCATCTGCAAATGCTTTTTCAGTTAAGTCCATTAACCAACCACGGATAACTGATCCGTTCGCCCATACTTTTGCAACATCTTCATAATTGAAATCAAAATCACTTTTATCTAGTACTTCAAATCCTTCAGCGATTGCTTGCATCATTCCGTATTCAATACCGTTATGAACCATTTTTAAAAAATGCCCACTACCGACGCGGCCTGCATATGAATAACCATTTTCTACTGCTAAATCTTTAAATAAAGGTTCTAGTTGATCATAAATTTCTTTTTCTCCACCAACCATTAAGCAAGCACCGTATCTCGCTCCTTCCACACCGCCTGATGTACCGATATCTACATAATGTAAACCAAAGCTTTTCGCTTCTTCAGCACGGCGTAACGTATCTTTATAGAATGAATTTCCGCCTTCAATAACGATATCGCCTTCCTCTAATAATGGATATACATCTTTTAGTACTGACTCGACAACTTCTCCTGCAGGTACCATTACCCAAATTGTACGAGGTGCTTCTAGTTCAGCAATCATTTCTTTTAACGTATGACGGGCAGTAATCTCTAATTCCCCTGCCTTTTCAACAAGCTCATTATTTACATCGTATACAACTACTTCATGCTTGTCTTCATGTAAGTGTTCAGCTAATGGGAATCCCATTTTTCCTAATCCAATTAAACCTAGTTTCATATTAATCAATCTCCCATTCTATACAAATATATTTAATAACGAAATTAGCCCAAGTGCTACAACAGATAATATTGTCTCCATTGCAGTCCATGTTAATAATGTTTCTTTCACAGTCATTCCGAAATACTCTTTAATCATCCAAAATCCTGAATCATTTACATGCGATAAAATTAATGACCCTGCTCCTGTTGAAAGTGCCAGTAACTCTACATTTACTCCTGGTGTACTTGCTGCAATCGGTGCTACAATTCCAGCTGCTTTCATCATAGAAACAGTAGCCGATCCCGTTGCAACTCGGATAAGTGCAGCAATTCCCCAACCTAATAATATCGGTGAAATATGCGATTCTTTCGCCATCTCCGCAATTGTAGTTCCGATCCCAGAATCTAATAACACTTTATTAAATGCGCCCCCTGCACCGATAACTAACAGTATGTTTGCAATCGGCCCTAAGCAATCGTTTGTAAATTGTAAGACTTTGTCTTTAGAAAATCCTTTTGCATAGCCAAGACTAAAGAAAGAATATATCGTTGCAATTAATAATGCGACTATTGGATCTCCAATAAAGTGCAATACTTGTGCAAGTTGACTCGTTTTGCTTAACGCTACTTCCGCAATGGATGCACCAAGCATAAGAAATACTGGAAGTAAAATAGTAAACAATGTATTTCCGAAACTAGGAAGTTCCTTCTTCTTATCTCTTTCAATAAATTGCTCCGCTATTTCTAATGGTACTTCTTTATGTATACGAGCACCGATCCATTTCCCATAAAGCGGACCTGAAATTATTGCAGTTGGAAGTCCGACAATTAATGCATATAAAATTGTCTTCCCTACATCTGCTTTAAATATACCTACCGCTGCCATTGCTGCTGGATGCGGTGGAACAAGTCCGTGTACAACCGAAAGACCTGCTACTAGCGGAATTCCGATTGTAATAAGTGATACCCCTGTTTCTAACGCAATTGTAAATACTAACGGAATTAATAGTACAAATCCAACTTGGAAAAACACCGGAATCCCTACTAAAAATGCAACGAACATCATTGCCCAGTGAACACGCTTTTTCCCAAAACGTCCAATTAATGTGTTTGCAATTCGTTCAGCACCGCCAGACTCAGCCATCATTTTTCCAAGCATTGTTCCTAAAGCTAAAACAATCGCTAAAAACCCTAACGTATTACCAAGACCTAATTTAATAGAATCGATAATCCCCGGATGTTGTGGTGAAGTTCCAATTAAGGGCATCCCCATTGCTAGCCCAACTCCGATTGCTGTTAAAATTAACGCGACAAATGGATGCCATTTTACTACCGTAATTAGTAAAAGTAATATAACAACAGCCGCTAGTACGATCCCAACTACCATTTCTCCCAATCCCCCTATTGTTTACGTTGGAAAGCAGCTATACAATCAAATTCTTCTTTCAAACGATTGTAAAGTCGTTCATACATATAAAACATCTCTAAATATAAAGCCGTATTTTCTTTATTCGGTACATGGTGATGGACAATATCAATCCAATCCTTCACCTCTTCAAGAGAATCAATTTTCCCAATTGCATACAAAGCAAGTGCTGCTGCCCCAAGCGCAGATGCTTCATGACTTTCTGGAACAAGCAATTCTTTCCCCATCATGTCAGATAACATTTGTCTCCAAAATGCAGATTTCGCAAAGCCTCCTGAAACACGTATTTCAGTAAGTGGCCCTGTACAATCTCGAATGGCAAGTGCTACTGAATACACACTCATACAAACACCTTCCATAACTGCTCGTATGAAATGTTCACGTTTATGCTGAAGGTTTATCCCGAAGAATGTACCTCGAGCATTTGCATTCCAGTAGGGTGCACGTTCTCCAGATAGAAACGGTAAAAATAGTAATCCATCTGCTCCAGCTGGTACACTTTCTGCATACTTAATTAATAAATCATAAGGATCAATTCCAAGCTTTCTTGCTACCTCTTGCTCTGGGCTACCAAATTCATCACGTAACCATCTAAGTAATATTCCACCGTTATTCGTTGGTCCGCCGATCACCCAGTGCTCATCTGTTAATGCGTAACAAAAAGTTCTTCCTTTTTCATCTGTATTAACACTCGATGAAATTGTTCGAACCGCACCACTTGTCCCGATCGTAATTGCAGCTGAGCCAGGTGATATTGCACCGACACCTACATTTGCAAGAACACCATCACTTGCACCAATAACAACTGGAGTATCCTCACTAATACCCATCTTTTGTGCTAATTCCGGCTTCATTCCCGATAAAATATATGTAGTTGGTACAGGTGTTGATAATTGTTCTGGTGACATATTTAACATAGTTAAAACATCTTCATCCCAGTTTAATGTTTTTAAATTAAATAACCCTGTAGCAGATGCGATAGAATAATCAACTACATAGCGTGAAAATAATTGATAAATGACATACTCTTTAATGGAAATAAATTTATGAGCAGTTCTGAATAACTCCGTTTCTTCTTCTTTCATCCACAGTAATTTAGAAAGTGGTGACATCGGATGAATTGGTGTACCAGTTCTTCTATAAATGTCATGACCATTCATTTGTTGTAATAGTTTTTCTGATTGCTTTGTGCTTCTATTATCTGCCCAAATAATAGAGCGCGTTAACGGCGCACCGTTTTCATCTACAGCAATTAAGGCATGCATCGCTGTACTAATCCCGATAGAAGAAATATCTTCCGGTGACACATTACCCTTCCCAATGGCAACGCTTACAGTTCTATATACAGCAGCACATATTACATCAGGATCTTGCTCAGCCCATCCGACGTTCGGTTGAATAATTGGATAATCAACTGCATGTGAAGCAACGACTTTTCCTTTTTCAGTGAATACAACCGTTTTCGTACTTGTGGTACCGATGTCAATCCCGATTACTCTCCCCCTTGTTTCCATGCGAACCTTCCCTTCGTTTCTAGCAAAATACGATCTAGTAAACCGTTTACATGAATTAGTATATAAAATATTTTTTCATAAATCAAGTTACGGAAAGAAAATTTTTTTCAAATCAAAATGTACCTCTCATCTTCTAAATCATTCTCTTTATCTTTTTTAAATAACCTTTTTAATTTATCAAACATTCTTTCCCCTCCACCTAAAGATAATAATATATAAGTTCTCGTTTTCTTAGCTTGATGGACATAGGGCGTGGCTCCCTACTATCACTTTTTTACCTTGTAAATATATGTTCCATACTATAAAATCTAATAGAATTTATATTTTTCTGAAAAATCAAAACAAAATATAAACTTTATTGTATAATGTTGTAAAAAGATGTCGGAGGGATTTAATGTTATATAAAATATCTCAATTCACAATAAAACTTTCATCAATTCTTTTATCACTCTTACTATTACTAAATTTACCTTATTTATTTATCACTCAACAGGGATTCACTTTTCAACCAATTCATTTTTTTAATCAGATCGTTACTATGTTAAAACAGGTTTTCTCCCCTGAATCATTAGTAGTTATAGGATCAGACCCGAAATTTGGTCATTTCAAAAAGACACCATTATTTCCAACTGTTTTAGAACCTTACCTATATTCATTTACTGTATTATTTATAGCCTTTTTGCTTGCACTCTTTCTATCATCTAGTATGGCATTTTTTTATTTTTTAGCAAAAGATTATATAAAAAAATGGATAAACCGAATTGTGTTCATATTAGAAGCTGTCCCTGATATGATGATGATGATTTGTTTGCAAATATTTTTCATATGGGTACTTCAGAAATTCGGGGAATCTCCTGTCACCATTATTTCTTTTAATGAAAATCGAGCTTATTTACTCCCTATTTTATCTTTAGCAGTCTTACCTACATTACAAATGTTTCGGATGATGGTGTTATACATAAAAGAAGAACATGAAAAACATTACGTAGAGGTTGCATATGGAAAAGGACTTTCATCAAGTTATATACTATGCATTCATTTATTCAAAAATATATCTATCCACTTCTTTCATCATTTAAAAACGATTTTTGTTTTCTTACTTTCTAACTTATTCATTTTAGAATTTGTTTTTAATATGGGAGGCATTATTCAATTTTTATTTAAGAAGGCGTTTATTTCACCTCCAGCTGCATTTATCATACTTGTTATGATTATTTTACCGTTTTATGCCATTTTTCAAATAATCTCATTCATGATGAATAGATGGCAACAGCAATTGAAAGGAGCAGCATTATGAAATCTATTTGGAAATCAAAACGATTTTTAATCGGCTTTACTTATCTATTCATACTTGTTTCAGCTAGTTTTATTTATAGTTGGTTCTTTAAAGATAACATCCCAAAACCTCCTCAGTTACTTTACAATGACAATAACGAATTACTTGGAAAGGCCCCCTTTTCGCCATCGTTAATGCCGCCTTTTGGATCTGATCGTTTTGGAGAGTCTGTTTTCTTACAAATTATAGAGGGAGCAAAATTCACCATTTTATTAGCCGTGGCAATTAGCTTCTTTCGAATTTTATGCGGAACATGTATAGGAATCCTCTTAAGTTTATACGCTCCAAGATTCAAGAGATTTTTCCAGGCATGCTCAGAAGTTTTTTACTATATTCCTACTTTATTTATCGCATTTATACTCATCACGCCCGTTAATATTGTAATCATATCAAATGCTGATAGATTAGATCCAAATATTTCATTTGCGTTTTATCAAGTTCTCGTACTTATTTTCGTCGCTCTACCTACACTTTCTTTATATATCTCCTCAGAGGTTGATGAATTTATGAAACGAGATTACATTTTAAGTTCACAATTACTGGGTGCTAGCCGTTTTCATATTATCAAAAAACACTTACGAGTCTTATTACTTGATCGCTTATTTGTATTATTTATGGAACATATCGTCCAAACACTCATACTCGTTATCCATTTAGCGTTGCTTGATATTGTAATTGGTGGGATACAAATGCGTGAACTCTATGACGGAGTACTCAAACCTGTTTCTCTATCGAATGATTGGGCAGGCCTTATTGGATTAAATCGTTATGAAATGAATATTTCATGGTGGATTATTTTGTATACTCTCGTTTCATTCTTTATTACGATTCTATTTATTAAGCTTATGACAATCGGGATTCAAGATGCACTGAAAGCAAGAGATTCGCAAGTTGTAGCAATTCAAACCGTTCCAAATCATAAAAAATTTGTTAAAAGTAAAGATTCTTTTTCGTTTGTAGATAAAGTGAACCTTTAATCATGTCTCATCAATCAAGTATTAATTGGCATTGATATTAGTAGAATATAAAAAAGATGATCCCTATTGAATACGAGGGATCATCTTTTTTATGCCGTCTAACTTTTTTACATATCCTTTGCTAGACTCATGCTTTTTATATTTAAAATGAATTATTTACAATCACAATTATGCTGTTTAAAATCGATTACCATACGCCCTTGAATTCTACCTTGTTCCATTTCTTCGAATACATTTTGTACTTTATCTAGAGAACATGTTTGAACAACTGGCACTACTTTTCCTTCTGCGCCGAACATAAATGCCTCCTCCAGATCCTTACGAGTACCAACTAGAGAACCAACTACTTCAATTCCGTCTAATACAAGTCGTGGAATGTTTAAATCCATAGTTTCTACTGGTAAACCTACCGCAACTACTTTACCGCAAGCACGTACTGCATCAACTGCTGAGTTGAAGGCTACTTTAGAAACTGCTGTTACTACAGCAGCATAAGCACCACCAAACTCCTCTTGAACAATTTTATCAGCAGGACCTTGAGAAATCGGATTGATAGTCATATCAGCACCAACTTCTTTTGCTAAGGCTAATTTGTCGTCATTGATATCTACTGCAATTACCTTTGCACCAAATACGTTTTTAGCATATTGAATAGCTAGGTTACCTAATCCACCACAACCATAGATTACGATAGGTTGACCAGGTTTAATGTCTGATACTTTTATAGCTTTATATGTAGTTACGCCCGCACATGTGATTGATGATGCTTGAGCAGGATCTAATCCTTCTGGTACCTTCACCGCATAATCAGCTGTAACAATACATTGTTCAGCCATACCACCATCTACTGAATAACCAGCATTTTTCACTTCACGGCAGAATGTTTCTCTCCCCGTTACGCAATATTCACAACGTCCACAAGATTGGAACATCCATGCAATACTTACACGGTCACCTATCTTTAGTGAAGTAACATCATCGGCAATTTTAGTAACAATACCTACACCCTCATGACCAAGGATGCGGCCATCGGTGTTTCCAAAATCATGATTCGCAACGTGTAAATCAGTGTGGCAAACTCCACAATACTCTACATCTACTAGCGCTTCACCCGAGTGTAACGGACGTAATTCTTTTTCAATAACTTCAATATTTACTTTGCTGTTTTTATTAACTACTACTGCTTTCATATGTGATCTCCCCTTTAGTGTTTTAGAGTTTTAATGAGTTTATCTCACAACTACTGTCCTCACTATTTTGGCTAATTATTGTACCAAATTTAAGTGTTCAATCATCATTACAGGTTCATCATAACATGGAATTTCATAAGCTTATTGTAAAATATTGAACAATATTTGAATTATTACCCAATACGTATTTTGATGTATCAAGCTACTTGTTAAATTTCATATGCAAAATATCGAGGTTTAAAAAATGAATGGTCTAAAAGATGAGAGATTATTATTATAGGTAATTGGCATATTTCTATAGACACTTAGAACAAGTAGATCTAGAGGGTATATCAACAGACTACTCGCCAATATAAAAAGCTCTTCATTTGAAGAGCTTTTTATATTCGCTTCATCGAAATAGTTTCACGTATACTTTGTAAATTTTGTAGTGTTTCCTCTTGTCGCTGCAATGACAATCCCACATACAAAGTATCTAATAAACTAAGCTGCGCTAATCGTGACGAACTTGCTTCTGTACGAAATTCCGTCTCACGCGTCGAAGTATATAATGTTATATGAGCAAGTTGGCTTAATGCCGATTTTTGATAGCTCGTAATCGCAATAATTTTGGCCCCTCTTGCTTTCGCTACTTCTAACGCTTCAAGTAAACCTTTATTACTGCCCGAATGAGAAATTGCAATGACCACTGCTTCTTTTGTCAGCAAGCCAGCTCCCATAATTTGAAAATGTGAATCCGTATGAGCAATACAAGAAATACCCGTTCTCATAAACTTATGATAAGCATCCATCGCAATAATACCTGAACCACCATTTCCATAAAACTCAATTCGTTTCGCTTCATTCAGCGCACTTACTGCCTGTTCCAACGCGTTATCGTTTAACAAATGTAATGTATCTTGCAGTCCTGTAATATGTGAATGAAAAACTTTTTTAGCAACAGTGACAATATTATCTTCTACCGATACTTCCTCATGAATATTTTGCATCGGGGTATGTACAATCTCACGAGCTAATGTAATTTTCAAGTCTTGGAACCCTTGAAAACCTAAGTGTTTGCATAAGCGGAATATCGTTGCTTCGGAACTATTCGTAACTTCCGCTAATTCCGTAATCGATTTATGTACAACATCTTGTGGATGTTTCAAAATATGTTCGGCAATACTTCGTAATTTCGGTGATAAACCATTTAACGAAGCCTGAATCTTTCCAATCCCACTTTTTGTACCAGGCATAGCGTATCTTCCCCTTCCATAGTAGCTTTATCCCGTATTAACGGGCAGTAAGACTCCCACCTCAAAATTCGATGAATGCAAGGGAGTTAGGTGGGAGATCAACTGCCCGTAAAAACCCGATTGGTTCAACTAATAATCAGTGGGGATGGCCCCCACTGATTAAAGTTTCACTTTATTGTACCTAATTATTGAAAGAAGAAAAACCTTTATTCGGCATCTCTATACATTTTAATTTCTCATATGTATTCTTCCGTAGCATATGACACAATTATTCATACTTATTTCTAGTTTTCCCCATGCTTTACTGCGTATAAGGCAGCTTGTGTACGATCATCTACTTCCAATTTAGCCAATACGTTAGAAACGTGTGTTTTCACAGTTTGTTCTGTAATATGAAGTTCTGCTGCAATCTCCTTATTGCTTCTTCCTTTCGCAATTTCACGAAGTACTTCTTGCTCCCTTTTTGTTAACATAGAAAAAGGATTCTCTTTTTCTTTCTTGACTGCTGATCGTCCTAATAGTGCTGGTGTTACTTTCGGGTGAAAATTTGCATTTCCTTGATATACCGCAACGATTGACGCAACGAGTTGATCTGGCTGCACTTCTTTTAATTGATAACCATCTGCCCCAGCTTCTAATGCTGGTAAAACGTAATCTTGTTCTGAAAAACTACTGAGCATAAGAATTTTTATTGTCTCATCGTATTGTTTTATACGTTTTGTCGCTTCAATACCATCCATTTTCGGCATTGATAAATCCATTAATACTACATCTGGCCTTTCTGCTTGGACGAATGTTAATGCTTCTTCACCATTTGCTGCTTCCCCAATAATTTCAAATTCTTCTCTCGTCTTCAAAAAGAATACGAGTCCCCTTCGAACGATATGATGATCTTCTACAATTAATAATTTAATTTTCACTGACGTTCTCCCTCTCAAACCGGTAATTGAATTTCTATCTTTGTCCCCTTTTCCGGTTCTGCTTTTATTCGGAAAATTCCCCTCATTAATTCAATTCGTTCTTTCATGCTTTTCAAGCCAAGTGCTGACTCTCTTACTTGATCCTGTATAAATCCTATTCCGTTATCTTCTATGTAAAAATGCAACTTATTATTTTCTATCCTTAAATGAACACATACTTTTTCACATGAGGCATGTTTTTTACAATTATGTAATGCCTCTTGGCTTATACGCCATAAAACTTCTTCTATTTCATCTTCAATTAAAACCATTCCATCAATTCGAACTTCCACTTGAATCCCTAACAGTTTTCCGTAATTTTGAATCGCTTCTGCTAAACCTTTCTCTAATCCTTCAGGCCTTAATTGCCAAATCAAAAGTGTCATCTCTTGTAATGCTTCCTGTGATAATTCTCCAATATAACTTAACATCTCTTGCAAGTCTCTATCCTTCGTCATATTCAGAGTCCCTTTCGCTGTTAGCATAATTGAAAATAACAATTGTTTAACAGAATCATGTAAATCACGAGCCAATCGATTTCTTTCAGCTACAACTACATATTTTCGTTCTTTCTCAACTAATTGAATACGTTGTATTGTCGTTCCAATTTGAAATGCAATCGCTTCTAATAACGCTAACTCCTCCTCTGAAAAATGTGTTTTATGAGGCGAGGCTACATTTAATAGACCAAATTTCTCTGATCCAGATCTTAGCGGGATTGTCGCATGATGTGTAACATCTTCTGTCTCGCCCCAATTACATTCAATCGCATCCTCTATTCGTTTACATTCAATAATATTTGTTGCTTTTTCCAATCTTCCATTCACAAAACGTTCTACACACCAACAATCGCCTTCACACATCGGCTTCTTTTCCTGCCACGTAAGAGCTGGGGGTAAGTTTTGGTCTACAAGCATACGATGCTTTCCACTTTCATCAATAAAGAATATCCACCCTGTTTGTAAATTCATAACTTGTAATAATGTATGTAACACTTTTCCTAACATTTCCTGTAAGTTTGTTGCTTCATTTAGTAACTCAGCAATTTCTTTTAATGCCTCTAAACGATGCATCTCTTTTTCATCTATGTTCATTCTCATCACCAACTACCATTATAACATTAAGAAATTTCAAAATACTACAAACAAAAAAGAACCGAATTCCTTCAGCTCTTTTTTCGGAGATATCCCATACAGTTCATTCAAATCTACTGATTTACAAATCTAAATTCTAAACCAAAACAGAAATTAGCTAGTTTTCATTAACTGTCTGATAAAGATTGTCCCACATGGATATTCTGTAAACTTTCAGTGTTAACGAACATATTCGCTGCTGGCATTTGCACTTGATTTTTATGAAAAATAGACATTAATTCAAATCTTACTTGTCTAGAAGTTTCAAAATAATCTTCCGGTTTAATCAAACCTGTAATACAAAATTCATATCCAACATATTTAAGATTAGGATTTAAGTCTGTAACTCCAACATATTTAAATGGTTCAACAGCTTCATCATCTACTCTATAAAGACCTTGATCCAATTTTTCATTACAAATAACACACACTTCTTCTAACAATTCCTTAACTCTTGTAGGATCTTCCTGATAACTTACCGTGATGCGTTCAATAACTCGCATCCATCCTTTATTAAAATTTTGTATCGTTCTAATCTCTCCGTGTGGTATGGTAAGGAGTTTTCCTGACCATTCACGAATTTGCATAAAACGAACACTAATTTCCTCAATGGTTCCTGAATTTGTTCCGTTAAAAGTAACAAAATCGCCAACACGGAACTCTTTGTCCGCTAATCTTGCAAAGCCTAATATTACATCTTTTAGCATCTGTTGTGCAGCAAAACCGATGACAACTCCCGCTATCCCTGCACCTGCAATAATACTTTTTATATCTACAAATTGACTAATTAAATATATGATAAGACTGATGATAATGATATACCTAAAAATAGATCGGATTACACTTTGAATTGTCTGCTCTACCTCTTCATCAAAAAAGCTTGATTTTCTAAAAAACCAATCGATAATGCGATTTATAACAAAAGAAATAATGATAAGAACTAAAGCAAATAGTAAAAACCTTAAAAGTAAAAATTCCCTTACATAATTAAAAAACTCTTCAGTATACGTTAATAAACTCATCCATCCACTTCCTTACTAATAAAAATTTCATACAAAGCTACTATATTTTAAATACACATTTATCATCTCAACACTTGTTTTCGAAACATCTTTTATCCTGATCTTAAATCGTACTTTCTTAACTATGTATTTGTATTCATTGTTCATCTTCAACAAAATAACCCTTTAATGAATCTTTCAACTTCAGATGTTCTTTTCTATTTACTATAACCCTTTTTAATCCTCTAAAGGGATATTACAATAGAATTTTTTATAAACGACTTTCTTTTAAGTCCGCAATACTCACCTCGTTACAAGGAATCTTTTCACATTACATCGAATATTTCATTTCATACTATTTTTACTCACGGAGGTTACAAACAATGGGATATATCGAAGAACTAAGAGAAGTTGTTGGATCAAGACCACTCAATCTAGCAGGAGTTGCTGTAGCTGTTTTTAATGAACAAGGACAAATATTACTCCAACAAAGACGAAATGGCATTTGGGGTGTTCCTGGAGGATTTGTGGAGCTTGGTGAATCCACAGAAGAAGCTGGAAGACGAGAAGTGCTTGAAGAAACAGGTATTGAAATTGGTACACTTCAGTTAGTAAGTGTATTTTCAGGTAAAGAATTTTTTGTACAATTACCGAACGGAGATGAATTTTACCCTATAACAATCGCATACCTTTGTAATGATATTACAGGCGGCTCGTTAAAAGCAGACGGTGTTGAATCATTACATGTACAATTTTTTGATTTAAATGGGCTACCAGAAAAGATTAGCCCGTTCATTAAAAAGTTAATTCAACAGCAAGTTGTCTCTATTTAAATGTGAAAAAGAGACCTTTTGAAGGCCTCTTTTTTACTTCACTTCTGCATTTAAACAAGATTTAAAATGTCCAAGTGCATATTCATGCCCTTGCGCATTAAAAGATGCTACTGCTTTTTCATAAACCACAATTTGAAACCCTTTGTTATAAGCATCTACTGCTGTATGAAGGACGCAAATATCTGTACATACACCTACAAGATGCACTTCCTCTATTCCTCTTTCTCTTAGCTTCATTTCTAGATCCGTTCCTGCAAAAGCACTGTAACGTGTTTTGTCCATATAGTATATATTCTCTGCATTTTTATATTTCTCGCATACATCTTGTAATTCACCAAATAAGTCTCTTCCATTTGTACCTGCTATATTATGAGGTGGAAACAATTTCGCTTCTGGATGATATACATCATTGTCTTCATGTTTATCGATAGCAAATACTACGTAATCACCTTTTTCAATAAATTGTTTCGTTACACTTACAAGTTCCTTCTCAATTTCTTGACCTGGTTTCCCGCATGTTAAAGCACCTTTTTCAGCTACAAAATCATATGTATAATCAATATTTATAAGAGCTCTTTTCATAACTACAATCTCTCCTTCTTCTGTTTCACAGTAAACAATAGAAAATTTGTTATTACGACATCGTATGTACTATTCGACATTTCAAATGAAATCCCTACATTTCCAACTCAATACTTACCTTAATCCGAGTTTATCATAAAGCGAAACTTTAATCATAGGGGGTATTATCCTTCACCAATCGGGCTTTTACGGGCAAGTTGATCTCCCACCTAACTTCCTCGCATGTGCCGAATTTTCAAGTGGGGTTCTTATTGTCCGTTAAGGCTTGATAAAACCGATACACAATGACAAAACATACAGCTCCAATTAACAAGTCATGAATGTGATAATTGAGCGTAACTTCAACCGCCTCTTGTAAAGTAAACCAAATGACCGAAAACATTATAATAAATAAGAAAATACGAATAACTCGTTTCAAACTTTCAATTCCTTCCTCTTACATGATAGTAAAGAATAAGTTCTTTCTATTCATTCGTACTAGAAAGTGAAACAAATTATTCTCAATGACATAATTCAATCCAAACTAAAAAGTACACTACTTTTGAGTAATGTACTTTTTTCCATATTAAGACGCAGGTTTCGTTTCAAACGTCGCTTGATTCAAGCTAATGACTTTTCCTTTTGGGTCATTGTTTTCAAACTGAGCTGCGGTAATCGTATGACTACCTGTCTCAAGCGTCTTTTCTTTTAATTGTACTGTTGTCTGTGTTGTACTAGTTACTTGATGTTTATCTGCAAATATTTGATCTACAAATACAAATGTTTCTTTATCGTTTTGAAAATTGGAAAGTTCTAATTCGACTTGCTGAATTAAAGTATCCTTTTTTATGAATACAGTTGGTATATTGCCATTTTCAGAAGTACCATCTGGAGTAGTTACTTTTACTTTCCCTTCTCCGATTGGCACTGCTCCTTCAGGAAATACGACCATATTCTCATCACTTGCATTTACAACTTGTTCTTCCTGGTTTGACTGTGCATCCTCTTTTTCCTTTGGAGTACCACAGCCTACTAATAACAATACAGACAATCCAGCGATTATGAATTTCTTCAAAATTCATTCCCCCTGTTATTTCATTATAATTTATTATACAAAAATAACTTCTTGATTTTAAATCTAGTTTTTAACACTTTCATGAACAAATATTAGCTTGCTCACGATTACTGTACCATACTTTCATTTTAAGAACATTAATTTTTTTAAAGAAATAAATAGTAATTCCAATCTATTCATCATTTTAGCCCAATTCACTAAAAAAATATCCATTCAAAATAAAAAGACATTGTCATTTCAATGTCTTTTCTACATAACATTTAGAAAATAAATGTTGTAATCTCATCAACTTCTTTTCGAGAAAGTTTCTTCGGCTTATCTTTCGGAAACCCGAGTGAAATTACCATATTAATTTGTTTTTGAGGCTCAATTTGTAAATATTGTCGCAGTTCATCTTGAGCTAATAATACAGGTCCTGTCATTGGACAAGTACCCAGTCCTCTCGCATGTGCAGCCAACATTAAGTTTTGTGCTGCTAAACAGCTACTCTTAATTCCCTCCTCTTCCCATACTGAATCAGGAACGAAGGCAATTGGATCAAATATCTTTTCACGAAACTTTGATTCATATGGTGTTGCCAAACATACGATTAATACTGGCGCCTCAGAGAAAGCTGTCGCATATGGACCGAAAGAACGTGTAAGTAATTTTCCTGCTTTCTCTTCTCCATTTTCTGATGCTTTTGCCGCAAGTTTATGTAATGCATCCCATGTCATTTGTTCAATTTCTTTAATTTTCTCTCGGTTCATAATGACCAAGAACTCCCACGTTTGTGAGTTCGTATCACTCGGTGCATAACGAGCACAATCAATAATTTCTTTTATATCACTAGTGGATACTTCTTGTTCTGTAAACTTTCTAACACTTCGTCTACCGTGAATTACTTCTTTAAAATCTTCATAATTCATATATTAAATCCCCTTTTTACAGCGTTTTCAAAACTTGTCCTATGGTTGAATTATATCATGAAAAAAAGCTGGGGGAATACCAGCTTTTTCCCTCATTATTAATTTGTCACTTTAAACAAGCTAATACTTTCTTCATATGCAGCTTGTAGTTTTTTCGTAATTGGTCCTCTTTCGCCGCTTCCAAACTTCTCATCACCAATTTGAACAACAGGGAATATTTCAAGTGGTGTCGCTGTAAAGAAACATTCGTCAGCCTCGTATACTTCTTGCAATGAGAATTCACGCTCTTCTACTTCAATATGTAAAGCTTTCGCTAATGTAATAACGTAGTGACGAGTAATGCCGTGTAGAATGAAATTATCGGCCGGATGTGTAATTAATTTATTATTTTTCACCATAAAGAAATTCGAATGACACCCTTCTGTTACAACTCCATCTCGTACTAATATCGCTTCTTGATACCCTTGCTCGTTTATTTTATTTTTAATCATGATATTAGGTAGAAGGTTTAAAGATTTTATATGACAGAACTTCCAGCGTATATCCTCTTCTACAGTAACCTTTATTCCTTGTTCCATAGTAGCGGTAGGTCTTGGAAACAAAACAATATTCGCAAAATATGTTGGCTGTAAATCTTTTTCATACACATGATTTCGAGCTTGAGCTCCACGTGATATTTGAAGATACACATTCCCATCCTCTTGAAATTGATTTCTTTCAATCATTTGATGAAGTTCTTCAACTAACTCTTCCTTTGTAAACGGCGGAACAATATTTATTTCCCTCATAGATTTAAAAAAGCGTTCCAAATGTAAGTCTAATAAATGAGGCTTCCCATCGTATAGCCTAAATACTTCATATATGCCATCACCAAATTGAAAGCCCCTCTCCTCTAATGGGACCATCGGCTGTTCTTCCTTCGTATTCACAATTCTTCCGTTAAATAAAATCCAATCTTTATGAGTAGCTTTCATTCCTTTCCACTCCTTTATTCTATGATTGGTTTTATTGTACAACTTATCCACACTTAAAAGAAGGAATTTTCTGTATTTAACCAAACAAAAAAGTACATCACCTATTTAAAGTGATGCACTCAACCAATCATTTATTTCAAAAAATATTTTTCAATATCATCTAGCATTAAGTTTGCCGCTTTAATACCGCCTGCTGTATTCCAAATTACTTCATCCACTTGGAATACTTTATTGTCTTTAGAAGCCTGCAGCTGCTTAAAGAGCGGGTCTTCTGTCCATTCTTTTGCTAACGTGGTTCCTTCGTTATTCTTATCTGCATCTTTATCAGATGTGAAGTAGAATATGTAGTCCCCATCCATATTCGGAATTTGCTCTTTTGTAATTCCTTTTATCGCAAACTCATCTTTATCTTGTAGTGGTGGTCGCTTAAATCCAATATCATTTAAAACAGCACCTGAGAATGAGTTTTTCTGATAAATACGAACGTCACCTGGTACGAAGCGAATAATAGAAACTTTAGAATTCAATTTATCTCCTAACTTCTCTTTCATTCCTTCAATACGTTTTTTATAATCTTCAAGAGCCTTTTGCCCTTCTTTTTCTTTATTTACAGCTTTTGTATAGAGTGTAAAGTTTTCTTTCCAATCCCCGCGCAATGTTTCAGCGTACACAGTTGGCGCTATTTCGTTCAATTGCTCATATATTTTTTCATGACGCATTTTATTACCGATAATTAAATCTGGCTTAAGCTTCATAACTGCCTCTAAATTAATATCACGCTCAGTACCTACAACTTTCGTATCTTTTAAATCTTTCGCTAAATGAGGATACCATTCATCACCAGCACGTGGTTTTGTAGTTCCAACTGGTGTTACTCCGACAGCTAAAAGCGCCTCCGCACCCTCATTTGTTAAAACAACTACTTTTTTAGGTGTACCATTTACTGTTGTTTCACCCATTGCATGCTTTACAGTATACGAATCTTTTGCTTTAGCCGATGTATCATTTTCTTTTTTCTCTTCTTTGCTACACCCTGCGATTATTACCATAAGTATCATAATGCAGAACATAAATATTTTTTTACTATGTACCATATGTCCTCCCTAGATGAAATCGATTATCATTAACAATTAAAGATTGATGTATATTACATACATTGTCAATGTATGTAATATACATTTTAGATTCTATCCGCTATTCAAATGTTTATTTTTAAAATAAAGTGTATAAGTATGAAAATAATAAACGTTCTTAAAATGCGTATCTACGTTATACATAAATACGCATTCGTATTACATTATAAACTCATTTCCTAATATTGATTATATTTAATATATGATGGATCATTATACACCCATTGATTTCCACCAAGGTTCAACCAACCGTTTTGATTAATATACACTAAATACGATTCAGGATTATTTAATTTACGAATAACTGAAGAAGATGTTGATGGACCACTTCTTAAGTTCACATTCGTTCCTTTTATATAAGCGACACCAATTGGACTTCCATCACTATTGCTCGTCTTTACAAAATTAATGTACGAAGGGTCATTATACACCCATTGTCCATTTCCTAAGTCTAACCATCCGTTACTTTCCTGATATACGACATACGATTCTGGGGCGTTTAGTTGACGAATAACTGAAGAAGACGTTGATGGGCCACTTCTTAAATTCACATTTTCCCCAAGTATATAGGCAATCCCCTTCGTTTGTGGTGTTGGCTCTGGGTTTGGAGGTTGTGGATTTGGAGCTACTCCAAAAATAGCTGCTATTCCGTTTGCATACGCTTGGCTTATATCTTCGATAAATTGTGGATTTTTCAATAAATTAGCATCAAACGTTGTATCAATAAAGGCAGTCTCTGTTAAAATTGCATCCATTGCAGTCTCTCTTAGTACCGCATAATTTGCTTTTTTGGCTCCTCGGTCACGAAGACCGTATTTTGTTAATACAGGATTGACTGCTACATGCATTTTTTGTTGCTTTTCATATGCGGAACTACTATTAGATAGCGCGTTGTAAATATAACTTTCAAATCCAGTTCCACCGCCACTATTAATGTGAAATGAGATAAAATAATCTGCACCAAATGAATTAGCAATATTAGCACGTTCTGATAAAGAGATAAACACATCACTATCACGTGTCATTTTAATATTGATTGGATAATTTGCAGATAAAATATCTCGCACACGTCTAGCAATTTGAAGTGTTAACTCTTTTTCCACTAACCCATTACCAACAGCACCAGAATCATATCCACCATGCCCTGCGTCTATAACAAGTTTCATATATCTTTTTCGTTCCTTTCTTAATTGTAATAAGCTTTCATTTCTACTCGTCCTATTTTATGTTAATTGTACAAGTTCCGTTACAAGTACAAATAAAAAAACCCCCTTATGTAAGGCGGTTTCTATCGCTTTGCTTTAGCCAATTTAAAATGAATATATACGATTGATAATGGATGTAACGTATGCAAAATAAAAGAAATAAAAGAAATATCCCACCGCCGCTATATAGCAACCCAAACTTCAAAAAAATGTTCAAAAGAGGTGGGAAATACGTCATGTTTTGCAATACAAATAGCATACAAAACAAAATTAAAAATACGGGAATATATTGTAATTCATATGGTCTTCTCTTCTTATACATTCTTTTCCGAATAAAAGTCTGGCATAGTTCTGCTACTATAAAACAACCTCCAACTAATACAAGACCAGAAGTTATCGTCATACGTCCACCTACCTTATATTCATATCATCACCTAATCAATATTCACTATATTTTCTTTACATATATTCCATTTTCCTCAATAAAACCAGATCCCTCTATGAAAGATTTAGCTTGTTCCGTAAACATCTCTTGCAATACTTTTATTTCTTTCACATTTCTCTGTTTCATCATTTCTTCAAATGTAAAATACGTATTTGTCCCGTATCCATAACCTTGATAATCAAAATGAATAATTAACTGTGACAAAATAGCACTCTCTTCTTGAACGCTATAACCTATTACGCCAATATATGTATCATCAACTTTTACACAATACTGAACCTTTTTCTCATCTAAGCTGTGTGAATGAAACATTTCTTTTACAGCGCTTTCATTTTCTGTATTTACTTTCTCAAACGTAATCATATGTTGTCCATCCTTTTACTATTATTGTATCAATAATAAATGCAATTTATGAAAAAAACCTTAAGATCGAATGCGACCTTAAGGTTTTTTATTAAACTAAGCTATACGCACGCTTTGTTTCTTCGTGGAACTTATTCGTATCGTATTTATGCTCAACATAAATTTGATGCCATACCATAAACGCAAGTACAGTCCAAATTTTACGGCTATAATCGCCTTTATCTGCACAATGTGCTTCCAGTAAGTTTAATACATACTGTTTTTCGATTAAATGCTCAGTTTTGCTTTCTTTAATAATATTTACAGCCCAATCGTGCATTTCATCTTTTAACCAGTGACGAATTGGTACTGGGAATCCAAGCTTTTTACGATCTAACACGTGATCCGGAACAATTCCACGAGCAGCTTCACGTAATATAGCTTTCGTTGTTCCGTTTGCAATTTTAAATTCTGTCGGAATTTTAGATGCAACGTCAAATACTTCTTTATCTAAGAACGGTACACGAAGTTCTAATGAATTTGCCATCGTCATTTTATCAGCTTTTAATAAAATATCGCCGCGTAACCATGTGAACATATCAATGTACTGCATTTTACTTACATCATCATAATCTTTAATTTCGTTATACAATGGTTTCGTGATATCCATATAGTTAACACTTTCATCGTAATACTTCATTAATTCAGCTTTCTCTTCTTCACGGAAGATTTTCGCATTTCCATAGTAACGCTCTTCGATTGGCGTACATCCACGCTCTAAGAAGCTTTTTCCTTTAAACCCTTCTTTAAGAGCACCACTTAATGCCTTTAGAACACTCTTTCCTGGGCTAGGAATGTAAGAGAACATTTTTAACGAGTTTGGCTCACGATAAATGTTATATCCACCAAATAGCTCGTCTGCACCTTCACCAGAAAGAACAACCGTTACATGTTTACGCGCTTCTTTCGCAACGAAATACAATGGTACAGCTGCTGGATCCGCTAAAGGATCATCCATATGCCAAATGATTTTTGGGAACTCATCCATAAATTCTTGCGCTGTAATGAATACGTTATGGTTTTTAACTCCTAATTTCTCAGCAGTTTCTTTCGCAACATCAACTTCACTGAAACCGCGTTGTTCGAAACCAATAGAGAATGTTAATAGATTTGGATTCATTTCTCTTGCGATAGAAGCAATAATAGATGAATCGATACCACCAGATAAGAAAGAACCTACTGGTACATCACTACGCATATGTACTTTTACAGAATCGTATAATACATCACGAATTGCTTGGATATGCTCCTCTTTCGTTGCGCTTGAAGCGTTGAAATAAGGATTCCAGTAGCGATGGATTTCCATCTCTTTACCGATTTCTTTTACGAAGTAATGACCAGGCTCAATTTTGTTAACATCAATTGTTAATGTTTCTGGCTCTGGACCATATTGGTACGTAAAGTAGTGTTGTAGTGACTTTGGGTTTACCCCTTTGTCTTCCATTACATGCATAATACTTTTCTTCTCAGATGCGAAGAATGTAGTATCACCTTGTTGTGCGATGTATAAAGGCTTAATACCGAAGTGGTCACGTGCACCGAAAAGTGTCTTTTCTTCACGATCCCAAATCATAAATGCGAACATACCACGAAGGTAGTCTACACATTTTTCTTTCATATGTGCATACAATGCAATGATAACTTCTGTATCAGATTGTGTAGCAAAAGTTGCACCTTTTTCAAGTAACATTTCACGTAGTTCTACATAATTGTAAATTTCACCATTAAAAATAATTACATATCGATCATTTTCATAAGTTAACGGCTGATGTCCTGCCTCTAAGTCAATGATACTTAAACGGCGGAAGCCAAATTGTACATGTTCATCACGAAAATATCCTTCGTCATCTGGACCGCGGTGGAAAATCATCGTGTTCATATTTTCAAATTGATGTTTTTCTGTTTCTGAAAACTCTCTAGGGTTTTCACATAAACATCCTACAAAACCACACATACTTCTTACCCTCTTTCAGTTTTCATTCTGTCTCAATACTACTATATCAACCCTATTTATACTAGCATAATCAACTGAATATGGCGACCAAAAACTATAAAAAACTCACTCCATTTCACATTTTTAACATTTTTTTATGAAAACATGAAAACTAGGCACTCACCTTTCTCCGCTTTTGTCATATGATATTGCAAATTGATTTCTAGGAGGTAATACCATGAGTGAAGAAAAAAAAGATTCTTCTCGCCCACCGGTTCGTAATTATTTAAAACAAATTGATGATTTTTTCGAACAAACACCTCTTCGTGGCGTAATTGCTGATTTAAATCATTTTTTCCAAAAAGGAAACCGTTTATTAACATTCCCAGTAGATTTATACGAAGTTGGTGACGAACTCGTCGTTACAGCCGAACTACCAGGTATACAAAAAGAACAAATTCAAATTGAAATACAAAGCGAATACTTAAAAGTCTCTGTAAAAGAAGATATACTTGAAGAGACGGAAGAAGAACAGACATCTCATAACTATTATCGCCGAGAACGTTCCATTTCAGAAGCGTCAAGAATTATTAAGTTACCATATTTAATTAATAAAAAAGCAACGAAAGCTTCTTATCAAAACGGTGTATTAGAAATTCGCGCACCGAAATTACCACAACAGCATGACATATTATCCATAGACTGAATACTAATAAAAGAAGGGTGTTAAGCACCCTTCTTTTTAATCAGCTAATCGCTTCATATCACGTATAATATCTTCGTATGGCGTATTGCTAATGCCGCTATATTTTTTCATTACTTTTCCATTTTGATCGACTAAGAAAAATGATGTACCGTGTATTACTTGCCCATTCTCTGGTTTATCTACAAGCGACTGGAAGTTATCTTTTGAAAACTTTGTAATATCCTCCAGTGAATAACCAGTTAACAAGTTCCAGTTACTTGTATCCTCTGTAAACTTTTGAATGAATGCTTTCAAATTTTCTGGTTTATCAAGTTCAGGGTCTACACTAAACGAAACAAACTGAACGTCTAATTTCTCTTCCTTAGCCATTTTCTGTAATTTCGCCATATTAGCAGTCATTGGCGGACAAACTGTTTGACAGTTTGTAAACATGAAATCAGCTACCCAAACTTTCCCTTTTAAATCTTTTGTACCAAACGGCTTTCCTTCTTGATTTGTAAATTGGAAAGTTTCTAAATCCCAGTTTAACGGTTTACGGAGTTTTGCCCCTGAACTGCTACAACCTGCAAGTACAAAGAGACAAAATACAACCATAAGACCAATTAACTTTTGATAACGCTTCATTATTAAACCTCTTTTCTCTATCCTTAATTTATGTAAGTTATGTATATCATAACAAAAGTAAACACTATGAGAAAATTGTTTACATCATTTGTTCACGAAATCGTACGAATTTACATATGTTACTTCTTTATTTCAAGCGAATTACTAGACAAAATATATTTTACTACTATTATTTCTCTAACCATTATTTGCGAAACGAAGTTCATTGTTAAATTTGTAAATAAATCCCCCTATTTTTTTACAATTACTTAAACATTAATCCATGTTAAACACTGTATTCCTTAACAACATTTCGGTACAATACAACTACAACGATTTTAAATGAGGTGATGTTCATGGCAAAGCGCTATGAAAATATGGATAATGCAAGTACAAAAAAATCAATTCGCTCCTTCTTACGTTGGCGTAAAGAGAGAAAGCAAAACAAAAAAGACTTTTCTTTTCTAGTAGAACAATCACCTGTTAAACAAAGTAAATTTCTACTAAATAACTTTGAAAAAACGACTGTCACATGGATTGGTCATTCAACTTTTCTCATTCAAACGAACGGCTTAAATATTTTAACAGATCCAGTATGGGCAAATAAATTAAAGTTAGTTCCACGACTTACTGAGCCAGGGCTCACTATAAAAGAACTACCTAAAATCGATATCGTTCTTATTTCACACGGTCATTACGATCATTTAGACTTTTCATCTCTTCGTCAACTAAATGATGATACCTTATACCTTGTTCCTATTGGGCTAAAAAAATTATTTACTCGTAAAAAATTCACCAATGTAGAAGAATACAACTGGTGGGAAAGTACAACAATTGATGAAGTCTCTTTTCACTTCGTACCTGCCCAGCACTGGACGAGAAGAACATTATTTGATATGAACACCTCTCACTGGGGAGGATGGATCATTGATAATATGACTTCTTCAGAAACCATTTATTTTTGTGGTGATAGTGGTTATTTCCAAGGATTTAAAGAGATTGGCAAACGTTTTTCAATCGATATTGCACTTATGCCAATTGGTGCCTATGAACCAGAATGGTTTATGAAAGTATCCCATGTTTCACCGGAAGAAGCTGTGCAAGCCTATCTAGATATAAACGCTACACACTTTATTCCAATGCACTACGGTACTTTTGCGCTAGCAAATGAAACGCCGAGGGAAGCTGTAACACGGCTTCGTAATAACTGGAATTTACGCATGCTACCGTGGGAACAACTTCATGTTCTCTTTTTGGGCCAAACTTTCACTTATAGCCCTACTGTTCCAGATAAAGAACTAGAAAAAATCACAGAAATCTCTCATGTATAACAGCACTACTTTTTTGAATAATTTATCATATACTATAGAAAATCGAAAAGGGTGTTTTCCATGAACGATTATTTACAGACTCGCTATATAATTAGCGGAAGCGCCTGTATTGCCCTTCTCATTTCTTACTTCATATACACATAAAAAAGCTACTTGAAAATTCATTTCAAGTAGCTTTTTTATTACTCTGCTAAATACATAAAACCAATTGCTCCTGGTCCTGTATGAGTACTGATAACTGGTGTTGTATAGAAAATCTCTGATTGAGTGAATCCATTCACTTTTTCAACAGCAGCTTTTACACTTTCTGCTAAAGGAATTGCTTTAGCATGTGGAATCGCAACAGCTTTCACTACTTTTCCAGCAGTATCTTCCTCGAATATTTTAGCCAATGTTTTTACAATCTGCCCTTGGCTACGTACTTTCGTTACCGGATTATATACGCCGCCTTCTAAACTTGCGATTGGTTTAATATTAAGTAAAGAACCAATAAGTGCTTTACCTTTACCAATGCGTCCACCTTTTACTAAGTTTTCTAATGTATCTACGACAACATATAAACGAGTATTCTTTCTTACTTCATCAATACGTTTTAAAATATCTTCTAGTGAGCATTCTTCTTTTGCCATTTTTGCAGCTTCAATTACTTGATATGCTAAAGCATGTGTAATGAATTGAGAATCAACAACTGTTACTTTCGTATCTGTCATTGATGCAGCGCTATTCGCTGTTGCGACAGTACCGCTCATTCCACCTGTCATATGAATGGAAAGTACTTCACTTCCATCTTCGCCTAGCTTGTCATACATTTCTACAAATGTACCCATAGCCGGTTGTGATGTTTTTGGTAATTCTTCTGATTTAATCATTTCTTCAATAAATTCATCCGGTTGCAAATCTACACGATCTAAGTATGTTTGTCCATTTACAGAAATAGATAATGGTAGAACATGAACATCATACTTCTCAATCACTTCTGGAGATAAATCTGCCGTTGAATCTGTTACAATTTTAATTTTTTGCATATTATATTCTTCCCTTTCCAATACGCTCTCCCTGTTATTATACTAGTATTCCCGATGCTTTCAACAATTTCGAATAAATTTCACCAAATTAATTATATTTTTATACCTAAAATGAAAAAGACAGAGCCTACCTAACTCTGTCCCTGCTGTGTATTATGCATTCTTTTCAAGAGTATTTGTCTTATATACATTTGAATAATCATTCCACTTCAAACAACTTTGTAAATATTCACGGAAAGAGTACGAGAATCTTGGGTTTTTATGTTTTTGAATTTTCGCAATAAATAATTGAAGACGAGACTGAATTAGAAACGCTAATGGATGCTGTGTTTGTAGGACAGGGATTTCAAATATTTTAATACAATTCCCTGTTGCATGAGTGAAATAAAAACTTTTCGTAATCACAATATCAATCCTCTTTTTCGTTGGATTTTTGAACTTCCTCCACTTTATTCTTTAACACGTTTTTTAGTGTAGGTTTCCTATGAATACTAAAATATCCTTAAGCTGCCCCATTTAGAAGTTAATACTTCATTTATATCCACCTAATTCGAACCCTGTCCTATATATCCTTTGAGACGGGAGTCTTATTACCCATATATAGCTTGATAACTTCAGTATAAACGTATAAAAATGAAAAGTTTGTCTAAATTTTGGAGATTCTATAATTTTTTCCTTCTATATATTGTATACAATTATAGCTAGAGTATAACAAATAAATTAAAAAGTGCCTTTATAACGAGGCACTTTTCGACTGTATTTCTTCTTCTCTTTTCTGTTTTCGTTTACTAACTATCTTTGATAAAGCGATACTGATTTCATAAATACAAATAAGCGGTACCGCTACTAAACTATGTGATAAAAAATCTGGTGGCGATATACATGATGCAATTATAATCAACACGACATAAGCATATCTTCTTATTTTCTGAAGAAATTCTGCCGTTAGAAGACCTATACTCGTTAAAAACATAACAACTACAGGTAATTCAAATATAACAGCAAACGGAACTGTTAAATTTAATACGAAATGAAAATATTTTTCCGTTGTAAACATCGTATTAAACATCTCATTACCAATTGTAGTTAGGAAATGAAATAAAAATGGCATGACGATAAAATAACCGAAAGATAGGCCTGCTATAAATAATATAGACAATACCGGTATATACATTAATGTCATTTTTTGTTCATTGGGATGTAAACCTGGTTTTACAAATAACCAAATTTGTATCGCAGCAAAAGGAATTGTACAAACGATAGCAAATACTGTAGCAATCGAGAAAAAAATCCACAACACATCACTTGGACCGAGAACAGTTAATTTCATTGGTAAATCTTTTACAAGCCAAAAATAAATATCCTTCGTAAAAGTAAATCCAATAATTAAAAATAATACAAAGGATAATACTGTATATATTACTCGTTTGCGAAGCTCAACAATATGTTCTACTACGCTCATTTCCCGATCTTCCATCTCGTTCACCACACTTTATTTATCCATTCCGAGAAAAAATTCATCAGATTCTTTTATTTATTTTTTTCCTTCTCTTGAAATGCCTCATCAGTCAATTCTTTTGTTGATTTTTTAAATTCTTTTAACGTTTCCCCTAAAGCTTTCCCAATTTCCGGTAACTTTTTTGGGCCGAATAAAATTAACACTGCTACTAAAATTAAAATTAACCCTGGAAAGCCAATATTTGAAAACATTTCCCCATCCCCTTCATAAGTAGATTCCTTGTCCTACTATTCCATAAGTTCATTTTGTCAAAAAATTTTGTAAACGTCAATGTATCCGTTGTCTTTTGTCAAAAAAATTCAAAAATAAAATCAATTATACAAATATCATTTTCTATTCCTTTTGTATATGATATGGTTAAGGAAAATATAACTTATCTCAATACAGTGAAAGGGATTAACATTATGACGCAAAAAATTACAAGAATGACCCAATTTGTAAAAGAAGAAATTGCGAATGCAATTACCCATGGTATCGGTGCCATTTTAAGCATCCCTGCCTTAATCATATTAATTATTCATGCTTCCAAACATGGTACAGCATCTGCTATTGTTGGCTTTACCGTTTATGGCGTAAGCATGTTCTTGCTATACTTATTTTCTACACTGCTGCATAGTATCCATCATCCAAAAGTAGAAAAGTTATTTACCATTTTAGATCACTCCGCCATATATTTATTAATTGCCGGCACGTATACACCATTTCTACTCATTACACTGCGTGGCCCGCTCGGTTGGACTTTACTCGCAATTATTTGGACCCTTGCGATTGGTGGCATTATTTTCAAAATCTTCTTTGTTCGTCGCTTTATTAAAACATCAACATTATGTTATATCATTATGGGTTGGCTCATCATCGTTGCCATTAAACCCCTTTATGAAAATTTAACCGGTCACGGCTTCTCGCTACTATTAATAGGCGGCATTTTGTATTCTGTCGGAGCTATATTCTTCCTTTGGGAAAAGCTTCCGTTCAATCATGCCATTTGGCATCTCTTCGTACTAGGCGGTAGTACAATGATGTTTTTCTGCGTACTGTTTTATGTCTTACCCGCAGCATAAAAAAAGTTTCAGCTTGTTTAAGCTGAAACTTTTTTTATTACTTATGTAATTGAGATGCAATAATATCTTTTGTATGCTGGGTTAACTCTTTAGCATCCATACTTGCATATTCTTCAGGTGTAATTGGCTTAGAAATTGTTAATGTTGCATGAGCTGGTTTCATACGATTTCCATTAGCCTCAAACATCTTATATGTACCATCTAAAGTTACTGGTAATATAGATACGCCAGATTTTACAGCAAGGTGAAAACTCCCTGCTTTAAACTCACCGATTTCGCCACCCTTACTTCTCGTTCCCTCTGGAAAAATCACGATAGAATGCCCGCTCTTTAACAGTTCAATTCCATCTTTAATTGCCTTAAGAGATTGACGACGATCGCTGCGGTCCATAAACACACAATTCATTAGTTCCATCCATGTTGGCACAACCGGAAACTTTTTAATTTCCGCTTTTGAAACGAATCCAACTGGCTTATTTAAGTAACCTAGTAACACAGGAATATCCATATTACTTTGATGATTACTTACAACTAGCACTGGCTTGTCTTTCGGAACATTTTCAAGTCCCTTTACTTCTACAGTCGATCCAGTTACACGCACCATTTTCTTACCAAACCAGTTTGTTGTTTTATACACAACACTATCTTTTTCTTGCGGTGACATCGCATTTGCTTTTCTTTTTATACGCCACAACCTTGGTGTAATCGCAATTACGATTAAAATTAAATAAAAGATTTTAAAAAACGTTTGAATCATACAGAACCCCCACCTATTATCATTCCGACCTTCATTATACTAGACAAACGAAGGAAAAAGAAGAAAAAATGTCCAAACAACAAGTGTTTGGACATTTTGAAGTTTTCTATATTAGAAACGTTTTGCTAATTTGCGTGCATTTGCAATTGCTGCTTCTTTAATGTCTTGTGCTTTTTCAGGATTTGCATTCATTCCTTCAACTGCAATATATTCAGTATCATTTACACCGATGAATCCTAATACTGTTTTCAAGTGATTGCGACCGAAGTCCACAGCTGCATATGCTCCTTCAGAATAAACGCCGCCTGTAGCTTGAATATGAAGTGCTTTTTTGCCTTCTAATAAGCCAACTGGACCATTTTCAGTATATTTGAATGTTTTACCTGCGATTGCTAAGTTATCTAAGTATGCTTTCACTACTGGTGGATAGCTAAAGTTCCACATTGGAGTTACGAATACATATCGATCTGCATGCATAAATGTTTCTAAGTTTGTGTTCATTGCTGCAACTTTTTGTTGTTGATTTTCACTTAAAGTTTCGAATCCTTCGCCTGCTGCAAATTTACCCCAAGCAGCGAATACATCTGCATCGATTGCTGGTACTGTAGTATTGAACAAATCAATTGTTACTACTTCGTCTTGTGGATGCTCGTTTTTATAAGCTTCGATGAACGCTTCACCTACTGCTACTCCGAAAGAACCTTCTGCTGAATTTGGATTTGCTGTAATAAATAGTACTTTTGTCATTGTATTATCTCCCTTTTTTAAATTTATCTTTAATTTGAGATTTATTATTTTATAGTAAATAACTTACCTTATGTAAGTATAATACAAAAAGTTATATGCAATGTCAATAAAAAATAGCTACTTTTTTTTCGTAAGTTAATAAGTTATATCGCTTCACCTTACTTTCGTATATAAATATTAAGATTTTATCAACATAAAAAACTACCTCCATATTATATGGAGGTAGCCTTCATCAATTATTATTTTTGAAAAACATGTTTAACTTTTTCAGCAGGAATATTACTTCCACCTCTACCTTTTACATCTTCAATCATCATTGTAATGACCATATCAGGTGAATTTAAATCAAACGCAGCGAACCAACCTAGTTCTTTTCCTTCTGCCTCTTTTGATACTTTTAATTCTGCTGTTCCTGTTTTACCAGCAAGAGTCATACCATCAATTTTAGCAATTTTCCCAGTACCATCTGGATCGTTAATCACTTTCGTTAATGCTGTTTTTAATATATCTTGATTTTCTTTAGAAATCACGTTCTCTTTCCAAGCTTTTGGTTGTTTATCTGTTTTAATAAGATACGGTGACGGAATCTTTCCATCATTTACAATCGGTGCATACGTTAAAGCTAAATGAAGAGGAGTCATTAAGACTTGTCCTTGTCCATATCCTGTATCTGCCATTTGAATATCATTTTTTATGCCATCATTTGCGATTTTAGAAGCTGGGAATCCGTATTCAATTGGTAATTTCTCATCAAATCCGAATTTTTTCGCCTCAGCCATAAATTTATCTTTTCCAATTTTCAAAGCTTCTTGTGCGAAATAAATATTATCCGAGTATTTCATTGCCTTATCAAAATCAATCGGATTTGCATCTTTTACACGTGTTACGTAATAATTGCCCCAAGAAGAATCTTTCGTCCATTTCAGTCCTTCAATTTTCAATTCTTCTTTTGGATCAATCGTTTTCGTTTCAAGACCAATTGCACCTGTAATTGGCTTAAATACAGAACCTGGTACCGATAATTGTGTAAATCGATTCGTCATCGGTTTTTTCGGGTCATTATTCCAAGCCTCGCGTTGTGCTTTTGATGTTCCTCGTGCAATTAAATTAGGATTATAAGCTGGACTACTTACAAGAGCAATTGTTTCTCCACTTTTCGGATTAATTGCCGCACTTGAACCAGCTTCTCCCTTCATTTCATTATACGTTTTTTCTTGAACAACACTATCGATAGTTAAAGTTACATTTTCTCCATCAACAGCATCTGTTTTCGCTAAATTTTTAATTTCTTTTCCTTGTGTATCTTCCATGAAGACACGGCCACCTTTTTTCCCGCGTAGCTGTTCTTCCAATACTTGCTCTAATCCAGCCTTACCAACTGGTTCATCGGCTTGATAGCCTTTCTTTTGAAGCGTTTTTAAATCTTCAGCATTTACTTTTCCGATATAACCAGTAAGATGCGCTGCTGCTTCCCCTAACGGATATGTACGAACATTTACAGGTTTTGCTGCAACACCAGGTAAATCAATATACATATTTTGCGTTGTCCCTTCAGGTAAAATTCCAATTGGTACAAGATACCCTGGTTTTACCCATTTAGCAGCTAGTTTTTGATCAATTTCTTCTACAGACATATTTAACAACTTCGCTACTGCTTCTTTCGTTTGCGGAGCAGTTTCATCTAATTTTTCTGGAACAATTCCAATCTCAGAAGCTTTCCCATTCGTCGCAAGACCTTTTCCATTACGATCGTATATTTCACCACGTTTTGGTTGTGTTGTTTGCATACGCACTTTACTATCTTTTGTCATGCCAGGGAAAATGAAATCAGGTGTCCAATCTATTTTCCAAGATTCTTTATCTCCATCTTTTTCTTTCACCATTTTTGCTTCATGACCAAAAGTGATTTTACCACCAACTGTATCCATGCTTACTTTAAAAGGAACAGGGCCTTCATCTTTTTTATCTTCTTTTACTTCCCCTGTTTCTACCTTTAAGTCTTTCACTTCAATACCAGAATAAATTTTTTCATATTTCTCAGTAAACTCTTTCTTTGAAATATCTTTTTTTGCATTTTCTGATAATTGATCGTACATATCTGCAAATTTTTGTTTATTCCATGCTTTTACATATGTATCAAACGCTTCTTGTGGTTTTTCTTCTTTACCACATCCAACTAACATGAATGTTAAGCAAAGAAAAAGAATCCCCCATATTTTTCTCAACTGATTCTCCTCCTTTTATTACATGGCGTACTTCTAACGATTTATAGCATTCTATACATGCTAACTCTCATTATAGCACTATCGAATCCCATCTATAAAGATACATCTGATAATATAAATAAAAAGATTGATGTGAATGCTCACATCAATCTTTTTTTATTGTTGCTTTTCATAAATATGATAATAGTACGTGTACGGATTTTTTTCATCCGTTAAGCCCTTCTCCACAAAAACTTCTTTCCAACCAGTCATATCCATTTCCGGGAAGAATGTATCTCCATCAAATGCATGATGAATCTTTGTTATATACAACTTCTCCACATACGGTAAGAATAAATCATAAATTTGCGCTCCTCCAAAAATAAAGATTTCTTCTTCATCTTTGCATAGCTCAAATACTTCTTCCACAGAATGAGCAACTTCACAACCTTCAACATGATAATCACCGTTACGCGTTACAATAATATTACGTCTTCCAGGCAATGGTCTACCAATTGCTTCATAGTTCTTTCTTCCCATTATAAGTGGGTGACCCATCGTCGTTTTCTTCACGTACTGTAGTTCACTCGGTATATGCCAAGGTAATTTATTATCTTTACCAATTACTCTATTCTCGTCCATTGCGACCATAAATGAAACAATCATTTTGTCATCTCCTCTACAATTACACTGCAACCGGTGCTTTAATCGCTGGGTGTGGATCATATCCTTCAATCGTTAACTCTTCCATCTCAAAATCAAACACAGATTTCACATCTGGATTTAATGTAAGTTTAGGGAATGGGCGTGGTTCACGTGCCAACTGCTTTTCTACTTGTTCAAAATGATTCGTATAAATATGTGCATCACCAATTGTATGAACAAACTCTCCTACTTCAAGACCACATTCATGTGCTATTAAATGTGTTAAAAGTGAATAGCTTGCAATGTTAAATGGAATGCCAAGGAATATGTCACCGCTTCTCTGATATAACTGACAAGAAAGCTTTCCATCTGCTACATAAAACTGGAATAGCGTATGACAAGGCGGTAAAGCCATACTAGGTACATCTTCAGGATTCCAAGCAGAAACAATTAGGCGACGTGAATCCGGCGTTTTTTTAATCATATCAATTACATCTTTTAATTGATCAAGTGTCTCACCAGCTGTCGTTTTCCAAGCACGCCATTGCTTTCCGTATACGTCTCCTAAATAACCATATTTATCTGAAAAATCATCATCTTCTAGAACATTCTTTTTAAACAATTCCATTTGCTCATCGTATTGCTTCTTAAATTCCTCATCTTGTTGAGAGCGAAGACCGAAATCTGTCATATCAGGACCATTATACTCGTCACTTTCTACCCAGCTCTTAAACGCCCATTCATTCCAAATATTATTATTATGTTGCAATAAATAACGAATATTTGTATCACCTTTCATAAACCAAAGCAGCTCACTTGCTACAAGGCGAAATGGAACTCTCTTTGTCGTTAATAAAGGAAATCCTTTACTTAGATCGAAACGCATTTGGTATCCAAATACAGATACAGTACCTGTCCCCGTACGATCTTCTTTCTTCGTACCGTGCTCCATTACATGACGGCATAAATTTAAGTATTCATATTCAGCATGTTTCATATGTAGAAAAACCTTCTTTCAATCGTATATGCAATTTATCATAACATGAAAAATAGTAAATTTAATAATCTTGATAAATAAAAATTATTTCAGTAATTCTTACAAAATTATTAACTTTCCATATTTAAAAAGGTTTTCATTTTCTATTACCGAAAGTATAGTGCGGTAGGATAAAATTTATATTTGGAGGTTAGAAGTATGTCTAAAATTGAAACTCCTGTTATGACTTCTTTACAAACAACGGTTGAAAAAATGATGAAGGATTTAAATGTTCCTGGTGCTGCTGTAGCTGTTATAAAAGACGGTGAAGTTATTATTTCCGAAGGTTTCGGCTATCGTAATATAGAGACAAAAGAGGCTGTTACACCGAGTACTCGGTTCGCAATCGGTTCCTCAACGAAAGCTTTTGGCACACTTTCATTAAGCTTATTAGCACAGCAAAAAAAGTTTAATTGGGATACTCCTGTCCAGTCTTATATACCTAACTTCTCTTTATCTGAACTACTTGCTAGCTCACAAGTTACAGGACGAGATTTAGCTTCTCATCGAACTGGTGTAAGTCGTCATGAAGCTCTTTGGTATAGCTCTTCCTTATCTCGAAAAGATCTCGTTGAAAAAATAAAACATTTACCACTTGATGCACCGTTCCGCACTTCTTTTCTATATAACAACTTAATGTATGCAACAATTAGCTACATCGTTGAAAACATTACAAATCAAACGTGGGAGCAATACGCTACAGAACATATTTTAGAACCTTTAAATATGAGGCATACAAACTTCTCTGTTACAGATTCACAAACTACAGATGATTATGCTTTACCTTACATTGAAAATGACGGTGAAATAAAAGAAGTTCCATTCCGTAACATCGATACAGTCGGCGCTGCTGGATGTATTAATTCTACAATTGAAGATATGGCAAATTGGGTACTTCTTCACTTAAACGAAGGAAAGTTTGGAGATCATGAATTAATCTCCTCTGAATTATTACAGCAAATGTATACACCACACAATTCAATTCCAGATCAACCGGTTTTATCACTTCCCGAATCTCCATTAAATAGTTACGGACTTGGTTGGTTTATTAGCGCTTATCGTGGTAATAAGGTGGTTCATCATGGCGGTAATATTGATGGATTTTCAGCGCTTGTTTCATTCATACCAACAGAAAACATAGGCCTTGTCATTTTAACGAATGCTGGAGGAACATTACTTCCTACTTATCTCGCTAATCAAATTTATGACGAACTACTTGAATTAGAATCCATTGATTGGCATAAACGTGCTGTAGAAGATACTGAAAAAATGAAGGAAATGATGAAAGAAGCAACTGAATCCATTCCTGAACAAATTAAAGGAACTACACCTTCTCACAAGTTAGAGGATTATACTGGTACTTTTGAGCATCCTGCATACGGAACATTACAAGTATACAAACGAGATGATTCGTTATTTGTACAATTTATGGAGATGGATATTCAATTAGGGCATCATCATTACGACATCTTCTCTGCAAAAGTTGACTTATTCCAAATGAAAATGAGTCTATTATTCGCTTATGAAATGAATGTGAGTGGTGAATTCCCATCCCTTCAGTTACATGTACCAGCTATGTTAAGTACTCAGCCGCTTGCATTTAAGAAAATTAAATAATTATTTTAATAATAAAAAAGTAGGTGTGAGATAACACACCTACTTTTCCTATTCTTCATTTATCATTTCACTATCAAACCAAATCGGCTTCGATAATTCAAATTTTTTATGATCTTCCAATACAATATGAAGACGTTCTAACGTATCCTCCAACATATGCGGCGCTGCTCGTAAGCACCAAACAACTGAAGAGAAAACCGTCATCCCAACGTATACCGCATATAATCTCCAAAACTCATCCGGTATTTTCCCGTTATAATATCACGTAATTTGTCCAATGGAATACGGAATACTAATGTCCCTTGCAAATAGTGCAATTTTTACGAAATCATGAAGTGGATCGCCCCAATCATAGCCATTAAAATCAATAACACCTACATATTTCCCATCCCGCACAATTATATTTTCTAAATGAAAATCATCGTGTTGAAATCGATTTGGACGATCCTTTACATACATTTCATTTTCATCTATAAACTTAATAATTTTATCATCATTTTTAATTTTAATTCCGCATGTTTTATACGCTTCTAAATATTTGCTATGTTTTCTCATCGCCCTTTCATACCAAGGCAGTAAATCCTTTGGAGCTTCATATGTATGCATTTTTGCTAAATCTTTTCCTGCCTCTATACCTATATCATATTGTTCTTTTGGCGTATATGTCGGCAACAACTTCTTCGCATCTTCTCCTTCTATATACGAAAAAATACTGTAGCATAAACCGTCTTCTTCCAACAAACCTATTTCAATTGGCTTTTGTGCTTGCACACTACGTTTTTGCATTTCATTTAAAATTTGAAACTCTATTTTCTTTCTTTCAAACTCTTTTATATCGCCTGTCCGTAACAAATACTTTTCATCTTCAATAGTCGTAATGATATATTTTTTATCAGGAGAGAAACCTTTAGAGATTTCTTCAATATTTGCTGCATCTTTTACTATTTGTATATTGTTTTGCCGTGCTGTAATTGTCTTCATGTTTATTCCCCTTACATTTCTACATTTGGTGTATACGCTACTTCTATAATAAATCCATTCGGATCGTAAAAATCAATCGTATAGTATCCGTCCGAATAATGACTCATTTCTATCGGACCACGTATTACCTTCACTTTTGTACTAGCAAGAAAATCTGCTACTTCATCAACTACTTCTCTACGAATAGCTTGGTAACAAATATGTCTAGGTCCTAAAGTCCTTACGATCTCCTCATCTACTTCTTTAAAATATATTTCACTTCTCCCGTACTATATGATACTTCATTTAGCTTTCTCCATCCAATTATGAAAACAACTTATCGTAAAAAGAAATGGACTCATCTAAACTCGCTACCCAAAATTCAATATGATGAATACCTGCTCGAAGTGTATTCATATTAAGAATACGCCCCTTGTACTACTTGCACAATTTCCATTGGTGTATTGACCATATAATCTGGCGCATCTTTTTTCACTGTTTCAATGACATCATACCCCCAAGATACCCAAATCACATTCACCCCAGCCTTTTTACACGCTGCTACGTCTCGCTGTTCATCACCAACGTATAACATATCTTTCTCTGTTATCTTTTTCGATTTTAAAAACCTTTTAATCATTTTATCTTTACCGAATAAGTTTTTAGAACAATATACTTCTTGAATATTTTCTATGCCATTATTGTGTAAAAATGCCCTAATATGCTCTTCTGAGTTCGATGATATGACCGCAATCCCGTAGCCTTTTCTATGTAATTCATCTAATACATCCTTCATCCCATGAAATAAAACAAGATCTTTTATAGCGGGTTGATATAATTTATAAAACTCTAATGCTAATATAGGTAGTTTATAAAGTGGTACATCAAGCTTTTTACATCTCTCCGACATAGTTAATTTTCGTAAAGGCTCAATTTCTTCCTCACTAACTGTCTTATACCCATGCTTTTCAGCAAGTTGATTATAAATCAGTACAAATATATTTTGTGAATCTACTAATGTGCCGTCAAAGTCAAAAACAATGTATTTTTGCATCCCCATACTCCCTTTTTTCTTTTTTCCTAAACCTATGTTATTCAACAGCATAAATGTCTTATCCTTTCATACACATAAAAAAAGAACAAGATTTTGAACTGCACCCCAATTGTTAGACACAGTCTAACAATTGGAGGTGCAGTTTTTCTATGGCTAAATTTACAGCTGATA
>NZ_JAWRYM010000087.1:0-629 GCF_046534555.1 Bacillus sp. SIMBA_074 | reverse complement strand
AGTGGAGCCTAGCGGGATCGAACCGCTGACCTCCTGCGTGCAAGGCAGGCGCTCTCCCAGCTGAGCTAAGGCCCCATGTTTTTGGGAAAATCGGGAAGACAGGATTTGAACCTGCGACCCCCTGGTCCCAAACCAGGTGCTCTACCAAGCTGAGCCACTTCCCGTTAATAAAAGCGCGCCCGAGAGGAGTCGAACCCCTAACCTCTTGATCCGTAGTCAAACGCTCTATCCAATTGAGCTACGGGCGCATATGGTGCCGAGGGCGGGGGTCGAACCCGCACGGTGGTCACCCACCGCAGGATTTTAAGTCCTGTGCGTCTGCCTGTTCCGCCACCCCGGCATGTCATACTGAAAATTGGAGCGGAAGACGGGATTCGAACCCGCGACCCCAACCTTGGCAAGGTTGTATTCTACCACTGAACTACTTCCGCAAGACATGTTTGAGTTATTTTATTAAAAGTGCGGGTGAAGGGATTCGAACCCCCACGCCAAAGGCGCTAGATCCTAAGTCTAGTGCGTCTGCCAATTCCGCCACACCCGCATATTTTTCAAGAAAATGGTGAGCCATGAAGGATTCGAACCTTCGACCCTCTGATTAAAAGTCAGATGCTCTACCAACTGAGCTAATG
>NZ_JAWRYM010000477.1:0-274 GCF_046534555.1 Bacillus sp. SIMBA_074 | reverse complement strand
CCAGAACATGTCAGCTTGGCTTCACGGAGATTTTTCCTCCATTATGAAAGGCAGCTATGAGCTTCTGTACATAAGCATCCCACTGGTGATTATCGCGTATCTGTTTGCCAACAAGTTTACGATTGCAGGGATGGGTGAAGAGTTCGCCATCAATCTGGGGTTGAACTACAAGCAGGTCGTCAATATTGGTTTGGTCATAGTCGCTATGGTTTCTTCCGTCGTGATTCTGACGGTCGGGACGATTCCGTTTCTCGGCTTGATCATTCCCAACATC
>NZ_JAWRYM010000476.1:0-274 GCF_046534555.1 Bacillus sp. SIMBA_074 | reverse complement strand
GCAAAGGAAATGAAAGCTGGCGAATTAGGTAAAGGCAGCAGCTAATCTACTGTAAGTCGGGCCATACATAAGGAAGTCAACATAAAAACTGCGTACTAAGGTTCATGAGGACCATCAGTACGCAGTTTTTTCAGTCAGCGGATTTCCTCACTGTTTGCCGATGAATTGGAAATCATTTCAGAAACGTTAACAAAGTTTAAATTTTTTGATTGTAGTTCCCCTAGTAACTGTGGCAAAGCCTTATTAGTTTGTTTTGCTGAGTCTGAAGCATGTA
>NZ_JAWRYM010000475.1:0-274 GCF_046534555.1 Bacillus sp. SIMBA_074 | reverse complement strand
CTGACTGAAGCAAACGTCATCCATCCATTACGGCCAATATTTTTAAAACTTTCACGGAAGTGACGGAGCAATGTTCTAAATTTCATATCCGTAATCACCTCGATGTTCATCGCGAACTATTTTTCCACTTTCAATGGCAATGACACGTCGTTTGATATTGTTGACGATGTCCCTATTATGTGTGGCCATGACAAGAGTAGTTCCGCGTTTATTAATTTCTTCAAATATGTTCATGATTTCCCACGATGTTTCAGGATCAAGATTCCCTGTAGGC
>NZ_JAWRYM010000474.1:0-274 GCF_046534555.1 Bacillus sp. SIMBA_074 | reverse complement strand
AGTCCTTGCGCATAGCCATCCTCTGCGGTGAAATAGGTGGATAGAATCGCAATGCTGGCTGGATGGTTGTTAAAGTGATGGATAACCTGCTCCAGAGAAAGGGTATGTTGATCGGCAGCCGTTTTTTGCAAGGCTTGCCCTTCTACGAGTAGCGGCGAAGGCAGCTCGATCCGCTGGTACGATCCCGCTTTGGAAGAGAGAGGGACACGCGCGCCAATGACGACACGAGTGGAGAAGTGCTCCATCTCACGGTCGCGGTCAATGGCAGGGTTGG
>NZ_JAWRYM010000473.1:0-274 GCF_046534555.1 Bacillus sp. SIMBA_074 | reverse complement strand
GCTATGTCCTTGCTCAGCATTTCGTACGTGCTGTAAAAGCTTTCTCCCGTCACATGGGGGTCCGGCATGCCCTCGCCATAGCCTACAATTCCTGTATCCGTCGTCATTTTGACGATAATGCTTGGCAGCTCATGGAATGTATCGTACGCGACGATAAACGGTCGTACCAAAGGAAGCTCGGTGGCAAATACCTCAATGGAAACAATTTTCATGCGTAACCTCCGTTATTAAAATGGTCCATAATGCATGAGATTTGCTATCAGGACAGCAACGA
>NZ_JAWRYM010000472.1:0-274 GCF_046534555.1 Bacillus sp. SIMBA_074 | reverse complement strand
AAGAACTTTCTTTTAAAGAGGCATTCTTATTAGCTGGAAAACAAATGATAACAAGTATTTTAAGCGTTATTTTGTTTTCCATTCTTTTATCGTTGTATAATTAAGTTTCTCGCTTGCTATCAAAAATAATAAACCCAAATGATGAAGTTAGAGGAAAGAATCATATGGAATGAATTGCATTATTTATTCCCCAGTACTTTTTACTATTAAAAAGTACTATATAAAGTAAGAGCAGATTTGATAGTGACTTTATCAAAAGCTGCTCTTACTTTTG
>NZ_JAWRYM010000471.1:0-274 GCF_046534555.1 Bacillus sp. SIMBA_074 | reverse complement strand
CATCGCGGTGATCCTGTTCGTGGTCGGCATGTCGATCGCCAGGAAGGTGACCTGAGCCCTCACGAAGGCAACTGGGCGGACCCGCCCACGGCGTGCGGCGGGTGACGCGCCCTTCACGATCGCGGACCTAGGCTTGCGCACCGATGGTGGAGGACGGCTGGTGAATGCAACTGCGGTGCAGGAAGGGGCGGTGGCCGGGGCCGGCCTCGAGGACGAGACCCGCCAGCTGGCACTGCTGATCCGCAGCGTCAGCGATTACGCGATCTACATGCTC
>NZ_JAWRYM010000470.1:0-274 GCF_046534555.1 Bacillus sp. SIMBA_074 | reverse complement strand
TATCTGTCGGTGTGTTACCGGCAGAGCTCGACTACCGCCTAACCCCCTTGTTTATCGATTTTTACCAGCGCTTTCCGAGCATCCGCTTGAGCCTGTCTGCCTCTACAATCGAAATTACAAAGCAGGTGCTTGAGAATGAAGTCGACGTAGGGATTACACTCCTCATGGCTCCGGACAGTCGTCTCGTGAGTATCCCGCTTTATCGTGAAGAGTACGTATTGGTAGTATCCGCAAGGCATGAGCTGGCTCACTATGATTCTGTAGCCTTGACCCA
>NZ_JAWRYM010000469.1:0-274 GCF_046534555.1 Bacillus sp. SIMBA_074 | reverse complement strand
AGGGAAAAGGAAGAAGCCCTTTACAGATAAATGTAAAGGACGCAATAACCGGACTGATTGGGGGATTTTTAACGATATTCGCTTTAATTCTTTTAACAAAAATAACATCAGCAGTGTGGTTAATGGCTCCTTTTGGTGCCAGCTGTGTACTGGCGTTCGGTCTGTGGAACGTGCCGTTATCACAGCCACGGAATATTATTGGCGGCCATTTTGTTTCAACATTCGTAGGTTTAGCTTCTTATCATTTTTTTGGCGACGAGCCTTGGGCGATCGG
>NZ_JAWRYM010000468.1:0-274 GCF_046534555.1 Bacillus sp. SIMBA_074 | reverse complement strand
CGGTGTGTTCGTTACCATGATGCCCCGTTTAGTTGCACTTTGAACATCAATATTATTATGGCCTACTGCCATATTCGCGATGATTTTCAGATTAGCCGCCTTTTCAATCAGTGACTCGTCGATTTGTTCCGTCAACAAACAAAGCAGCCCGTCTACTTCTTGCATTTCTTGTTCAAGGACTTCTCTAGGGACCGGTATATCCTCTTGGTCCCACATCCTGACATCATAATTCCCACTAAGACCATCGATGATTTGTTCCGGCAATTTCCTTGTA
>NZ_JAWRYM010000086.1:0-631 GCF_046534555.1 Bacillus sp. SIMBA_074 | reverse complement strand
AAGCAGCTTTATACTCGGTCACAGCGACATACAAATTTTCCTTTGAGGCATATATGTTTTCACCAGCGCCCAGGTACGTATTCATGGACATTTTTTGTTTAGGATCATCGAGGTTGACCCCTGCGACCATCAAGTAGTCGGGCTGTATTCGTTCAGGAAAGTACCGTATATCGCTGTAGGGAATGGTTTTATAGCCATCGCCTTGGACGCTGTCACGATAGATTGGACCCGGTATTTCTCCCTGCTCCTGAAGAATTCTGTACGTGTTTACATAGCTGTTTGCGGTCATGTACAGGCTTGCGCCAATTTTGCGGGAAGACAGATATTGACCTTCTACTTCGACCTGACGAGTGAGCTGTGGATGCTTTTTGTTCGAGAGATCGTATACAAGCGCTTTGACTGTTTGTTTTTCTGGCTGCCTGGGGATACCGATTTTGTATGCTTGAACGGAAGGTGCGCTCGATGCAGGAGTGGGTGACGATGAGACCTCAGTTGCTTGCCCGATCACGACAAGTCTTTTTTCATCGACGTACATCTCAAGCGGCTGGAACAATCCGTTCTCATACGTGATTCGTGATTCGACTTTCAGCTGATCAGCCGGGAAAGCCTTGATAATTCGCACTTCGGCATT
>NZ_JAWRYM010000467.1:0-274 GCF_046534555.1 Bacillus sp. SIMBA_074 | reverse complement strand
AAAGAGAAGCCTGAATTGTCATTTTTAGATGGCGAAGAGGTATGGAAGAATGGTCGAGGTGAAGCCTTCGTTAACCCATTCTTAAAAGAGGTTTGGGATTATAATGTCGGTATTGCCATTGAAGCGGCAAAAATGGGTTTTAAAGAAATTCAATTTGACTATGTCCGTTTTCCCGAAGGATTCGAAAATAAAGAAAATGATTTGAAATATGATATCGGTGAGTATGATGAAGCGAAAGTGAGTCATTCAGCTAAAAGGGTTCAGGCAGTGACGG
>NZ_JAWRYM010000466.1:0-275 GCF_046534555.1 Bacillus sp. SIMBA_074 | reverse complement strand
AAAATATTCTCTTTCACGAACTGCTCATACGAAATATCGCTCACACGCTCGATGATAACCCCAAGCAGTGCGAAGCTGTCGTTAGAATAGCTGAACTGTGTGCCTGGAGGACCAAGCAGCTCGTAATCAAGCCCTGAAATGTAGGCGACAAACTGATCTTTTGTATCAATCGCTTCCATCTTTTCTAAATCAAATTCTAAACCAGAGCTGAAGGTACCACTGTGTGGGTCGTTTTCCATACTTCTTTTCATTGCACCCATTAACGTGTCAAATGC
>NZ_JAWRYM010000465.1:0-275 GCF_046534555.1 Bacillus sp. SIMBA_074 | reverse complement strand
CCTGGATCTCGGGCTCCGCGCGGGTGAGCACGGGCGGACGCTCCACGAATCGCAGCGTCCCGTCCTCGTTCGTCTCCAGGATCTTCCGTCCCACCCGGTCGCTCGTCCGCTTGCGCGACGCCTTGGTCACCTGATCGATCAGCCGCCACGTGTCGTCGCTGAGTATCCGGCGCCCGGAAGCGCGCTGCACGGCCATCGGTGTGAAGTACCGCGGGATGATGGGCATCTCGAGGGCCTGCCGGAGAAAGTCGCGATAGGCGCCGGCCGTCTCCTCG
>NZ_JAWRYM010000085.1:0-640 GCF_046534555.1 Bacillus sp. SIMBA_074 | reverse complement strand
TTTTGGGTATTCCAACCGTTCTAGACCGTTTCATTCAACAAGCCATTGCCCAAATATTGACCAAGATATATGACTCAACCTTTTCAGAGAATAGCTATGGATTTCGCCCTAACAAACAAGGGCACCAGGCGGTTCGAAAGGCAAAGTCCTATATAACCGAAGGTTATACATGGGTAGTGGATATGGATTTGGAGAAGTTCTTCGATAAAGTGAATCATGACAAGCTCATGGGAATGTTAGAGCGGAAAATTGAAGATAAACGAGTTCTTAAACTGATTCGTAAATTCCTTCAAGCAGGCATTATGATAGGCGGACTTTTTCATAAAAGTGAGGAGGGAACTCCGCAAGGAGGTCCGTTAAGTCCTTTATTATCTAATATCATGTTAGACGATTTAGATAAAGAACTAGAGAAACGCAATCTTCGATTCGTAAGGTATGCGGATGACAGTACTATCTTTGTGAAGACACGAAAAGCCGCCAAACGTGCAATGGGAAATATCTCAAGCTTCATTGAAAATAAACTGAAGCTAAAGGTCAACTACGAGAAGTCGAAGTATGATCGCCCTTGGAACAGAACGTTTCTCGGTTTTAGTTTCACGAAGTCAAAGAAGAACCCGAAGGTTCTACTGGCTAAACAAAC
>NZ_JAWRYM010000464.1:0-275 GCF_046534555.1 Bacillus sp. SIMBA_074 | reverse complement strand
CCGGCGAGGTCGTCCACCCAGCTGGTGACGGTGGTGATGTCCTGTTCGGTGGCGCCGTAGCCGGGGCGTTCGAATGTCAGCAGGTGTATGCCGGAACGTGCCGTTAGCTCTGGTGCGGGGTCGAAACCCGACGCGCCCGGGGTCGGGTGGAGAAGGACCGCCAGGCGCTCACCGGCCGGGTCGCCGAGGCCAGTCATCCCTACTTCTCGGCCGCTGGGAAGCCGAACCAGCCGATATGTCATTGCATCCCTCCTAATTTGTTGTGTATCCGAGCG
>NZ_JAWRYM010000463.1:0-275 GCF_046534555.1 Bacillus sp. SIMBA_074 | reverse complement strand
AAATCATCGAAAAAGAAGGCGAGCAAGGTATTATTACAGAGGCATATTCCGCTCATGAGTTAACAGTGGCTGGTGGAGAGCGGGTTTGGCTCGAACGCGAGCTGAATGGCTGGGGCTGGTGCACACTGGAGGATACAGATGAAGCAGGCTGGATACCCATGGAATGTTTAGCTGAGGGGTAAGCTTGACAGGGAACGAGCAAAACGTTTGTAAATCTTGGCTTACTTCGTTTCGCTTATGGTACGGTAGTGAAGTTCAAGTAAATAGAGAGGCGC
>NZ_JAWRYM010000462.1:0-275 GCF_046534555.1 Bacillus sp. SIMBA_074 | reverse complement strand
CTGAGCGTTACTCCGTCTGTTACTGCCGAGGTGGCCCCCTGAATGGAGATGACCGCCAGAAAAATGGTTAGAAAGGAGCCAAGGACACCCATGGCAATATTGCGCAGCAGTGTAGCGAGCTGTGTTACTTTATATCTTTCAGAAAACAGGCTGACGATGGAGAGCATCGCTGAGAGAAACAGTAACGGAAACACCACATACGAGATCATCATCCCGCTGATGTTGATCATGAAAATGATGAGCGGGTGAAACATGGTCGCTGTGGCCAGATTGCC
>NZ_JAWRYM010000084.1:0-641 GCF_046534555.1 Bacillus sp. SIMBA_074 | reverse complement strand
GAGGGTGGAAAAACGTGGAGTTATGCCGCTGGGATAGCGGATCTGAGAACCAAGCAACCAATGAAAACAGATTTTCGCTTTCGCATTGGCAGCGTGACGAAGACGTTCACGGCAACGGTTGTACTTCAATTAGTCGGAGAGAACCGCTTGAATCTAGACGACTACATCGAAAAATGGTTGCCTGGTGTCATTCAAGGAAACGGATATGATGGTAATCAGATTACTATCCGGCAGATATTGAACCATACAAGTGGTATCGCTGAATACTCAAGGTCAAAAGACGCTGACTTTACGGATACAAAAAAATCGTATACGGCTGAAGAGTTAGTGAAGATGGGGATTTCTCTGCCCCCAGACTTTGCCCCAGGAAAGGGCTGGTCTTATTCAAACACAGGATACGTATTACTAGGTATTCTTATTGAAAAAGTAACCGGAAACAGTTATGCGGAAGAGATTGAAAATCGGATTATTGAACCGCTTGAATTGTCGAATACATTCCTACCTGGCAATTCAAGCGTTATTCCAGGCACTAAGCATGCCCGTGGATATGTCCAACCAGACGGAGCAAGTGAGCTAAAAGACGTTACTTATTTTAATCCAAGTATAGGTAGCTCGGCTGGAGATATGATTTCTACTGCTGA
>NZ_JAWRYM010000461.1:0-275 GCF_046534555.1 Bacillus sp. SIMBA_074 | reverse complement strand
AGAGAGCGGCTTTTGTCCGATAATAGACATCCTAAAGGAAAACACAATGAGTAAAATAGCAGGGGTAAATCGTCCAAATATTTATTTTTCAGTAAAACACATTGATAATTGTGTCATACTTATTATAATGAAGATAACAGATAAGCGTAACTTAATTGCGAAAGGGGTTTCTATATGACAATCAAAATAGCTATTAATGGTTTCGGCCGTATTGGGCGCATGGTATTCCGCCGCGCTATTCAAGACCCCAATATTGAAATCGTTGCAATCAACGC
>NZ_JAWRYM010000460.1:0-275 GCF_046534555.1 Bacillus sp. SIMBA_074 | reverse complement strand
GCAAAACGGGTCAATGCCTATGTAGCTCTTGCCAATGGGGAACTTAAAACGAAAGAACAGATAAACGCAGCTAAAAAAGCGAAAGCTGCCATCAATTTAAATGGAATCAAGGAGTCTGACCGTAAGGATTTTCAAGCTAAAATAGCATTGGCGGATCAGAAAGTTGCCGCTGCTGAAGAAGCTTTGAAAAATCCAGCGAAGGCAATCACGCTTTCCTTGATGCATACGAATGACACGCATGCCCACTTGGACAATGTGGCCAAAAGGGTGACAGC
>NZ_JAWRYM010000459.1:0-275 GCF_046534555.1 Bacillus sp. SIMBA_074 | reverse complement strand
AGCGAATGCGGCAAAATCATTCATTCGGATTGCTACGCTGGGGGAGGACGATCAGCGCATCCAGACGCTCAGAGCAACCAAAGGGATCAAGCTGCAAAAAAAGCAAGTCAGGTACTACCCGTATAAAGAAGCGATGGCTCACCTCATTGGCTATATGGGGGTCATGAGTGCAGAGGAATACGAAAAACGAAAAGAGCAGGGCTATCGCAGCTCAGACATGATTGGGAAAACGGGGCTGGAGCAGCTTTACGAGGAACAGCTGCGCGGCTTAGCAG
>NZ_JAWRYM010000458.1:0-275 GCF_046534555.1 Bacillus sp. SIMBA_074 | reverse complement strand
CCCTTGATTCAGCGATTTCTATAGCTTGTTGTAAACGACGGTCGTTATCCCCGACTACAGTATGGTAAAAAACATTGATTCCCATTTCCGCAAACTGCTGCGATAGGAATCTCCCATTAGTGTTATTGATTTGTCCTAAAAGAAGCTCAGAGCCCACTGCAATGATTTCTGCATCCATCTTTTCAAAACCACCATTCGTTTTACTTGGAATTAACAAATACTTCTTTGTTTTTTATAAAATAATCCAAACCTGACCATATTGTAAAAATCAATGC
>NZ_JAWRYM010000083.1:0-656 GCF_046534555.1 Bacillus sp. SIMBA_074 | reverse complement strand
AACACGGGCGCTACTGGTGCTACCGGACCTAGAGGTAACACGGGCGCTACTGGTGCTACCGGACCTAGAGGTAACACAGGTGCGACCGGTGCTACTGGACCTAGAGGTAACACGGGCGCTACTGGTGCGACCGGTGCTACTGGACCTAGAGGTAACACAGGTGCGACCGGTGCTACCGGACCTAGAGGTAACACAGGTGCGACCGGTGCTACCGGACCTAGAGGTAACACGGGCGCTACTGGTTCCACTGGACCTCAAGGTCTTCAAGGTAACACGGGTGCTACCGGTGCTACTGGTTCCACTGGACCTCAAGGTCTTCAAGGTAACACGGGTGCTACTGGACCTCAAGGTAACACAGGTGCTACTGGTTCCACTGGACCTCAAGGTCTTCAAGGTAACACGGGTGCTACTGGACCTCAAGGTAACACAGGTGCTACTGGTTCCACTGGACCTCAAGGCGTTCAAGGTAACACTGGTGCTACCGGTTCCACTGGACCTCAAGGTGCGCAAGGTAACACTGGTGCTACCGGTGCCACCGGACCTCAAGGTGCTCAAGGTAACACGGGTGCTACTGGTTCCACTGGACCTCAAGGCGTTCAAGGTAACACAGGTGCTACTGGTTCCACTGGACCTCAAGGCGTTCAAGGTAACACAGG
>NZ_JAWRYM010000457.1:0-275 GCF_046534555.1 Bacillus sp. SIMBA_074 | reverse complement strand
CCAGCTTTTTTGTTGATTGAATAATCTGATGGAGCCGAGGGGAGCCAAAATGAATCATTTCTCCCTTTAGGTCGGGTGGGGCTTGTTCTGGATCGGTAATGAAAGTCATCTGGGCTGGGTTCGGAATGCCACCCGTTTTTTCCAGGTAGTGCCAATAAAAGGGCCGGTTCATTAATTCTTTATCCATTTCTATCGTTAGTTGAACTGTAAGGTGGGTTGGTTTATTATCCAGTATTTCACATTCATTGGCTTTAAAGTAAGTTATTAAAAAATCA
>NZ_JAWRYM010000456.1:0-275 GCF_046534555.1 Bacillus sp. SIMBA_074 | reverse complement strand
CGAACTGATTGCACAAGGTGAGGCAAATACCCGGAAGCAATGTCAATCCGGAAACTTCAATGCCTGCCGAGAGATCTCCGGATGGGTTGCGAATAGGGTCATGGAAGGATGCTCGTCGACACCGTCCTCGTCGACACCGTCAATGCCCACCGTGCAGCAGAACAACGACCGAACCCGCCAGGAATCTTCTGAGCGTTCTCAACCACAGCCGTCTTCCACCCCCGCGCAATCAGCACTTACCCACGAGCAGCAGGCTGATGTGGAGGCGTCCGTCG
>NZ_JAWRYM010000455.1:0-275 GCF_046534555.1 Bacillus sp. SIMBA_074 | reverse complement strand
CGGCAATGATCAAGATGATCCCGAATATCCCGATGATCATTTCGAACATCGAAACCTTTTTCACTTTTCCTTCCGTCATTGAAGTCACTCTAAATAATGAAAGAATGGTCTGCCTTCTAATGAAGGCATAATTCATCAACATGATGAAAAGATAGATGGCGCTAAAAACGAGAATGGTTTGAACAAGCGGCTGAAAAGAAAATTGAAGGGTTGCGATCGCCTCGACACCCATTATTTTAAATAAAATCATGATGATTAATTTTGAAGCGGCAAAC
>NZ_JAWRYM010000454.1:0-275 GCF_046534555.1 Bacillus sp. SIMBA_074 | reverse complement strand
CGGCCAGGTTGACCGCTGCCGGGGGAGCGCGGGGGATCCGTCAGGCGCGGTGGGTCGCGGACTTCGCCGACGGGCGGGCGCAGCTTCCCGGTGAGAGTGTGAGCCGGTTGCATCTGCACAGACTCGGCTTCGCCGCCCCGGACCTGCAGGTGCCGGTGGACGGGCCCGGCGGCACTCGCTACTTCGTCGACTTCGGGCTCGCCGATGTCCGCAGTTTCGGAGAGTTCGACGGCAAGACGAAATACCTCGACGAGGCTCTGCGCTCGGGTCGCACG
>NZ_JAWRYM010000453.1:0-275 GCF_046534555.1 Bacillus sp. SIMBA_074 | reverse complement strand
CACCCCTGCCGGTTGTTGTCGACCGCGCGGATCGTCGCCTGCGTGCCCCGGAACTCCTCGACGTCCCACGACGCCCAGTCGAGGTTCTCGCTGTTCGAGCCGGTGGCGCTGCGCACCACGTCGCCGTCGACGATCAGGTTCACGCTCGTCTCGTTCGACCGCTTCCTCGATTCCTCGTCGCCGATCACGAGCTGGTCGAAGGTCAGATGCCCCCACCCGCCGGTGGCTTCGTCGCGGATGCGCAGCTGCGCGTCGCGACCGTCGAACTCGGACAC
>NZ_JAWRYM010000452.1:0-275 GCF_046534555.1 Bacillus sp. SIMBA_074 | reverse complement strand
GCGATCCAGGCGACGATCGACTCGCTTCCCGCTTCCGTCGACCGGGCCCCGGTCAATGCGACGAACATCGTCGACTCGGCGGGCAAGATCCTGCGCACCGAGGACGAGGGCGTGAACGGCCGCGCGATCGGCGACACCTCGAACCTCGCGTCCGAGGTGGTGGCGAAGCTGGAAGCCGGCGAGGGAGTCTTCCCCATCGCGGTCACCGAGACCCCGTTCGAATCCGTCAACCTCGTTCGCAAGATCGATGTCGACCTGGGTTCTCAGACCGCGAC
>NZ_JAWRYM010000451.1:0-275 GCF_046534555.1 Bacillus sp. SIMBA_074 | reverse complement strand
ACGGTGCGTCGACCCCGCCACTCGCCGAGGTCGATGCCCTGCGGGTACCAGCGTCGGGTCCAGGTCCGGGCGGTCAGCCATCGCAGGTCCAGGGTGTCGCGCTGCTTCTGCCGCACCGGACGCCACGTCGATCCGAAGGGCCAGAGCATGCTCCCATCGTCGCCGATCGAACGGATCCTCGCGAACTCGACCGCGAGTCGAGCGTCGTATCTCGGCCTACGTACAGCTTCACGAAATGCGACATGTATTATGTTACGTGTCGTCGCGCGTATCTC
>NZ_JAWRYM010000450.1:0-275 GCF_046534555.1 Bacillus sp. SIMBA_074 | reverse complement strand
AATGCATTCCAGCAGGTGCGGGGCATCTTCTCCCTGGTACAGTGGAGCAGCCCCGTTCTGTGCATACAGACCATTATTTTGTACGGCAAACCACGGCAGATAAGCCACAGGAAAAGTAAACAGCGCTTCTGAAGCGCATCCGGTATAGCTTTCTCCGCCTCTGCCCCAGCCCTCCTCTGCAATAAAACGACGTGCAGACAGCAGGCCCTGGCTGACTTCAGCCACGAAGGTGCCTTTGGTGTAAGAAATGCTCATCGTTATGTCCTTATATCAGC
>NZ_JAWRYM010000449.1:0-275 GCF_046534555.1 Bacillus sp. SIMBA_074 | reverse complement strand
AGGATAGGCGTAAGCAAGCAGCCTTCCCGTTGCTGCTATGTCTGTTGCCTCAGCATTTTCAAGCACACTCCACTGCCGCTTTAATTGAGCCGCTTCTTCCCAAATGCGCCGGATCGTGCCTTCATCAACCTGTAGCTCGCCAAGATGCGCTCGCTCTAACTTCTTGTGGCGACCGATCATTCTGAGCAATTCGACGCGCAGCTGCAAGTCTGCATCCTGGCTCGCCCCCCTGCCTCGGATGATATCACGCTCGTTTATGAGCACGGCAAGCTCAC
>NZ_JAWRYM010000448.1:0-275 GCF_046534555.1 Bacillus sp. SIMBA_074 | reverse complement strand
ATTCCATATCATATGATCATCAGGAATATCTACGTCATAAAAACAAGGCCGAGAAGCAATCGGAAAGCTGATTGCTTCTTGGTTGTAAAAAAGTAGTAAGACAATTTGTAATTATGATAGAATGTTCATGGAAAGCATTCTTTTAATGATGAGCAGGTGTTTGATGATGACAAAAATCTTACTAATCAATGGTCCGAATTTAAATCGCTTGGGGAAGCGGGAACCTGCGCATTATGGATCCTCGACACTTGCGGATGTGGAAGCTCTATTACATC
>NZ_JAWRYM010000447.1:0-275 GCF_046534555.1 Bacillus sp. SIMBA_074 | reverse complement strand
CTGTGTCCTCAAACGTTTATAATTAAAGGGGGTCAACTTTCTACCCATACTATACACAATCATTATTTCACACGTGTTACAACATCGTTAAAACCGAATTACGAAGTGTGAAACTTTTGTGCAATCAAGCCTTTGGTTGCAATTTTTCTTGAAGTTCCTCAATATAATGCTGAGCGGATTGAGCAGCAATGCTTCCATCACCTGTAGCTGTAACGATTTGGCGCAATGTTTTTTCACGAACGTCACCAGCTGCAAAAATACCCGGGACGTGTGTC
>NZ_JAWRYM010000446.1:0-276 GCF_046534555.1 Bacillus sp. SIMBA_074 | reverse complement strand
ATCTCATCCTGAGCGGTTAAAAACATCTCGACCGCCAATGTCCCTACCAAATCAAGTTTTTCTGCAAGCTGCAAGGCTTCATTAATAGCCTTCCGTTCAGCTTGTTGACTAATACGTGCGGGAACAATGCTTTTATGAAGAATATTTTCAATATGAATATTTTCCGCGATTGGAAAATGACTTGCCTCGCCATTTGCCTTACGCGTCACGATAATCGAGATTTCTTTTACGAAAGGTATCCAGGCTTCCAGCACACATACACCTGTTTTGAGCAGG
>NZ_JAWRYM010000445.1:0-276 GCF_046534555.1 Bacillus sp. SIMBA_074 | reverse complement strand
ATCACAGCGAAAGGGTATTTATTAATCTCCTTAATATTCTAATTTTATGCTAAAAAAATATGGTAGTGACTAGAATGCGTTGAAAGGAACGGGTTAAGACCTTGCAAGCAATCGTGCTATAATATTTATAACAGAATACATAATCAAAGGAGTATTGAAAGATTCATTTATGTTCATAAAAAAGATTGGTACCAATCCATTGATCAGAAGAGGATGCTATTGAAATTCCTAAGCAGGATTCATTATCGATTCCTGTCCACGAATTACTTTCTTGTG
>NZ_JAWRYM010000444.1:0-276 GCF_046534555.1 Bacillus sp. SIMBA_074 | reverse complement strand
CGGGGGAATCGCATGCAGCAAGGTCAATTCATGCTTATCTTTAGCATAGGCCAGCGCAAAGCGGACCGCTTGAATAGACTGCGCAGAAAAATCAATAGGGACTAGAATTCGGGACATACAAACACGTCCTTTCCTCTTTTCATCATGGCAAGGCTGTCATTGATCATTCAACCTTTTGCCTACCCCCATTGTAGCCCAAGCCTACTATTTTGTATGTAGGGGAAATCCCTGATGTTGGAAGAAAAAAAACCTGATGCCTCTTCTCAACTGTCATTC
>NZ_JAWRYM010000443.1:0-276 GCF_046534555.1 Bacillus sp. SIMBA_074 | reverse complement strand
CAGCCAGCCCTGTTATTACGGCACGGCCTAAGCCTGTGATCCGGGTATGGAAAATTGAGCGGGGCGCTTCACTCAGACAGGGGTTTGAACAGTGGGCGTCACAGGAGGCTTGCCCGCCAGGCAGGCCAAGATGGTCTGTGAAATGGGATTCGGCCACTGACTATCCTATTGACGTTACCCTGACCTTCAATGCTTCAAGCTTTGAGGACGCAACAACTCAACTGTTCAGCCTCTGGCACAGAGCACAGGTGCCACTGTTCGTCAGCGGCTACCGGC
>NZ_JAWRYM010000442.1:0-276 GCF_046534555.1 Bacillus sp. SIMBA_074 | reverse complement strand
ACCGTCTTGTAACGCGCCCAAAAGGCGATACCCAAGACGAGAAAGACCACTACGACGACTCCTATTGTCATGAGAATACCTGGTTCAAAATCAAACATGCTCTTTCATCTCCTTTTCCCATTCATTGTGGAAAGGCGTTACATACAATACGTGGTCCCGCACTTCTACCACCACTACACGGGTTCCTTGCTGGATTGTCCGCTGTTCCAGACTCGCTGCCATATGATAAGTCGTACCGCTAATCATGGGGAGCAAAACCTCTCCCAAGCCATCTGC
>NZ_JAWRYM010000441.1:0-276 GCF_046534555.1 Bacillus sp. SIMBA_074 | reverse complement strand
GTGTTATCGACGATTGGCTTTGGTGGAGTTGTATACGGTGTAAGTGTAGGCGGGGATCATGGTTGGACGAGTATGACGGTAATTGGCACGATCATCGTTGGAGTGATCGCCCTAATCCTGTTTGCAATCCGTCAAACGAAGATGGAAAACCCGATGTTGAATTTAAAAGCATTCAAGTACCCACTATTTGTACTGGGTCTTGCGATGAACGTGATTACATTTCTTAACATGTTATCGATGCTGGTTGTGTTGCCAATGTATATGCAAATGGCGTTA
>NZ_JAWRYM010000440.1:0-276 GCF_046534555.1 Bacillus sp. SIMBA_074 | reverse complement strand
CCAGGCAAACCGTTTGCTGAAAGCGTGAAATCTGATCTTTCAGATTATTGATCAAATCCTGTGCCAAAACCTTTGGGAATCCGGCTACATCATATATGTACTTCTCCGGATAAAGAGCAGACAATTGTCCACCAAGCTGAGGCATGCTCTCTATGATTTTTACACTTGCCTGGCGCATGCCACCATAAAAAGCAGTGAACAATCCGGCCGGGCCTCCACCAATGATCGTAATGTCGTAGATTTGCTCGTCCTTTTGCAGAAAATTCAATCCAAAGC
>NZ_JAWRYM010000439.1:0-276 GCF_046534555.1 Bacillus sp. SIMBA_074 | reverse complement strand
CGAGCGAATCGCATTCTATTGATGGCTGTATCGCACAACCCAGCACGCGCTCCACGTAGCGTCGCACGCCGAAGTGCCGGGGCGGCAGTATCAGTTTCAACTCCGACAAGCGCGACATGGTTTCGCGGCTCAGATCGGCGCGTGCGCTGTGATAGAGAGCGAGGCGTTCGTGGTGAAGATCGACGCTTTCGAGGTCCGTAGCGCTGACCTCCGTCGAATAGGTGAGCCCCAGGTCGGCCATGCCGCGTATAACCATCTCGACGATGTGGCTCGAAC
>NZ_JAWRYM010000438.1:0-276 GCF_046534555.1 Bacillus sp. SIMBA_074 | reverse complement strand
GTGAACGGCGGCCATTTCTCCAGACATTCATCCGCGCAATTGCTTTTACCGGATTTATCATTCTTGAAAAAATAAAGTGTCATTCCCTTGGAATCAGCCAAGTATTCGCCTGTTGTTTCACTTTCCAATAATTTTAGGGTTACAGCTTTTTCATCGGCAGTACCACTAACAACTTGATCCTTTTTGGGTGAATCATCAGCTTCATTTCCACACGCCGTCAAAACTAGGACCATCATAAAAACTGAAAATACCAACCACTTTTTCATATACTCTCAC
>NZ_JAWRYM010000008.1:0-184116 GCF_046534555.1 Bacillus sp. SIMBA_074 | reverse complement strand
ATAAAGTTAGTTTGTCTAGCATCTAAAAATAAAAATTGACGTTCACGTTGTTTGTTTCGTTCAGTTTTCAAAGAACTTGTCTGCCACTTCAAAAGCGACTTCATCATATTAACATCTTCATTTTTCGATGTCAACTATGTTTTGAATTTCTTTTTTGTCGTTTTCTGCGTTTCCGCATCAGCGACGTTTATTAATATACCATCATGGTTTTTAAATAACAAGTATTTTTTATAAAAAAATACAAAAAGTTATCTATCCTACTTTCTTCTATAGAAAGAACCCTTATCCTTTCTACTAAAAACATTCATTTTGATTGTATACAAGTTACTATACACTATCATCAACCAGGCAGTATTTCACAATAACTTCCTAACCTTTAGTCTTCTCCTTTTTTAATTTTATAATTAATATAGTTCTGCTTAAGAAGGACAAATAATCATTTAAATGTAGAGTAACAAAAAACTTGGCCACTATACTAGAGCAAAACTTTAATTCCTGATTTTTCTCTCCAATCAGGAATTTTGCTTCCACAAATAACAAACTTCCCCTCGAAATATTAAATTAAGATTATTGTTAGAATTTTTTTACATTTAATTAATGAAAGATATCCAATTTTTGTTATATAGTAAGAAAGTGCCCACAAAACTATAAATAAACTAATGGAGGAATTATTTTATGGATAGGTTAACAAAATTTTCATTAAAAAACCGAGCCGCTATTATTATTATGGTTTTTCTCATTTCCATACTCGGTGTTTATTCCGGCTCTAAATTACCTATGGAATTTTTACCAAGCATCGATAACCCTGCAATAACTGTTACGACATTATCTCAAGGGCTCGATGCTGAAACGATGACCAAGGACGTAACTGACCCCCTTGAAAAACAATTTCGTAATTTAGAACATATCGATGGCATCACTTCTTCCACACATGAGGGATTATCACGCATCGACATTGCATATACATCCAAGGCAAATATGAAAGACGCGGCACGCGAAGTCGAAAAAACAATTAATACGATTAAATTACCTAAAGATGTAACTAAACCTGTTGTTAGCCAATTAAACACTTCTATGATTCCACTCGCTCAAATTACCATCCAGAAGCAAAACGGATTTTCAAAAGCTGACGAAAAACAAATTGAGAAAGAAATCGTACCACAACTCGAAAGCATTGATGGTGTTGCCAATGTTATGTTTTTCGGAAAATCAACTTCCGAATTATCCATCGTACTTGATCCTAACCAACTAAAAGATAAAAACGTAACATCACAGCAAGTATTAACAGTTTTACAAGGAAAAGAAACTTCCACTCCAGCCGGAGCAATTACCGTTAATAAGGCCGAATACAATCTTCGTGTCATCGGGGATATAAAAAATGTAAATGACATAAAAAATATCACCGTTACACCTCAAGTAAAATTACAAGATGTTGCTCAAATTGAATTAAAACAACATTACGATACAATCTCGCACATAAACGGGGAAGAAGGAACAGGATTAATCATCATGAAAGAGCCGAGTAAAAATGCGGTTGCAATCGGAAAAGAGATTGATAAAAAGATTAAAGATATAAGCAAGCAATATAAAGATCAATTCTCTATTAAACTTTTAGCTTCAACTCATGAGCAAGTTGAAAATGCTGTTACTAGTATGGGAAAAGAAGTAATCCTTGGGGCAATTGCTGCAACTCTCATTATCTTAATCTTTTTACGCAGCTTCCGAACAACACTCATCGCTGTCGTTAGTATTCCATTATCTATTTTATTAACACTATTTTTACTCCATCAATCTAACATCACACTTAACATTCTAACTCTTGGTGGCTTAGCCGTTGCAGTCGGACGTCTCGTCGATGATAGTATCGTTGTCATCGAGAATATTTTCCGTCGTTTACAAAAAGGATCTTTCTCTAAAGATATTATTCTCGATGCAACAAAAGAGGTCGCCGTCGCAATTACCTCTTCTACTTTAACGACAGTCGCCGTTTTTTTACCTATCGGTCTCGTATCGGGAGTAATCGGAAAACTAATGTTACCTATGGTGTTAGCAGTTGTGTATTCTATACTTTCTTCCTTAATTGTGGCATTAACGGTCGTTCCACTTATGGCTTTTTTACTGCTCAAAAAAACAAAACGTCGCAATTCACATTCTTCACCGCGATATGTCACTACATTAAAGTGGGCTCTTTCTCATAAGTTTATCATTCTACTCACTTCTTTTTTATTATTTGCAGGATCAATTGCAGCCTACATACTACTTCCGAAAGCTAACATAAAGTCTGAGGACGATACAATGCTTTCCGTTAACATGACATTTCCAGGTGATTATGATTCTGAAGCTAAAAAACAAAAAGCCTTTGATTTCGAAAAGAAACTCCTCTCTAATTCTGATGTAACAGATGTTATTTTGCGAATGGGATCTAGCGCAGAAGATGCACAATGGGGACAGACAACTCAAAACAATCTTGCAACTATATTTGTAGTCTTTAAAAAAGGATCTAATATCGACCAATATATTAAAGAATTAAAAAAGGATCATAATACTTTTGAACCAGCTGAACTTGATTATATAAAAACGAGTTACTCTGACTCTGGAGGCGGAAACAACTTACAATTTAACGTAACCGCTACTAACGAAACAAATTTAAAAAAGGCCGCTAACATCGTCGAAACAAAACTAAAAAGCATGGATTCTCTTTCTAAAGTAAAAACAAATATAGAAGACTCTAAAAAAGAATGGCAAATTCATATCGATCAAACAAAAGCGGAACAACACGGTTTAACACCAGAATTAGCAGCTCAACAAGTATCATTCCTTATGAAGAAATCTCCTATTGGGGAAATCTCAATCAATAATGAAAAAACAACCATCATGATAGAACATAAAAAGGCATCCGTTAACAAACAAGAAGATATTTTAAACACAAACATACTATCACCTATTAACGGACCAATTCCTTTAAAAGACATTGCAACTATTTCAGAAAAACAACTTCAAACGGAAATCTTCCATAAAGATGGGAAAGAAACGATTCAAATTACCGCAGAAGCTTCAAGTGAAGATTTAAGCAAAGTAAGCGCAGAAGTAAACAAGGCGATAGCCGACTTAGATTTACCTAACGGAGCAAAAGTAAATGTCGCAGGCGCTACTGAATCTATGCAAGAGAACTTCACAGATTTATTCAAAATTATGGGAATCGCAATCGGGATTGTATATTTAATTATGGTTATCACATTCGGGCAAGCACGTGCTCCTTTCGCGATTTTATTCTCTTTACCATTAGCTGCTGTCGGCGGTATTTTAGGATTAATCATTTCAAGAACACCTGTTGACGTAAATTCATTAATCGGCGCATTAATGTTAATCGGGATTGTCGTTACAAATGCTATTGTATTAATAGAAAGAGTGCAACAAAATCGGGAAAACGGTATGGAAACCAGAGAAGCCTTACTAGAAGCAGGATCTACTAGATTACGCCCAATTATTATGACAGCTATAACAACAATCGTCGCTATGCTACCACTCCTCTTCGGACAATCTCAAGCAGGAAGTATGGTATCGAAAAGTCTGGCCGTCGTTGTAATCGGTGGTTTGGCAGTCTCAACCGTTCTTACATTAGTAGTCGTTCCCGTTATGTATGAACTATTAGATAAAATCGGGAGAAAAAGACGCTCCCGCAGAAAAATAAGCACTTCTACAGAAACACCTGATATTTAAACTAAAAGGCGTTATTTTCAATTATGAAGATAACGCCTTTTTATCCCTCTACCTATCCATAATATAATCCATCACTTTTTTACCATACTTCTCTAGCGGCTCTCCAGAATCTACAATAAGATATTCACCATGTAAAGGCCTTTTACTGCCAGCCAGACATTTTTGAAATGCTACTTTTGTAATTTGACTTATCTTACGTTCACGCGTTTGTAACCTACGATTAATTTCTTCTATATCATTAAGATAACATTCAATATATTTATGTGTAGTCCCATACTTCCGACATAAACCTATTCCTTTTCAAGCATCCCCCCATAGAGACATGGGCTATCTAATATAACACTATGTTCTTGTTCCAACAAAAAACCTATCAGTTTCCACTCAATATCATAAGAGACTCCCCCAACAACTGTCGATTCGCTCCCTCTTACCGTTAATGATTTTAATAAATGTCCGTAAAAAAACTCCCTGTTTATAAACAGAGAGTTCTTTTACGGACATTTATGCCGCTTTTACCTTCTTCGTCGTTTTACGACTTTTTTTCGCTCCTGTAAAACGCTTGTGTAATACAGATGCTACGAAACGAGAAATGATATTAAAGAGTAATACCATAATAATTAATACAGCTGCAGATTTTGTTGCAATTAACTTCGCATCCGGGATAATCCCTTCAGAGTTTAATTTCCAAATGTGAACAGCTAACGTTTCAGCTGGTCTAAATGGATTTAAAGGATGCGAGGGGCTCGAGAAGTCCGCTGCTGAATTTAAAATAGGTGATGTTAAACCCGCTGTATAAATTAACGCCGCAGCTTCACCGAATATACGGCCTGCCGCTAAAATAATACCTGTAATGATTTGTGGTAACGAAGACGGGATAATGATGCGGGCAATTGTTTGCCATTTCGTTGCACCCAGTCCAAGACTCGCCTCTTTTACATTATGAGGAACTTCAGAAATCGCATTTTCACAAACACGTGTTAAACCAGGCAAATTCAAAATAGTTAAAGCAAGAGCTCCACCCATTACTGTATATCCCCAGCCTGTCATGGTAACAAATACTAATAAGCCAAATAGTCCAACAACAATAGAAGGTAAAGACGCCATTGTTTCAATACATAAACGAACAAAACTTAAAAAACGACCTTGTTTTGCATACTCCGCTAAATATATTCCAGCCCCTAGTCCAAGAGGAATAGATATAATAAGTGTTATAACAAGCATGTAGAAAGAATTGAATAACTGTGGACCAATTCCCCCACCAGCTCTTGTATTGCTTGGTTCTCCGAATAAGAAACTAGGATCCCAAAATCCCCATCCCTTTTGCAGAATTTCGTACATTAAAAAAGCCAGCAAAGCTACAACTAAAGCTGCAACCCCATAAAAGATACCTGTCCAAACTTTATTTACCGTTCTTGCATTCATTATTATCGCTCACCTCTTTGACCAATCGCTCGAATTACTAAAATAAACAGGAATGAAATAACAAGTAAAATCATCGCTAACGTCCATAGCGCGTTGTTCCAAGCTGTTCCGTTCAATGTATTCGTCATATCCATTGTCAGAATACCTGTTAACGTTGCTGTTGGACTATATATTCCTTCCGGTAATTTAATCGTGTTCCCGATTACCATTTGAACCGCTAACGCTTCACCAAAAGCACGCGCTAACCCTAAAACTATACCTGTTAAAATCCCTTGTTTTGCAGCAGGAACAATAACTCGGCTAATCGCTTGCCATTTCGTCGATCCTAGACCGTAAGAAGCTTCCAAGTAATCAAACGGAACAGAGCGTATTGCATCAGAGGCAATACTAGCAATAGTAGGTAAAATCATAATACTCAGGACAATAATACCCGCAATTAAACTAAATCCCACTCCACCGAACGAATCCCGTAATAGAGGAACCAAGATCGTAACCCCTAATAATCCGTATACAACTGATGGAATACCAACTAATAATTCTAAAACAGGCTTTAATACTTTATTCCCAAACTTCGGCGAAATTAAATTCATGAATATAGCAAGAGCTATAGCAATTGGTGCACTAATGACAACAGCACCTAACGACACAAGCGTCGAACCGACAATAAAGATGACAGCACCATACGTACCTTGATCAGCATTTGGATTCCATTTTGTCGAAGTTAACACCTCAGAAAACGAGATACCACTTTGCGTGAAAGATTGAATTCCTTTGCCGCAAATAAACGCAATAATAGCTAATGTAATAAAAACAATAAAGATACCGCAAAACGTAACAAGTGATCTACCTATATATTCACTCTTTACGTAATTAATTTGTTTTTTCCCCTTCATCACAGGACAGACCCCACTTCATAGATTGCATTGAACAGGACTGGCCTTGCAGCCAGCCCCATAAAATTTTATTACTTATTTAATTTAGACATTGGGATGTAACCCATATCTTCTACTTGTTTTTCGAAATCTTTACCTTTTACATAGTCAATGTAAGCTTTTGTCGCTTCTTTTGCCTCACCTTTAGTTACCATGTACTCGTAAGACCAGAATGGATATTTACCAGCAGAAATATTTTCAACTTTCGGTTCAGATCCATCAATTTTAACCGTTTGTAACGCACCTTTTTTCTCACCAACCATGTAAGACATTGCTAAGTAACTAACTGAACCTGGAGTAGAGTTAATCGCTTGCTCTACAGCACCATTAGAATCTTGTGTTGTACCAGTTCCATCATTAATCTTCGCGTCTTTCATCACTGTCTTTTCAAAAGTAGCACGTGTACCAGATGAAGCCGGTCGGTTAATTACATTGATTTTTTCATCTTTTCCGCCTACTTCTTTCCAGTTCGTTACTTTTCCAGTGAAGATATCTTGCACTTGTTTTACTGTTAAGTTATCAACTTTTACATCTTTATTTACGACAAGTGCGAATGCGATACCCGCAACTTTGTTATCTACTAATTCTTTTGCTTTTTCAGCATCTTTTATTTTATCTCCAGCTGGAACATCTGAGTTACCAATTTGTACCGCACCAGATGCTACTTGGTTAATCCCAGTTCCACTACCGCCACCTTGAACTTGAATAGAAACTTTTGAATTTTTCTCCATGAATTTCTTTCCAGCTTCCTCCGCAAGAGGTTGAAGAGCTGTAGAGCCAGCCGCTGCAATCGTACCTGATAATTCTTGTTTTGCATCGCTACCTTTAGCAGCTTCCTTATTATCCGTACTTTCTGCTTTTCCACATCCAACTAATGCACCTGCAACAACTAAAGCCGCTAAAGAAAATTTAATACCCTTTTTCATAACCATGTCTTGTACCCCCATTTGGATTATCACTTTTCGAATTCATCTTCTTTCGAACACAAATTCATTGTAGGACAACAATATTATGTGAGTGTTAAGCAATTTTTAAGTTTAAGTAAATAGAGATAACATCCCCTAAAAGCTAGACATTCCAACATTTACAGTTGAAAAAGCCAACAAAACCCACACTAAACACGCAGTATTGTAAATTTAATCTTAACAATGTAAATTCAATGTAAATGATTTTCTGTATTTTTCCCTTTAGGTTAAAACTACATTTACAATTCCCCTATATTTTTAAGCTTTTACACTCTTACTTTAAGAAGAATTCCAGTAATATTTTTCGGTACAGCTAAATAAATTGGAACAATTCTAAAAATATTTGAATATTTTTAAAGTACTAATTGACAGCATCATTAAATGTAGTCTACTATATTAGTATCAAAAAGTTTACCTAAGGAAACTTTTTAAACTAAAACTAAAAATATAGAGATGAGGTAACTTTTATGGTATCGGCTAATACTAAACCCCTTTCCGAATTCAGAACAGGGGAATTTGTACAAATTGAGAAGATACAATTAGAAGGAACTATGAAACGACGTTTATTAGATTTAGGCTTTTTTCCTGGAGCGACAATTAAAGTATTACAACGCAGCCCACTTGGAGACCCAGTCGCTTATCAAGTAAGCAACACAACTATTGCACTGCGTAGTGAAGAAAGCTCCCTTATTTTCGGGGTATTAATAGGAGATGATTTCAGATGAGTAACCATCGCATTGCGTTAGCTGGTAACCCGAATACCGGGAAAAGTACATTATTTAATACTTTAACAGGCTTAAAACAACATACTGGAAACTGGACGGGGAAAACCGTTTTAAAGGCTGAAGGGGAATATAAGCATGGCGGAAATATATATACAATAATAGATTTACCTGGAACTTACTCACTATATTCAAATTCGGCAGATGAAGAAGTAGCACGAGATTATATTATATTTGAAAAACCAGAAGTAACTGTAGTTGTTATAGATGCAACTGCAATGGAAAGAAATTTAAATTTAGCACTCCAAGTGATGGAAATGACAAACGATGTAGTCATTTGTATTAACTTAATTGATGAAGCGGAGAAAAAAGGAATCATTATTGACGAAAAGAAATTAGCAAAATCACTCGGTGTACCTGTAGTAATGATTTCTGCTCGCAACCGAGTAGGCATTGGTCATTTGCTAAATGTCATCGCTAAAGTAGCAAATAAAAAACTAATTCCAACACCAAGTAAAATTACTTATAACGATAAAATCGAAAATATGATTCAAGAATTAGAACCACAAATTTATAAAGTTTTCGGTGATACGTATCCAGCACGTTGGATTGCGTTACGTATTTTAGATGGAGATAAAAATTTCTTAACTGCACTTCAAAAACATCATAACGAACCACTTGTAAGGGAGGTCGTAATAAATGGAATCTCACTCAGCCAGTAAAGCACTTCCGCTGGACTACATTGTTCAGCATGCACAAACACTTTCAAAAGAGGACATACGCGATGATATTGTCGGAGATATTTATCGAACCTCCGCGAGTATATGTAAAGAAGCTGTCCAATATACGAATACTGATAAATTATATCGTTCAGAAAGATTAGATAAGATTTTCACTTCTCCTATTTGGGGATTTCCAATTATGCTCGGTATTTTATCTATTATTTTTTATCTTACAATCGCTGGTGCTAACGTGCCATCCGAGATGATTGCTGAGTTTTTTGGCTGGGTCGAAGGACATTTAACATCTTGGTTCCAAGTAATGCATGCACCTGAATGGTTACATGGCATTTTAATACTCGGTTTATTCCGTGGTATCGGTGCTGTTATTAGCGTTATGTTACCACCTATGGCAATCTTTTTCCCTATGTTCGCACTATTAGAAAACTACGGATACTTACCACGTGTCGCGTTTAATATGGACCGCTTATTCAAGCGATCTGGCGCGCATGGTAAACAATCTTTAACAATGGCAATGGGGTTTGGATGTAACGCTGCCGCTATTATGTCAACACGTATTATCGAATCACCACGTGAGCGTATGCTTGCTATTTTAACAAACAACTTCGTCCCATGTAATGGACGCTGGCCTATGTTAATTTTAATGGCTTCACTATTTATGGCTGCTGGTTATACAGGTAGTATGCAAACACTTGTTACTGCTGGCGTTGTAGTTGGAATGGTTGTAATTGGTGTCATTATGACATTAACCGTTTCTTGGGTACTATCAAAAACAGCTTTAAAAGGTGTTCCGACTCACTACACACTTGAGTTACCACCGTACCGTAAGCCAAAAGTTTGGAATACAATTGTACGCGCAACACTCGATAAATCAATATATGTTTTAAAACGAGCTGTAGTTGTAGCTGCCCCTGCGGCTGCATTAACTTGGTTACTTGCTAATATTTTCATCGGTGACACAAGCTTACTTATGTATTTTGTAAACTTCCTAGATCCATTTGCTAAAATGTTAGGACTTGACGGCTTTATTCTAGCTGCATTCATTCTTGGACTACCAGCGAATGAAATTGTTATCCCGATTTTATTAATGTCTTATTTATCAACTGGGGCTTTAACTGAAATAGATGATTTTAACCAAATTAAAAATCTATTCTTAGAAAATGGTTGGACTTGGTTAACAGCGTTAAATACAATGTTGTTCTCACTCCTTCATTTCCCGTGCGGAACAACACTGGTTAACATATATAAAGAAACAAAAAGTGCAAAATGGACATTCTTATCGTTCGCAATCCCTACTGTTATCGCAATTGTTGTTACATTCCTCTCTACACAATTGGTACATTGGTTAGGACTTGTATAAAAAACAAAGCATACATAGAAGGTATCCCCCTTCAACATATGCTTTGTGCACAAAAGAAACCTAAAACTTATTCAGGTTTCTTTTTTTGTGCCTCTTCTTTCCACGGCTGAGCTCCATACGTTGTGATTTTTTTATGAATGAAGTATATGGCCCCCGGAAGAACTGCCATTAATATCGTGCAACTAATTCCTAGTCCAGTAAACAACTTAAATCACCTTATTTCACTCTCTTCGGTAAAGCTGAACCTGAATGCTCAATTGTCGGATGAACATGAACAGTAACCTCAGCATTACTAAAATAATTTTCACCTTGATCCCAATTCTTATCTATCTTCTTCCATTCTTTATAATTATGCCGCTTATATACTTCTCCTAACGCTAATACATCTACCTTATATTTTTTTTGAACAAGCTTAATCGATTTTTGGATACGCTTCTCCATTTCCTCCGCAATGGTTTTCTTTAATCGCTTTTCATTCATAATTTGTTTATGATCACTAAAATGTAACTCTGCTAAGGTCCCTTCCAAAGATAAATGGATATCAAACTTCGGTTTTGTAGCATTTTCCGTAGATACTTTAATCTTTCGGCGCATCTTATGAATTTCGTATGTAACAAGCTGACCTTGTTTACGGATAGTAAAGAACCCTCCAATTTTTTTACCTATTACATAATTCATTCCGAATGTTTCTTCTCCATTCAAAATGCCTACACACTTATTATCTTTTCCACGAAACAACGCTGCCCCGTTCATTTGTACCCCCTGCTTTGTTAGTTCGAGAATAGGTAATACGAAACTTTGGTTAGCAATCATTTTTTGCTGTACCTCACCAATTCTTGCAGCTTCAATCATTTGAGCATTTTTCGGAGGATGCTCAGCTAACATATCAATATACTGCGCCGGTAAGTTCTCAGGCTTGGCACTCTGCTTTAAAATAGCTTCTGCATTTTTCTTAGAAACGAACAAACGAATATTTCTTCTCATCTCGTGATCACGAATATATACATCTAACGTATTTTGTAAAACATATGGATTCGCTAGTAAATCTTTTGAAAAAATTATCACTTGTATATGCGGAAAGAATAATGAGCGACTAATTTTTTTAGCAATAATTCGTATTTGCTCAAAGACACTATCTGCTTTCGCACTAACATTAATATAATTTTCACTATCTCCACCGACTTGGCCACCTTGTTGCGCTAACTTACTGGGAAGTACCATCTGATACGTCCCTTTCATAATTGGATTTGATTTCTTTGCCTTCACAATATCGTAAGCTGCGCCTACTACAAATCCTCTTTCTTCTATTTCTTCTAGCTCAGAGCACCCACTTATAGATCCAGCTAAAACCATAACCATTATAATTTTAAGAAGGTGTTTCATTTCTACCATTCCTTCTTTTTATTTTATATACAATAAAAACTAACAAAGGCGCTAGCACGACAAAACCCATATCTATCCAAGCTAAATAAGTCCCATAACTTGACAAAGCATTCAAATTACTAGGTATCATATTCGCCATAAAAATAATCGGGGCACTTACAAAAATGAAAATATGTTTCTTCACTTTCGGAAACATAGCACAAAATAATAAAGATGCGACGTCATAATACATTGCTGTAGTGTTATAAATAGTAATAATCCAAGTAGTAAAAAAAATGGCATCAAATCTTTCTAAAAAACCTCCACCAATTTCAATTTCTTTACCCAATTCAATTGTTGGATACGTCAATCCACGGGTTGTCATATACGAAAAAACGCTAATACAAGTTACATAAATTAAAATGTATGACAGCACATTTACCATCACTGCTTTTGCAACTGCCATTGGCGCTTTTTTCGCTGCCTTATCGTTCAACATCACAGCATAAAACAGAGCTACCTCAAATCCGATAAATGTGAAAATAGAATTTTTAACTCCTACAGCATATTGACTTGCGTTCGTTTGAAAAGCTGGTAGTAAATTGTTTATTTCCATTAAATTCACATTCAATAAAGAAAGCAACACTATCGCAATGAACACGATAGGTAAGAAAAGAACATTTAACCTTACTAAAGCCGCTCTCGATCCTGCTACTCCATAAATAACAACTAATAAGAAGAAGAAAGAGAGTAGCTGTATTGGTGTATCACTAAATAAATATGTTTGTGAAATAATTGCAATCATTCGCGATTCATATGCGGTCAAAGCAGCAAATGTTAATACTAAAATGCTACTAATTGTGTATGCAACAGGCTTCGTCAAATGTGCACTTGTATATTGAACAAAGTTTTGTTTTGGGAATAAAATAGCTACCCTCGTTACAAACCAACCTAAAACCGCACATATCAATCCACCCAAAAGCAAAATAATCCAACCGTCCGAAAATAAAGTTTGCGTAGCAATATCTCGTGGCATAGATAATGCACCTATACCGATAATTGTTGACGATACCGCAAAACCAAGTTCCCGAGATCCAATTTCTTCATCCCCATATTCAAATGGTTTCAATTACTCTCGCTCCTTTGGACGTAGTGTAGAGTCTTTCGTTTGTAAATATTCTGGTCTCTCTTTTAACATTGATTTTGGTAGGCGAACCAATTCTTCTTCCCAATCTTTATAAAAAGCAGGAGCAATAGGTGTTGTATACGGTACCCCAACACTCTTTAAATTTGTAATATGGATCGCAAGTGCAATAAGAGCTAAAATAATCCCGTACAATCCAAAAGCAGTCGCGGCTAATACAAAAACGAAAAGTAAAATCCTAAACGTAATCGTAATACTATACACAGGCAGTGAAAATGTAGCAATTGCGGTAACCGCAATAATAATTACTAAAAACGGATTTACAATCCCCGCATTTACTGCCGCTTCTCCAATTACAAGACCGCCTACGATGCCAATTGTTTGTCCCATCGGTTTCGGAAGCCTAATCCCGGCTTCTCGTATTAATTCCATCGTTAATGCCATCATTAATGTTTCTATATAAGCAGGAAACGGTACCCCTTCTCTCGCTCCCGCAATGGAATAAGCTAGTTTAGATGGGATAAGCCCTTGATGATACGATACAAGTGCTACGTACATGGCAGGTAATAAAACAGCAGCGATACCTGATCCCATACGTAACATTCTTAATAACGTTCCAATTACCCAACGCTCATAATGATCTTCTACAGATTGAAAAATATCAACAAATACTAGTGGAGCTATAAGAGCAAATGGTGACCCATCTACTAAAATGGCCGCTTTTCCTTTCGCCAATGCAGCCACTATATTATCTGGTCTTTCTGTATTTAAAAACTGCGGAAACGGCGACAAATTATTATCTTGAATTAATTGCTCAATCGTTCCTGTCTCAAAAATGACATCTGTCACTATTGATTGAAGACGCCGATCTAGCTCGTTTACGATGTAAGGGTTAATAATATCTTCTATATATACTAGGGTTACTTCTTTCTGCGATCGCTTCCCCATAATATAAGATTGAAACCGTAACTTCGGATCACGTAAACCACGGCGAATTAACATTTTATTCACATTAATATCTTCATTTAATCCAACTCTCGGTCCACGTATTAAATCTTCTGTCACTGGAGGCTCTAGACTTCTTTTTTCCCAAGCTCTACTATTAACAACAATAGCCGTTTGAATATTATCAATTAATATGACTGTATCTCCTGCTAAAACCGCATTTATAATATCTGGAAAAGTTGTCTTCCTACCGACTTCTGCAATAGAAATAAAACGATCCAATAATGTCTGAACCACAGCTGCTTCATTTGGTATTTCTTCATATTGAAGTGTACGAACTACATATTTATAAACATTATCCTTATCTGTCAATCCACATAAAAAAACAACCGCACAACGTGTAATGCTACCAGCAAGAGCAACTTCTCTAATTGTTAAATCATTAGGTGAACCTAACTCATCTCTAATTTCCTTCATAACTTCAAACAAGTTACCTTTTAGTTCTAACAATTTCCCCACCTAACTTCCTTTTCAACAAGTTTTTAGTTAGATTCCGCTAATAGAAGAAAATATATACAAAAAAGAGCTATCTCTTTTCGAAGATAGCTCTAACACGCGTGTTACTTTTCTACTATTATATTGTCTGTCTTTATAGATACACTTTTCGTGAATCCACTAACGATAAACATCACAATAATATTAATTAACAATGCGACTATACCTACATTCAAATCTTTTATATATTGCGGGAAACCTGGAAACATTGTAGCTATAGTAGAACCGGATAAGGTGATATATGCAACAACTAACAGCCCAATCCCCATCCCTGCAATCGCTCCTTGCTTCGTAATAATTTGCCGAGGAAACAAACTACATACAAGCGCAGGGAAAAGTTGTGTCACTATACTGTATCCCATTAAAAGAAGTGCCCCTATTGTTTCTCCTCCTTTAAATGTAAACAATACTGCTACGAGCGTTACTACAGGCACAAATAATTTTGCAGCTTTAGCAACTTGTCTATCTGAAGCAGATGGGACCATCGTACGATAAATATTTTTCGCTAACAATGTAGAAGCGGCCATAACAAGCATAGATGCTGGAACTAATGCCGTTAATACCCCAGCACTACCAATAATTCCGATAAACCAAGGATCAAAAGTTTGTAAAGCAAGACGGAATAATGAAAGATCTACATCTGCTCCCTTTAATCCTGGAACTTGCAGGATAGCAGCAAAACCTGCAAAGAACACAAAAAGCAAAACTAAAGAATAGAGAGGCATAATTGCTGCATTTTTCCTAAATACTTTTTCACTTTTCGCTGAGAAAGCTGAGGCAAATGTATGAGGCCACATATAAAAACCGAGAGCCGTTAATATAATAGTAGAAACAAACCAAGAAATACTCATTCCCTTTTCAGGTAAAGATAAAAAACCTGGTTTTGCAGCTTCTACAGCTTCAAACATCGGTTGAAATCCTCCGTAATAGTGATACGGTAAATATATACCTAAAAACATAACGATAAATAGTATCATAATGTCCTTCAAAGCAGCTGTCCAAGCCGATCCATGTATACCTGAAACCATTACATAAATAGTTATAACAATAGCACCAATCCATACCGCAATAACAGGTGTCACTCTTCCATAGGAAGCTTCCGAAACGATGATTCCTAATCCCTTTAATTGCAAAACAAGATACGGGATAATCGAAATAACACCAATAATTGAAACAATTACCCCAAGCGTCTTACTCCTGTATTTCTTCGCAAAGAAATCTGATTGTGAAATGAGGTTATGTTCTTTTGCATACTTCCAAATTGGAGGCAATAAGAAATACGATAAAATATAAGCTAATGCACCATACCCTAAAATATAAAATGTAGGAGCTCCTTTACTATAAGCCCAGCCACTTCCTCCTAAAAATGTGAACGTCGTATAAATTTCCCCTGCCATAAGGAGAAAAACGAAAATAGTTCCAAATCCTCTTCCTCCAACTGACCATTGTTCTAAATTCATATCTTTTCCATGTTGTGCCCGAATTCCTAAAAATAGTGCGAGAAACAAAAATATAATAATGATAAATAATGCAGTCATTTTACGTCCCCCTTATTAGCAGGATCGAATACGTACACAAGACCCATACAAAGAGACGTAATGAGCACTGATAATAGTACCCAAAATAATAAAAATGGCATCCCCCATACGTAAGGAGTGACCGAATTTGCAAATACTGGTCCAACTACTAAACAAAGAACTGGAATAAGTGCTAGCACGTGTATTTTTTTCATCTCATTCTCCTTTACTTATAAAATTCATAATAGATGATACAAAGACTTCCACTCCAATTGGTAATGCGTCTTCGTCAATTGTAAAACGAGGGTGATGATGCGGATATATAATTCCCTTCTCTTCATTTCCTGCCCCTATAAAAAAGAACGTCCCTGGTGCCTTTTGTAAAAATGCTGAAAAATCTTCTCCTGCCATCGTTGGCTGTAAACGAACAACTCTTTCTCTTCCATACAGCTGTAATGCTGTATGTTCAATAAGCTCTGTAACTTCATAATCGTTCACAACTGGGCGATATCCATATTCATAAGAAAATGTATACTTAGCACCGTAGGATTCTGTAATATGTTTTACAATCCTTTCAAGCTTCTTCTTTGTTTCTTCTCTTAATTCATGCCTTAAACTTCTCACTGTCCCTTCAATCTCCGCTTGTTCCGGGATAACATTATGAGTTGTCCCAGAATGAAATTGCGTAACAGATACTACGAGAGAATCTAACGGATTCGTGAGGCGAGATACAATTTGCTGAATTTGCGAAACTACTTGCGCACCAATGGCGATACTATCAACTGTTTCATGCGGAATTCCAGCATGCCCACCTTTTCCCTCTATCGTAATTTTAAAAACGTCCGGCGCCGCCATCGCAGGACCATAAATTACACCTACTTTTCCAACCTCTAATGACGCCCAAAGATGAGCACCAATAATGTAATCCACACCTGTCATCACTCCCGCTGCGACCATTTCCTCTGCACCGCCCGGAAAGTTTTCTTCTGCATGTTGAAATAAAAAGCGAATCTCTCCTTTAACTTTCTCTCTTTCCTCTACCAACTTATGTACTACACCAAGCAATATTGCCATGTGACCATCGTGACCACACGCATGCATCACACCTGGATATATAGAAATAAAATCAAACTTATTTTCTTCATGAATAGGAAGAGCATCCATATCAGCACGAACCGCGATAGTTTTACCAGGCTGCCTACCAATTAACCTTGCCATTACACTATATTTAGTAGGCCTTGAGACTTCTAAATACGGGATTTCCCGAAGTATGTCGAATACAAATTGAGATGTTTTTTCCTCTTGAAAAGATAACTCTGGATACTTATGAAAATGCCTTCTCCACTCAATCAACTGATTCTTTGATAAAACAAGTTCCTTTGCGACATCCATTTCTCTTCTCCCCTTCTTTACCAAGTTAAATGTTATTATAGCGTGAATTGTTAACTTCTGAAAGAATTTTCAGAATTTTCTATAACGAATATTCAAAAAGAAAAAGCCACCTCAAGATGACTTTTCATTTTATAAAATAGTAATTGCTTGTTTCCCCATTTGCTCCCATGCCTTTTCAAATTCAGCACGAGGAACAGCTTTTCGTGGATTGTTTGCAAGAGGATCATTTACGTATACAAAGTTTTGATCATATCCAATTACTACAACACTATGCTCATAATATGTAATTTTCACTTTACCTGAACTCGTATTCCATGTTTCAAAACTACTTTCGGCTAATGGTTTAAACGTTGTATTAATAATTACCCATACTGGAGAACCAGAACTAATTACTTTATATAGATCTTGCACGTCTCTACCCGTTAAATTAATTACTTTTTCAGGAACATACTTTTCTGCTAAATTAAAAATCGGTTGATTATATACACCGTATCCCAGCTCAGCTTTTGTGTAAATATTTCCAACGAATCCTTCATACGGATTTCCATGCAAACCATCTTGTTTAAATGGAACGCGATGAATTTCACTAGCAAGTTGCATCTTATCTACTTGTACACCTTTATGTTGTAGTAGCATAGTTAAACTTGTCACTTCACAACCTCTAGGTAATTCAGGTAACTGTCTAATAAACGGAACCTCTGTAATCATTGCACTTTCTTTCATCTCAGAGAAAAGGTCTAACCGAAATTCTTGTGCCTTTTTCATAATTTTATCTTTCTCGAAAAAAAACACGACAGCAAATATAATACCGAAAATAAAAATATATTTTAACTTTTTCATCATAAACCAAACTCCATTATATCAATTATTTTAAAGGCATAACTCCTATCATTGTACCTTTCTTCTTACTAGTTTGCTAGAAAGATTCTGTGAATTATTATTCACAAATACCATTTCAAAATTCTGATTGTTTGAAATAGTAAGTGAAATATTATAGTTTTTTAGAATATTTTACTAAAAAACAAAATTATTAACCTAGTGAAAGAATCTCATTTCCTTCACTAGGTTAATAAACACGCTAAGGTATTTAGTCATATTTAGTTTTTCCTTTACATACTCAGTTCACAACAAAATAAACCAAGTATGTTTTTCACCCCCACTAATGATTAAAAGCACCGAATAAAATCTAGTTAAAACATACAAAAAAATATGGGGGGAGGGACATACGAATCAACGAGTAGAACAAGCAGAATTAAAATACCGCACACCACTTTATCCAATAGTTCCAATCTTAGCTTTCTCACTCAATTTCCTTACATTTGTTAGTTTAGCTTTCATTCCAGATCAGAGAATTGCTCTTTATTGCTGGGTTCCATTTATGATCATTTGTTACATTTTATACCGAGTTAAAGTTTCGGAAAGTTGTCACATTTGAGCAAAAAAGAAATATAACTTAGGTAACAAACCGAATATATTAAAAATTCAGTTTTTTCCTTATGATAAGATAATTTTTTTCTATTTATTGGGTATGTTGGTATAACTTTATTTATCTTAAAATTCCCACAAACACGTTTTTATCTGGAAAATAGTTTACAATGTTATCAAGTTACAAATGATATTCACCTTAAAAAGCGTGCATTTGTGTCTATTTTTTAACAATATAACAAAAACTATTGCCATCTATAAATTAATAGGTTTATATTGTTTTATTGGCATAGTTTCAATCCAAGGAGAAAGGAGATTTTCAATCGTGCAACTAAAGAAAGCATTTTGGAAGTTGGCTTCGCTTCTTCCGTTATCATTACTTCTGTTCCTCGGTGGCTGTGATAAAAAACTCGCAGTATTAAATCCGCAAGGACCTGTTGCAAAAGCACAGTATGATTTAATTGTTTGGTCATTCTTGCTTATGTCATTAATTATCGCAATTGTATTCATCTTGTTTACAGTCATCTTGATTCGTTATCGTGAAAAACCAGAGAATATGGACTATGAGCCACCTGATCAACATGGTAACACATTATTAGAAATCATTTGGACAATTATTCCTGTTATTATCGTTATCGCATTATCGATTCCAACAGTTAAAGCAACTTATGCTTCGGAAGAGGTTCCGCAAGAGTCCAAACATATTAAACCAGTTGAAATTTATGTTACATCTGCAAACTGGAAATGGTTATTTAGTTACCCGGAGGAAAAAATTGAAACCGTTAACTATTTAAACATCCCAGCTGGTGTACCAATTCAATTTAAACTGACTTCTGTAGGTCCAATGAATGCTTTCTGGGTACCAGAACTTGGTGGTATGAAGTATACAATGGATGGCATGATCATGGACTTATATTTACAAGCTGACAAACCAGGTTCTTACCTAGGTCGTAGCTCGAACTTCTCTGGTGAAGGATTTACTCATATGGAATTCGAAGTTGAAGCAAAAACTAAAGAGAAATATGATAAGTGGGTAAAAGAAGTACAAGAAACTGCCCCTAAATTATCAGAAAAGAAATATAACGAAATTATTAAACCTGGTGTAGTGGGGCGTATGACGTTCTCTAGTCACCACTTAAGTTATGTAGATCCAAAATCACTTGAATATTGTGATTACAACTACTACAAAAACAAAAAATAATAGCTATTATTCCAACAGATTGGAGTGAACACAGTGAAGCTTGATGAATTTTTTGTCACAGGTGACCCGATTATTTACGGAGCTGACGCTTCTATCGTTCTTGTGACATTAGCGATTCTTTTCGTACTAACAAAGTACAAAAAATGGAGATGGCTTTGGGATGAGTGGTTGACAACTGTTGACCATAAAAAAATAGGGACCATGTATATTATCTCTGCCGTTATAATGTTATTCCGTGGTGGTATGGATGGTTTAATGATTCGTGCCCAGTTAACATTCCCGGAAACAACTTATTTAAACGCTGAACACTATAACGGAATCTTTACAACACATGGTACGGTAATGATTCTTTTCATGGCAATGCCATTCGTTATGGGATTAATGAACCTTGTAGTACCATTACAAATTGGTGCTCGTGACGTTGCATATCCGTTCTTAAATGCTTTAAGTTTCTGGTTATTCTTTGTCGGAGCAATGTTATTCAACATCGCTTTCGTAATCGGTGGTTCTCCAGACGCTGGGTGGACTTCTTACTTCCCAATGGCAGGTACAGAGTTTACTTCTGGTGTAGGAAATAACTACTACGCAATTGCATTACAGATTTCAGGTCTCGGTACGCTGATGACGGGTATTAACTTCCTTGTTACTATCTTAAAAATGCGTACACCTGGTATGAAATTAATGAGAATGCCAATGTTTACTTGGTCAATCTTAATTACAACAATTATCATTATTTTCGCTTTCCCAGTATTAACAGTTGCTCTTGCATTAATGACATTTGACCGTCTATTCGATGCTCACTTCTTTACGATGGCGAGCGGCGGTATGCCAATGTTATGGGCCAACCTATTCTGGGTATGGGGTCACCCTGAAGTATATATTGTTATTTTACCGGCATTCGGTATTTTCTCTGAAATCATTAGTACATTCTCACGTAAACGTCTATTCGGTTACAGTGCGATGGTGTACTCGATGGTTGCAATTTCTTTACTAAGTTTCGTCGTATGGCTTCACCATTTCTTCACTATGGGTGCAGGTCCAGCGGTTAACTCATTCTTCTCGATTTCGACAATGGCGATTTCGATTCCAACCGGTGTTAAGATCTTTAACTGGTTGTTTACACTGTATAAAGGACGTATTCGTTTTACAGTTCCAATGCTTTGGTCATTGGCATTTATTCCAAACTTCGTAGTTGGTGGAGTTACAGGGGTTATGCTTGGAATGGCAGCAGCTGATTATCAATACCATAACAGCTACTTCCTAATTGCTCACTTCCACTACGTATTAATCGCAGGTACAGTATTCGCTATGCTTGCTGGATTCACATACTGGTATCCAAAAATGACAGGTCATATGTTAAATGAACGCCTAGGTAAATGGACATTCTGGATCTTTATGAGCGGATTTAACATCTGTTTCTTCCCAATGTACTTCTTAGGTTTAGACGGTATGACTCGTCGTATGTACACTTACTCTGAAAGTCTTGGATGGGGCTGGCTAAACCAAATCGCATCTGTTGGTGCTGTAATGATGGCTATTGGCTTCCTAATCCTTTGCTATAACGTAATTTGGAGTGCACGTCACGGTGAGCGTGACACAACTGGAGATCCATGGGACGGCCGTACACTTGAATGGGCAACTCAATCTCCTGTACAACATTACAACTTCGCGAAACTTCCTGAAATTAAAGAAGCTGATGCTTTCTGGTTCATGAAAAAACGTGGAGAAACAATTACACCAACAGCAGATGAATTAAAACCAATTCACATGCCAAGTAATTCTGGTGTGCCTATTATTGCGTCTTTATTCTTCGGTCTTGCAGGTTTTGCATTAGTATTTAGCTGGTTCTGGATTGCAGCAATCGGTGGTATTGGTATTTTAGGTTGCTTAATCTATCGTTCATTCGATTATGATGATGGCTACTACGTAAGCGTTGATGAAATTAAAGAAACAGAACATATAGCATGAGAGGTGAAATGACATGGCGGCTTTAGATAAAAGCTTACCTTTGGAATATCAATCCGAGCAAAGCAGATTGAATATCCTAGGATTCTGGATTTTTCTTGGGGCTGAAATTATGCTGTTCGCAACACTTTTCGCCTCTTATCTAGTCCTTGCTGGTCGTACGGCTGATGGCCCAACACCAGCGCAATTGTTTGAAGTTAAAACACTTTTAATTCAAACACTGTTACTTTTAACAAGTAGCTTTACATGTGGGATCGCAATTCACGAAATGCGTAAACACAATCAAAAAGGAATGTTAGCTTGGTTTATCCTGACTTTACTTTTAGGTGCAGGCTTCCTATTCTTTGAAATTGAAGAATTCATTTTGTACGTTGGTGAAGGTGCAACGATTCAAACAAGTGCTTTCTTATCGGCATTCTTCGTTCTTCTTGGAACGCATGGTGCCCACGTAACAGGTGGTATCATTTGGGCAACTTGTGTTATTATCCAAATTTTAAAACGAGGTTTAACACCAGTTACAGCTCGTAAAGTATTTATTATCAGCTTATACTGGCATTTCCTTGATCTTGTTTGGGTCTTTATTTACACACTAGTTTACTTGAACGGGATGGTGGCGTAAATGGGTCAAAATAACAACCAAGCAAACGGGCATGGGCATAGCGGATTCCCATGGTCACACGTTTTCGGATTTATTTTATCGCTTGCACTAACGTTTCTAGCGTTATACGTGGCACTTTACACAAACCTGCCACTTTCAACGATATTAACAACTATCATCATAATGGCAGTTGCGCAAGCGTTATTACAATTAATTATGTTCATGCACTTAAAAGAAGGAGAAGGAAGAATTCAAGTTCTTACAATGATATACAGTTTCTTCGTTGCAACTGCAACAGTTGGACTTACTGTATGGATCTTCTTCTCAATGTAATTTGCATGAAAAGACTGCTGGGATTCCTCAGCAGTCTTTTTTTATCCCCTATTAACGAGCAGTAAGACCCCCACTGATTAAAGTTTCACTTTATCCCCTCCCCCTATTACATCCACATTACAGAATTAACAACAAAATCATGAAAAATATACTTATTATGACAAATGTTAAGAAAACTCTTTCTTTATGAAATCGAAACCATATCCGTTGCTTTTCTTCCTATTATATGGCTAAATAGTTACTATATTTATTTGAAGGGAGAGAACGCAATGGAACATCATTCTTCTGTTCTATCACTTATGGTTGTCGTCGCAATCGCGTTTTTCGTTCCCCTTTTGTTACAGCGCTTTAAATTAAAAGCACTTCCTGTCGTTGTTGCAGAAATTATCGCAGGAATCTTTGTAGGTAAAAGTGGATTTAACATCATTGAGCCCGATATGTGGCTTCAAGTCTTATCAACACTAGGGTTTATCTTCCTAATGTTTTTAAGTGGTTTAGAAATTGACTTTTCGATCTTTAAACAAAAAGGGAAAAAGAATACGACAAACGAACCGAACACATTCCAAGCAGCAAGCATTATCTTCTTGTTTATTTTCATTTTATCTTATGCCCTATCATTACTATTCGTATGGCTAGGATTCGTAGACAATGCAATGTTCATGACTTTAATTATTTCAACTATTTCTTTAGGTGTTGTCGTACCAACATTGAAAGAAAATAACTTAGGAAAAACCGCAATCGGGCAAATCATTTTATTAGTCGCTGTTATTGCAGACTTAGTTACAATGATTTTACTCGCTGTATTCGTCGGATTAAATTCCGAAAGTGGCCAAAGCATGTGGCTTCTACTTCTTCTATTCGGTGCTGGTATTGTAATTTACTTTGTCGCAAGACGGTTTAAAAATATTCCATACCTAGAAAGCTTAAAAGCCGGTAGTGTACAAATTGATACACGAGCTGTTTTTGCACTCATCTTAATATTAGTTGGATTATCTGAATCTGTTGGGGCAGAAAATATTTTGGGAGCCTTTTTAGCAGGTGTACTCGTATCTTTATTATCACCAAATGAAGATATGATTGAAAAACTTGATTCCATCGGATATGGCTTCTTCATTCCTATTTTCTTCGTAATGGTTGGTGTAAATCTAGAAGTATGGTCTATTTTTAACGAGCCTTCTAGTATGCTAATGATCCCAATTCTAATTGTGGGACTCTTTATTTCAAAACTGTTACCATCACTCGTCTTACGAAAATGGTACCCACGCAATATCGTACTCGGAAGTGCTATTTTGTTAACATCAACACTTTCTTTAGTTATTGCGGCTGCACAAATCGGTGAAAAGCTAGGCATCATTAGCCCAAGTTTATCAGCATCTCTTATTTTAAGTGCAGTTATTACTTGTATTTTTGCACCTATATTATTTAAAAAGATGTTTCCAAAAGTGGAAACACCAAAACCGAAAGTATCTATTATTGGTGCAAGCAGAATTACCCTTCCGTTATCACTTGATTTAAAACGTGAAGATTATGACGTAACACTATATATGATACGTCAAAATAAAATAAATGATGAGGAAGCGAAATCTCATGACTTCCCTATTGTAAAATTAGATGAGATTACTATTCAATCTTTAATGGAGCAACAAGCTTTCGAAGCAGACCGTGTTGTTGTTGCGACAAGTGATGATGAACAAAACTTATTATTAGCAGAACACGCAAAAGAATTAGGTGTTGAACACGTCATCGCAAGTGTAGAAGATCCCCTTCTACAAGAAAAAGCGACTCAAGAACATATCGCTGTATTCTCGACTATTAACTCTACACGTATTTTATTACGTGCACTTATTGATAAACCGAGTCTCGTTCGCTTGATTACAACAGCAAATGAAACGGTGCGTGAGGTTGAACTACGAAGTAATAAATATAACGGCTTAGCACTTCGTCGCCTTCCGTTTCTAGGTGATGTACTTGTCATTCAAATTTACCGTGGTAATAAAGCATTAATACCACATGGTGATACGAAGTTACAGCATGGCGATACTTTACTTGTAACGGGTTCAAAAGAACATATTGATACAATGAAAAACATATTAGAATAGAAAATGCCCCTCACATAAATGAGGGGCATTTTTTCAATTTCATATGGTAAAATGTTACTATCACATATTATGGGGATGAATCACATTATGTCTATTTCAACTTTAGCTCTCTTATTATTAGCAGAAGTACTCGTCGCCATTATTCTCATCGGTATTAGCATTGAAATTTGTAGTTATGGATGGAAAAAATCGAATGGAATTAAGTACTTTTGTCTCTTAATTTCACTCCTTCTCGGAACCGCTAGCATACTAGGACTTCTCGTTGCACCCGCATATTTCTTCTTACAACTTATAGAAAAAGGCTTATAAGAAAGGATGATATTATGATTACAGTGAAACATATTGATGCATCTGAAACATACTTATTACGTCAAAAGGTTTTGCGTCCCAATCAATCATTAGAAGATTGTAAATACGATTCAGATTACGAAACAGACGCCTTTCATTTAGGTGCATTTTTATATGATGAACTTGTTAGTATCGCCTCTTTCTCTAAAGAAATACATCCTGATTTACAAGCTGGTACCCACTATCGTCTACGAGGAATGGCAACTTTACCTAATTTCCGAAACCAGTATGCTGGCACTTCCTTAATCCGTAAAGCTGAACAAGTCCTCCAAGAACGCGAAGCAAATATTCTATGGTGTAATGCCCGAATTACCGTAGCGGATTATTACAAACGATTAGGCTTCCATGAGCATGGTGAAATCTTCGAGATTGATCCAATAGGACTACATAAAGTAATGTATAATGAAATATAAGAAAAGCTTTCTGCATATTGCAGAAAGCTTTTCTTATATTTCATTTTCACTTTTTATTTTTTTCATATATATGTATATAAACAAACTAGGAATTAAAAAGCAAACAAACATAATAAGTCCTGTTATACTAATTTCCTTTATCGAAATACCCGGTGTTACAATGATACAAATAGCTAACAGTCCAATAACAATCCCTACTGGAATTAATAATAGTTTCATGAAATAACTACGTGATACTCCACCTGTATGCTCATATACCTCTACAGAATGTTTTAAATTTAAGAAGTTAATAACTACTATTCCGCCAATAAATATCATTAATAGATGAGAGACACTTTCATATCCGGCTCCTTGCACGACGTAACGATAAAAGACAATCCCTAATATCATAACGTTTTGCAGGATAAACGCCATTCTAATATGCTTTAACCCTTCAACCATTAAGCGCTCATCTTTCACGATTTTCATTAAATCACTCCTTTTCCTCCCAAAACAAATCATTCAATGTTTTATCTACTGCATAACAAATTTTCAAACATAAATCTAAAGATGGATTGTATTTCCCCTTCTCAATTAAACTAATTGTTTGCCTTGTGACGCCTACTTTTTCTGCTAATTGTTGTTGTGTTAAATCTAACTGAACACGTGCGACTTTTATTTTACTTACAGCCATTCATGTTCCTCCTCTGCCTTTATTGTAACATATATATTCCATTAAGTAATTTATATTTTACGTAATTGATTTGTTTTTTTCACTTTATTATACACAAAAAAGGAGCCTCTCATAAGAAGCCCCCTTTCCTATCTCTATACTATAAGAATAAATGACATCCAAATAAAATTGTAAATAAATATAGTAACGGATGTACTTCCATCCCTTTCCCCTTCACAATTTTTAATACTGGATACACTAAAAATCCAATTGCAATTCCATTTGCAATACTAGACGTTAACGGAATACCAACGAAAATTAAAAATGCTGGTAATGCATCTTCAAATTCATTCCAATTAATATCACGAATGCTTTGTGCCATTAAACTACCTACAATAATTAATGAAGGAGCTGTAATAGCAGCTACACTTGATAAAGACGCGATAACAGGGCTGAAAAATGCCGTTATAATCGTTAGACCAACAACTACAATACCTGTTAATCCAGTTTTACCACCTGCAGCAATACCAGCTGAAGATTCAATCGTTGCTGCTGTTGGGCTTGTTCCGAAGATAGAACCTGTCGTTCCGCCAATCGCATCTGCAATAAACGCTTTGCCAAAACGTTTCTCTGTATTATCTGTAATTAAACCAGCTTGTTTAATTAAACCGAGTAATGCACCTGTCGTATCAAATAAAAGTACAAGTAAAAATGAAAATACAACACCATATAATCCATACTGAATTACATCTGAAAAAGCATTGATTGGATTTGAAACAATAATACCCTCTGGTAAATGAGGCATCGCTACAATTTTATCCTCAAACTTCAGTTGCCCCGTAAAGAAGGCGATAATTCCTGTCACAATCATACTAATAAATAATGCACCACTCACACGTAATACCATTAATACTGCCGCTAAAATTAAACCAATTAAAGTTAAAATAACGGCTGGAGAATGAAAATCACCAATCGTAACTAAGTTAGATGGATGATCCACGATAATTCCAGATAGACGTAATCCAATAAAAGCAATAAATAGTCCAATTCCACCTGCAATTGCATGTTTTAAACTGTCAGGAATTGCGATAATTAGCTTTTGCCTAAATGAAGTGAAAGATAATAAAAGAAAAATAATGCCTGTTACAAAGACTGCTGAAAACGCAATGACATATGTAATCCCCTCTGCCTGTTGAACAACAGAATAAGCAAAATATGCATTCATTCCCATAGCTGGAGCAATAACAATTGGATAGTTAGCTAAAAACGCCATACATAGCGTCCCAATAACTGTCGCAATAATAGTTGCCGTAAACGCCTGATCAAATGGTACACCTGCATCAGATAATATTTTCGGATTGATGACAAGAATATACGCAAATGTAAAAAAAGTTGTGATGCCCGCTAAAAGCTCTTGCTTCACAGAAGTGTTATATTTTTGTAATTGAAACATGGCTATGTACCCTTCCTACACCTGAATTATTATCACACATTCTTTTCTTACTAGTATGTGAGAAAATATAATACTTAATCTTAACAATCAATAAAAAGAAGAGTCAATATATTCTCTAATAGTGAGAATTTTAAGTTTAAGTCTGACAAGTTCAGATGTAGTACAGTTCATTTTGATTATTTTTGTAGCATAACAGATAGAAATGTTTTATAATTTGAAATAGTTAAATATTTAGGTAGCTCATTCTACAAGGGGGATTCTTCTTATGCAGCACACAAACAAATCTGGAACTTTAAATCGAGGTTTAAAAGAACGACATATTACTTTAATGTCACTCGGTTCGGCTATTGGCGTTGGGCTATTTTTAGGATCTGCTTCTGCTATTAAACTAGCTGGTCCTTCCATCTTACTAGGTTATATGATCGCTGGACTCGTTATTTTTTTCATTATGCGAGCGCTCGGAGAAATGGCAATTGAACAACCGGTTGCCGGTTCTTTTAGTAAATATGCTAATGATTATATCGGTCCACTTGCTGGCTATATTACTGGTTGGAACTACTGGTTCTTATGGGTTGTTACTTGTATGGCTGAAATTACGGCGGCTGGAATTTACATGCAGTACTGGTTCCCAGATATCCCGCGCTGGACTTGGGCACTACTCGCTCTATTATTAATGAGCGCTTTCAACTTCTTATCAGTAAAAGTATTTGGAGAACTTGAGTTTTGGTTTGCTCTCATCAAAATTGTCACAATTATCTGTATGATAGTAATTGGCTTTGGTATTATTCTATTCGGATTTGGAAATGGCGGCGTTGCAACTGGTATTTCAAATCTTTGGGAACATGGGGGCTGGTTCCCAAATGGCTTCTCTGGATTATTGCTTTCCTTACAAATGGTATTATTCGCTTATTTAGGCGTTGAACTAATTGGTGTTACAGCTGGTGAAGCTCAAAACCCGAAGAAAACACTCGCAAAAGCTATCGATAACGTATTTTGGAGAATCCTAATCTTTTACGTCGGGGCATTATTCGTTATGATGGCAATTTATCCTTGGAACGAATTTGGTGAGAAAGGAAGTCCCTTCGTACTAACGTTCCAGCAAATCGGTATTGCAAAGGCAGCAGGTATTATTAACTTTGTCGTTTTAACAGCGGCTCTTTCATCTTGTAACGGTGGTTTGTTTAGTACAGGCCGTATGCTATTTACACTAGCAAAACAAAAGAAAGCACCTGAACGATTTGGACGTTTAAATAAAAATGGCATTCCAAGTCAAGGTATTGTAGCAACTGCGATTGTTTTACTCGTTGGCGTTATATTAAACTATCTCGTTCCTGCAAAAGTGTTTACATGGCTAACTAGTATTTCAACTTTCGGGGCAATTTGGACTTGGGGTATAATATTAGTCGCTCAAATTAAATTCCGTAAAGGATTGCCAACTGAGAAAAAAGACAAGCTAACGTATAAAATGCCTTTACATCCATTAAGCTCTTACTTCTCACTTGGCTTCCTTGCACTTGTACTAGGTATTATGGCGTATTCAGAAGATACACGAATTGCATTAATCGTTGGCCCAATTTGGCTTATTGGCTTAGCTATCGTGTATTACATGAAAGGGTTTCATAAGATCGATGAAACACCTAATTCAAAGATTAGTTAAACAAGCTATCCCTTCCTTATTAATTGGAGGGGATTTTTTATTGCCTATATAAATATTTCTCAACAAAATTCACGGTATTTTTACAATTTTTTAATATTTTTTACGTTTTCTGTCTTTATTTTTTCAGAAAAATAAATTACATTATTAAAGCACATATATTTATTATTAGGGGGATTCTTCTATGAAGAATAAAAAATGGATCACATTTTCTTTAGCAACAGCAATTACACTTAGTATGGGGAGTTCGTTCATACCGTCTACTTATGCCGAAAGCTCTGTAGACCCATCTCCTGAAATTGCTGCAAAAATTGTAAATCAAAACAATGGGAAAAAAGTATTATTCGATAATACGCACGGTCAAACTGCCGGGACGGCTGATTGGGTTATTGATGGCGGTTTTTCTGATTTCGGAAACGGCATTGCCCAAAACGGATATCATGTAAAAGAACTTCGTAAATCAGCACCTATTACATACGAAGATTTAAAAAACTACAATGTGTTTATCGTTCCAGAAGCTAATATTCCTTACAAAAAATCTGAACAAGATGCAATGTTACAATACGTGAAAAATGGCGGCAGTATCTTCTTCATTGCCGATCATTATAATGCAGATCGTAATAAAAACCGTTGGGACTCTTCCGAAGTATTCAATGGATATAGACGCGGTGCTTGGGATAATCCAGCAAAAGGAATGTCAAACGAGGAAGCAAATTCACAAGCTATGCAAGGAGTCGAAAGCTCTGATTGGCTATCCAATAATTTCGGTATTCGCTTCCGCTATAACGCACTTGGTGATGTTTCAGCTAAAAATATTGTTTCACCTGAACAATCATTCGGAATTACAGAAGGTGTATCATCTGTAGCAATGCATGCCGGCTCTACTCTTGCGATTACAAATCCAAAACTAGCGAAAGGCCTTGTATATCTTCCAGAAAATCCATCAAAATGGAATAACGCTGTTGATAGCGGCGTTTATAACGGTGGTGGCGTTGCAGAGGGTCCTTATGCTGCTATTTCGAAAGTTGGCCTTGGAAAAGCAGCCTTTATTGGTGATTCTTCTCCTGTTGAAGATGCCTCGCCAAAATATGTTCGTGAAGATTCAGGTCAATCAAAGAAAACTTATGATGGTTATAAAGAAGAAAACGATGCTGTTCTATTAGAAAACATAGTGAATTGGTTAGCGAAGCAAGAAACATTTACAAGCTTAGATCAAGTAAGTGGTTTACAGCTTGATGCACCTACAGCTCTACAAACATTTGAACAACCAAGTTTATCAACAGAACCACAACCAGAACCTTGGAGTGCACCAAGTCAAGGTTACCAGTGGTTCAATACAAATACTTTCAAATCTGGTTCATACGGCTATAACGTCGCCGTGACAACGAGTGATTACGTAATTACGCACCCTAGCATTCTACCAAACAATGAAGTGTTCCAAATGACGATTCAAGTAAATAACTTATTACCAAATACAACGTACAATAATTATTCGTTAGGTATTTTCACAACTGGTGGAACACAAGTAGCAAAAGTTCAAAATACAAATGGTACTTGGCCATCTTCTTTCGGATATAGCAGTACATTCTCTTTCATAACAAATAGCCAAGGATCTGCTGAAAAAATTGTAAACGTACAACTTGATCCAAATACAACTGGACAAGCAACACTTCGCCTAAGACAAAACACAACAGCTAAATATAATGAGGCTGTAACGATTGGTAAGAAGTAAAGTAAAAGAAAAGGCAATCCATAAAGGGATTGCCTTCTTCTCACTTCTCTTCTTTTGAGAAAAACATTCTTGAAATAACGATACCTATACTACCTACGATTAAGAATAACACCGCTCTAATCATCATCGACACCTCTGGTAGGTCGAGAAGGAATAACTTCCCTACTGTTACTACTAATACGACTAATCCAGCATATAATATTTCGTTCATCTGTCTATAACGGCCAAACCAAACTGCAAATAAAGCATATACCATCCATAATAATGATACAGATACGCTAATTATACTTCCATCTGTAGAAAGAACTTCACCGATCCTAGTAATTGTAATAAATACAATAACCATTAACGAGTAGAGCGCTATAGAATAAACATATTTACCTAAACTCGCTAACACTTCTTTTGCTTGTATCATGCAATAATAGAACGTTCCTATTAAAATAATATGAGCGACAAACCCTGCTGAAATGAACTCATCAAACGGGCTAAAAATCGTCTGTACCATTCCAATCGCATAAATCGTTGCACCTACATACAACTTAATATTTTGCTTTACTTTAATAGCAGTAACCATACCGAGGAAACCTTGTAACAATAATACGATCGCTGCATTCACCAAACTATACTCGTATAAAATCGCTAAACTAAATGATCCCATTGCAAAGCCAAATATTAGATTTGAAAATACAGAATGTTTATTCTTCCTATATTCAAGTACAAACATAACAGCATGCACAAATGCACTTATAACTAATCCCCACGTTGTAAATTCAGGAATTTGAGAAATGGCTAAAATAAAGAAAACTGCATTCGCACTAAATATCGCCAATCGTGCTTCTTGTATAAAACTTCTCTCCGAAAACATATGCCAAAATAATAGTAAATGAATTGCACCGTATACAACTGTTAACTGTACTTGCACATTCTCTACTAATATTGACATAACAACAAAGAAGACAAATAGGACAATTGCCGCAACAACATAAGAAATCATATACAAGTACTTATAAAGGTTTCTCAATGCATACCATAATAGGCTAATTGTTAATATCGTCTCATAACTAAAGAAAATATACGTATTAGGAGTCGTACTATTTAACAAGAAAGGAACAAAAAATGCTCCCACCGCCACGAAAATAGCGAGATATTCCGATCTATATCTTTTCGCTAAATAAATCCCTAAAACAACCCATATAATGTTGCAAACAAACGCAATACTTGCAGGAATAAACTCATATAAATAATGTGCCGCAAACGTTGTTAAAACAATTCCCGTAATACTTCCTCCAGCTAATACTAACCCTAACGCTTGCCGCTCTCTTTTAATTTGTATATCTCCTACGTAATACAAACCGGCAGATAGTACTATACCAAACACAACTCGTATCGCTGGTGTCAATAATCCGGCATCTACCCCTGCTTTGAATAACCAAATAACGCCAAGTAGCATAATACCGACAAATATGCGTGGTAACCACGTTTGACAAAACTTTATAATATTAAATGGTTCTGGTTTAAATGCAGATATATCTACTTGTTTCACCTCTGGCTCTTGCATGGACTTCCTCGTCTTAACTACATCTTCTTGTAACTTTTCATTACTTACCGCTTCAATATATTCTTTCTTTTCCTTATTAACATTTTGTTGAACTTTATCTACTTCTATTTTTCTTTGTTTCGCTTTCAATTCATAAAGTGCCTCTTGCATCGTTTCAATTGCCGTTTCGAGTGCTTCTATTTTCTTATTCAAATCCTCCTTCATACTCTCCCCCCTCATCATTCATGTAAAACCTATATATTACCAATTACCTTTATCATACTCTTAGTCTATTCATTTTCAATACTATTTTTCCAAAAAAAGAAAGGTGTTTTCCGAAATAGGAAAACACCTCTTACTTATTTATTCTTATTTATAGCAATACTAACAATTACACCGAGGCAGACACCTACAAATGCCGGAACAATCCAACCTACACCTTCTGAATAAAACGGAAGCATTTTTAGTAGTGGTGTCCATTTATTCATCAGTACACTTTTGTTTAAAATATCAATCGCACTAAATACCGCTACGAGTCCAATCGTTACCGAATATACGTATACATACTTTCCAATATACTTATGGAATAACCCTAAAATAATAAGCGTTAGTGCAACTGGATAAATAAATCCAAGAATCGGTACCGATACTTTTAAAATTTGCGTTAATCCTAAATTAGCTAAAACCATACTAACAAAACTTAATATAAATGCCCAAACTTTATAAGATACTTTCGGAAATACACTTGCGAAAAATTGACTACAAGACGTAACAAGTCCGATGGAAACGCATAGACAAGCGACAGTAAAAATAAGACCTAATAAAACTAACCCACCTTGTCCAAATAATGTAGTCATAACTTGTGCTAACACTTTCGCACCGTTATCAAATGTACCCAATGAACCACTAATTGAACCAACATATCCAAGAATGACATAAATAATAGTTAGTAATAGTCCTGCTCCAATACCAGCAATACTCATATATTTCGCTAAACCTTTATCATCCGCTACACCTTTTGCACGCAGAGCATTTGCAATAACAATCCCAAATATTAAAGCTGCTAACGCATCCATCGTTAAATATCCATCTAAAAATCCTTGGAACATAGGAGCTTGTCCATAATTTCCTGCAGGCTCTTTCACACCGCCTACTGATGTAAACATACTTTTTATAAATATAATAGCAATCATACATAATAATAAAGGCGTTAACACCTTTCCAAACAAGCCCATTAATTTAGACGGTGATAAACTTAACCAGTAAACAATACTAAAGAAAATAGCCGTGTACAATAACAAAACTACGCTACCCGCTTCTGGGAACAACTGACCTGGCCCCATTTCAAAAGCTAAACTTCCTGCACGTGGTATACCAAGACCTGGTCCAATAAATAAGTACACAATACACGGAAAAATAATTGCAAATGAAGAATGAACCCTGCCCGCTAACGTTTGAAAACTCCCTGCTTTCGCAATAGCGATAACACCTAATATAGGAAGCCCTGTTGCTGATATAATAAAACCTAACAATGCAATCCATACATGTTCTCCTGCTTCATATCCAAGGAAAGGTGGAAATATAAGATTTCCGGCCCCAAAGAACATAGAGAATAACATAAGACTAATAAGCAAAATTTCTTTTTTCTGTAACAATTTCATTTCTTTCTCCTTCTTCAATTTCACCTTACATGAAATCAATTCCACAAATAAAAAAATGCGGTAATCCGCTTCCTTACAAAGAAAACATAGTCCATAGTCTATCACAAAAGAAACACCCATTCTATAGCTATTTCCCTTTTCAAATTTCTTCTGAAAAATCAACCTTTATTGACTTATAATAGTTAATAAGGTAAAATATTAATCATACAATACTATTAACTTTGTTTTTTGCTTGTGTCAGGAGGAAAATATTATGGAATCAGCGATACAACTAGAAAGAGAACAACAAAGAAAAAAGAAACATCCTCCAGGTTTATACTTACTCTTCTTTACAGAAATGTGGGAAAGATTTAGTTACTATGGATTACGAGGATTATTAACATTATATTTAACAACAGCTTTAGTAAGTGGTGGTCTTGGGTTTAGTCCCGCTTGGGCACTCTCTATTTACGGATTTTATACTGGTGCTTGTTATTTCACACCATTGATCGGTGGATACTTAACGGACCGTTTTCTAGGCAAACGAAAAGCCATCACAATTGGTGGTATAACAATGGCAATCGGTAACCTTACACTATTTGCCTTGCAAAACCAAGTCGGTCTATACCTCGGATTAGCGCTTATTATTATCGGTAATGGATTCTTCAAACCGAATATCTCTACACTTGTTGGAGAATTATACGAAGAAAATGATCCAAAACGTGATAGTGCATTTACAATTTTCTATATGGGTATTAACGTCGGTTCATTTTTAGCTCCACTCGTTTGCGGGTTTTTATCAGAAAATTTATTCAAAACAACAGTAGATGGCGTTGCTCATTTCGGATTCCGTTACGGTTTCTTAGCCGCTTCAATCGGAATGATCATTGGACAAATTTTATTTACAACACTATCAAATCGCTTCCTTGGTGATATCGGTAAAAAACCAACTCGCGATTTGCAAACGGATGCTGGACAACAAACAATAGGAAATACACCGTTAACAAAAAAAGAAAAACAACGTACAACAGTTATCGTCATTTTAACATGCTTTGTTGTCTTCTTCTGGGCTGGATTTGAACAAGCTGGTAGTTCGTTAACATTATATACAAACAAATTTGTAGACCGCTCTATGTTCGGGTGGGAAGTTCCAACATCTTGGTTCCAATCGGTCAATCCGTTATTTATTATTTTACTTGCACCAGCTATTTCAGCATTATGGGCGAAACTGGCAACTAGAAAAAATGGTGACATGAAAATCCCAACAAAAATGGGACTTGGTATGATCTTACTCGGTATCGGTTATATTGTTCTTGTTATCGCTACATTAAAAACAGGCAGTGACGAACATAACATTACAGAAAAAGCAAACTTACTATTTATCGTCTTTACGTATCTTTTCCATACGTTAGGTGAGCTATTCTTATCACCTGTCGGGCTATCAATGGTTAGTGCTCTCGCTCCAGTAAAACTAGCCTCTTTATTAATGGGCGTATGGTTAGCAAGCTCAGGTATTGCTAATATTTTAGGCGGACAGCTTGCAAGCTTCACAACTTCACTTGGATATGCTGAAGTATTCACAGTTATTGGCGCTGTGGCGATCGTTTTAGGTTGTGTTTTATTATCAATTTCTAAGAAATTAGTGAAATGGATGGATTAAAAAAAGATGAGGAAAATTCCTCATCTTTTTTTACGCTTTCTTTCCCTTTTCTATTGCTTGTTCATACAAGCCTTTATGTTCTTTATATTCACTTGGCACGAAACTCTTATAGAAGAACGAAAGCCAGCTGTCTCCTTTTTTATATCCTTCTTCTCGAATTTCCGCTGCCTTTTTATTTGATTTAAATCCTTCAGTAAACCATTTCTTTAATGTTTCATTCTTTTCATACTTAGCAGGAACTTTTAAGTCGTAGTTTTCAAATGCATATGTATATCCAGCTTTTTCCGCTGCCTTTTTAGCAGCCTTATATCCCTTTTCATACGCGGTTTCATATACTTTCACATATGTATCCTTTTCAGTATTTCCAGGTTTCTTTTCAGCTAATTCTTTACCAGCCTTTTCACCAAGTTCCGCTTGTTCTTTTTCAATCTTTTCGGTTCTCTCTTTATTACCTACTTGGAAACCTTCTGCAAAGTTCACCTTAAACTCAGGAGTAATTTGACTATCGTCCATTGCTTCTTGTGTTAACCCTTGCTCTTTACCTTTTTCAAAATGTGCTTTTTTCTGTTCTTCTAAAGACCATGCCGCAGCATACGCAGTTGTAAATGCTTGTTTATATACGTCTGACTTTCCAGCTACATGTCCTTCTGCATTATTCTTTCCTGCTTTAAAATCTGTCTCTCCACTTTTTTGACCTTCAGCTTGTCCCTTTTCAGCCTCAGCTTTACGCTGCGCTTCCTCTGCCTTACGTGCTTCTTCTGCTTTACGTTGTTCTTCTGCAGCACGCTGTCTCTCTTCCTCTACTTTGCGCTGTTCTTCTGCAGCACGTTGTCTCTCTTCTTCTGCTTTACGTTGTTCTTCTGCAGCTCTTTGTTTCTCTGCCTCAGCCTTACGCTGTGCTTCTGCTTGTTTCTCTGCTTCTACAGCACCATTATTATTTTGGCTAGGAGCTGGACTCGTTGTACCACTATTAGAAGCTGGTTTATTGTGATAATGATATTCCCCGTACTGCAATCCCCATTTTTCACAATTTGTACGACACGTATGTCCACCATTAGCATCTGTACGTCCTGGATGTGCATAAGCAGAAATTGGCGCTACCAATAACGCTACACTTGTTGTTAAAAGAAGTTTTTTTACTTGCTGTTTCACTTTTGTTCCTCCCAAAATCTAGAATCATTACTTTATTATATAAAAATAGAAAAATATTTAAATACCAACTAAAATATTCTTTTATTTCTCAACATTTGATAAAAAAAGAAGGTTCACTCTTTAAAGAGTGAACCTTCTTTTTTCTTTATTTCTTAGCCTTTGTTCCTACTAAATCACCCGTAATAACAAAACGCTTAGAATTATCCTTAACAGATACACATGTAATAAGTGTTATCTCATCTTTCCCATGATCCTCTACAACTTCCCATTTATCAGGAGTCACTTCAGATACACTGGTAACAGTATACTCATACTCATTTGCATTGTCATACAAATAAATTTTATCGTTCTTCTTTAAAGTTGATACATCACTAAATAAAACACCTTTTTTTGACATATTATGCCCTGCAAGTGCATAATTCCCTTGTCCCATTACTTGATTTTCTCTTACAGTTGCCGCACCTGATAATAAATTCTTTTCAGTCGACGCTTTTAAAACAGGAAGTTCTAATGAGATGCTCGGAATTGAAATACGACCGATTACTTGTTTTTTATCTAACGATGCACTCGCTACTTCTGCCAAGTCTGGTTGATTAATTTTTGAAGCATCTACAAATTCTGTATCATGCTTTTCATATTCCATCTTTTGAACAGCTTGTACATTCGCTGTCTGCTTCTTCTCTGCATTATATCCATCATAAAATGGCTTTCCAATTAAAAACCCACCTACAACAAATAGAAGGATTGCTACTATACTATAAATTCTTTGCTTATTCATATACAATTCCTTTCCCTTACAAAATCTTACTCTATATAAAATGATAAAATAATATTGCTATATGTACAAGTATAAGCTGAAAAAAAACCTTCTTGCCGATGCAAGAAGGTTTCTTTTTAAGCTAATTTATTTCTGTATAGGGATATGTGAAAAACTGTCACTTGAGTCAAATAAATCAAATATACAACATATAAAGGATACGCTGGAATATACAAATTTGCTACAGGTGTAAATATTAATAATCCTAGTGCACAAGGTAATACAAACCACAATGATACAAATGTTGTTCGACATGCTCTATCTGTAATATCCTTCTCACGTTCATCCTCTTGGGGAAATAATAAAGGATACAATCGCAATGATGATTTTTTATATTTCTTCTTATGCAATCTTTTAAAAAACGCTAATATGATAGCTACAATAAATAGTAATACAGCAGGTGTCAAACTCATTGTTATTTTAGATGGCAAACTCTCATTTTTAATAATATCAGCAAACTGTATATAAAAATCATAAAACTCTACAAATGCCCAGCATGCCAATACACTGTAAAATAAATTTATGATATATGAAGCAACAATTCTATTCATCCTCTTCCCCCTCCTTATTTAAAACAAACACATCTTCCATCTTTAACTGGAACACATCACAAATCGTTAACGCTAGTAACAATGAAGGAACATAATCCCCTTTTTCAATTGCAGCAATTGTTTGCCTCGTCACTCCAACCTTTTCTGCTAATACACTTTGCGTAAAATTAAAGCGAGCTCTTAATTCCTTTACTCTATTTAAAATGGTCAAATTTACCACCTCTCACCTATATTGTATGCTAACCTTAACAAAATGTAAACTCAACTTAACATTATTTTTACAAAAAAATCCAACTTTACTTGTTGTAAAGTTGGATTTTGATTTAGTTTAAAATTGTAATTTTAACAGTTCTTCTACCCCAAGCATTAGCTGTTGCAGAATCTGGCATTAATAAATCGATAATATGACCTTTAATTGCACTACCCGTATCTCCAGCAATTGCTGTTCCATAACCTTCTACATATACAGTAGATCCTAATGGAATAACTGCATCATCTACAGCAATTAATTTCATATTGGGATTTGCAGTCAAGTTATGCCCCATCTTAGATTTTACAGTTTCACCCGGTTTATAACCATTTTCAGATGGATCAGCTGTATAAGCAGTTGCTGTTACATAAAATTCTTTTCCACCTTGAGCTGGTTTAGGGTCTGGCTTAGACTCTGGTGTTGTATTTTTTGCTACAGGCTCTGCCGGCTTAGCTGCCTGTTCCTCTTTTTGCTTAGCTGCTTCTGCCTTCGCTTTTGCCAACTCTTCTTGCTCAGCCTTTGCAGCTGCTTCAGCTTTTGCGCGCTCTTCTGCTGCAATTCTTGCTGCTTCTTGTTCACGAGCAATTGTTTCTTGTACTGCTTTCATATTTGCTTCAACTTTTGCTTTCTCTTCCGCTGCTAAATTAAGTTGGCTTGCAATCTGATTATATTTAGCTTGAACTGTTTGTAAGTTATCTTGACGTTTTTTCAAGTTATCTTGCAAATCAGCTTGTGCTTTTGCTAATTTTTGTTTATCTACTACTAAAGATGCTTCTTTTTCGTCAATCTCTTTTTTATCTTCTTCAATTTGACGAAGATCTTGTTCTTGTAGACGTAAAATTTCTTTATCTGCTTCTAGAATAGTAGTAACTGCGTTCATACGTTGTATGAAATCTGCAAAGTTTTTTGATTCTACAACAACTTCTACTACTAAACTCGTATTTGAGCTATTTTGAACAGAAACCATACGTTTTTTCATAATATCCTTACGAGCAAGGACTTTATCTTCTAAAACGACAATTTCGTTCTTTTTTTGTTCAATCTGCTTATGTGTTTCATCGATTTTACGTTGAATAGCAGCTTGATCCTCTTTATTTTTTGCAATTGTATTATTTAAATTATGTAGTTCGTTTTCGATACCTTGAATTTCTTTACTAACAGCTTGCTTCTCTTGCTCTTTCTTCTGCATATCTGCATCGTTTTGCTGCAATTGCTGTTGCATGTTGTTAAGTTTCTCGTCGTTTGACTCTGCTTTTACAGCGACTGTACTAGAAAGAACAATCATTCCTGCTAATACTAGACTACTGATTCGCTTAAAATAGTTCATAATCCGACTCCCTTCTTATACAGTTATACATGATTTATTTTACAGTTTGTTTACAGGACCATTAAATACAGTTTATTTTTCATGACAAAAAAAGGGAATTATGAATAAAATGTAATAGATTCTTAAATATTTAACAATTCCTATATTTAAAAATTATAAAAGATGCTAAAATCCAAATATAGAGAAAATATAACTTCTAAAGGCGGTTGAGATAAATACATGTTTACTCAAAAGAAAGCACTCCAACATAAAATTGATCAATTAGAAAATCGTATACAAGAGCTAGAAACAGAATTAAAACAAAAAGATATTGAAAGCCAAGAGACTATTTCTTCTATCCACGACCGTGTACAAAGCGTTGTTCAAGAGCATCAACTTGTAAATAACCAGCACCATACACTCCAAAATTTAATTCAACATTTAAACTCATGTTTTGAAAATGTTTCAACACGTACGACACATTCCAATGAATTAAATAGTGAAATGTTACAAAAAGAACAAAGCTTAATTCAGTCTATTGAAGAAATTATCGATTGCTCTAATGAAGGAAAAGAATCTGTTCATCGCTTACTTATTGTAATTAATAAATTAGGTGAACAATCTCAGCGCACGTCTAATAGTATGAATCATTTAAGTGAACGCTCAAAAGAAATCGAGCAAATCGTAGAAGTAATTCAAAACATTGCTGCGCAAACAAATTTATTAGCGTTAAATGCAAGTATTGAAGCTGCACGTGCTGGAGAGCATGGAAAAGGATTCGCTGTTGTTGCCAATGAAGTAAGAAAACTAGCAGAAAGCACAGCGGAGAGTACAAAAAACATTGGCAATTTAACGAAAAAAATCCAAGAGGAAATTGAAAAAGCGTACGAAAATACAAAAGATAATTTACATTTAGTTGATGAAGGTGTAGAAATGAGCGCCGATACTAACGCTAGAATTGAAAATATTTTAATAATGATTCAAACATTACAAAGTGGCGCTACAAATGTTATTAAAGCTATCGAAAACCAAAAATCTTGTAATGATGATATATTACGAGAATTTGCAAATACACAGCAAATGTTCCAAAAATTAAATACTACTATTATGAATCACATTCATGATGCTGAAAAAGTCGATGTTCAATTAACGAAAAGTCTTGAAGAAACAGTAGTTTCTCATTAATAATAAAAATCCCTTATACTGTTATAAGGGATTTTTATTATATTTCGAATATTTATTTCTTCTCAATATTCATCCTCTCTTTTGCTATAATGGAAAAGTTGTTTCTTTCGACTAATAAACAAGGAGGTTATTATGGAACAATTTTACTACATTTTAAAATATTTAATTCTTGGTCTATTCCAAGGACTAACAGAACCAATTCCGATTTCTTCAAGCGGTCACCTCGTTTTAGCACAGCATTTGCTAGGACTAAAAATAGAAGGGTTTAGCTTTGAGCTACTTGTTAATTCAGCTTCATTATTAGCTGTATTACTTATTTATAAAAATGACTTAATTCGTCTAACAAAGAATGGTCTATCTTATATATTCACAAGAGCAGAAGATGCAAAATCAGATTTCTTCTTTATTATTTACCTTGTTATTGCAACCATTCCAGCAGGTGTAATTGGAGTTTTATTTAAAGATTATATCGACCACTATTTAAAAGGTGTTAAAATGGTTGGGATTTCCCTTCTTATTACTGCTATCGGCCTTTGGATTATTCGAAACTTGCGTGGACGTAAAAATGATGGCGACCTTTCTATGAAAGATGCAATCATTATTGGTCTAGCACAAGCTTGCGCACTAATTCCTGGTATAAGCAGATCAGGTGCTACAATCGTGGCAGCAATGTTACTTGGTATGAAGCAAGAAACAGCTCTTCGCTTCTCATTCTTACTATACATTCCTGTTAGCTTAGGTGGTTTATTGTTAAGTATTACAGACATTGCAAACGATCCAAATTTAGATACATTATTTGTACCTTATATTGTTGCTTTCATCGCAACATTTGTCATGACATATATTTCATTAAAATGGTTTATGAACATTATGGCAAAAGGAAATTTAAAATACTTCTCTTTCTACTGTATTATCGTAGGTGTGCTAACTATCATTTTCTTATAAAATGAAACTTTAATCAGTGGGGGTTTTGTTCACCCCCCCTGATTATTAGCCCTCACCAATCGGGCTTTTACGGGCAGCAGGGCTCCCGCCTAACTTCTTTGCTCCACCTGAATTTTGAGGTGGGAGTTTTACTGCCCACAAATAGCAGGATAAAAAACCACTTACTGCCCTCATACAGTAAGTGGTTTTTCCTTATGCATAAACTTTCTTTTCCTGACAATACAAGCGAATAACATGTGTATTTTTTTGAAATAAATCATGTGTTAAGCGAATAATAATAAAATTTCGTTTTGTATTATCATCATGAACAAAAATCTGTTCCCCCTCTTGAAAACGCCATGTGCTTTCAAAAGTTGTAATATGATCCCCGCTTACCGAAAAAAGCTCATATTGCATATCATGTACCCTCTTTCAACTTGTATAATCATAATATCTTTATATTTAACTTATTATAACTTAATCTATTTTAAATTTGTAATTTTTTCTATTTCGAGCTATTTCAACTTTGTTTTACATTCTTTTAAGCGCTATAATGATAAGCGAAATTTCATTGAAAGGAGCTTCATTTTGACTGCATATTTATTTCCAGTAAAAACAGCTTTTATTTTATTTCCTATTTTAGCAATGTTTCTATTAATTCCTTTTTTAATATTTAATTATCGAAAATACGGTTATTTAAATAAATGGCGCTCATTTATTTTATACTCATTATTACTTTACTTATTAAATGCCTATTTTCTTGTTATTTTGCCGTTACCACAAACGTATGATACTTGTAGCCTACAACCCGCTAATACACAGCATATGCAACTCTCACCATTTTATTTCATACAAGAGATTAGTAATCATACATCGGCAATTTTAACGAAACCTACTACTTATTTCTTGTTATTAAAAGAATCTGCATTTTTACAAGTTGCTTTTAACGTTCTATTAACCGTTCCATTCGGTATTTACTTACGTTATTATTTCCGACGTAGTTTCTTCCAAACAGTGTGCATTTCTTTTTGCCTTTCACTGTTCTTTGAATTAACACAAGTAACTGGATTATATGGTATTTATAATTGTGCATATCGCTTATTCGATATCGACGATCTGTTTTTAAACACACTAGGCGGCGTAATCGGTTTTATCATTGCACCAATATTTACGTACTTCCTGCCAAAAACAAGTGAATTAGATAGTCATATTGATTTGGAAACGAAACCAGTCGGATTCGTTCGTCGTCTCCTCGCTATGCAAATTGATTGGATTTTCTTATCTATCGTTGTACCTTTCATTAAAAACAAAGGAAACTCACTATTTATTTCTAACATCCAATCTTATACAAATGTATACGAACTCCTTTTCATTACATGTTCAATCTTAATTTACTTTATTATCATCCCATATTTTACAAATGGAAGAACAATAGGGAAAGCGTTGCTTCGTATTTACATTAAAGGACAAGCAGAGCGTATTACACTAAAAGAATTATTCATTCGTTACGGTATATTCTATTTCATTTTAGGTGGAATCAATTACATTCTTTCTAGTAGCTCTATTTTAAATCATACAGAGCCTTTAGTATTACTAGTTATACTGTTATTCCAATTTGTAATTAACGGGCTATTTATTATTCATGTTTTATTACATGTATTTAGCAGTGATAAATTACTATTTTACGAGCGTATTAGTCATACAAGAAATGCAATTACACTTAAAAAAGCTGACAAATACTAATTTGTCAGCTTTTTTTCATAATCGTAAATAACTTTTCTGTATAAGGGCTTAAAAATATTCCTGTTTCATCTAGTGACTTCCTCACTTTTAGAAACGAATGCAATTCTGGATATATATTTTGCAATTTTTCGTACGTTAACGTATGCATTTTCCCCCAATGTGGGCGCCCTTCATACTTTAGAAAAATTTTCTCCACTTCACCAAAATAAGCGGCATACTTCATACCTTTATACATATGAACAGCTATATACGCTGACTCTCTTCCATATGCTGGACTGAGCCATATATCATCACCTCTCACGTAGCGGCATTCAATCGGGAAGTGCACCTTATACTTTTTCTTTTCAATAAGATTTGAAATTTCTTCTACAACAGCCCTCATATACTTTGAAGGGACACTGTACTCCATTTCATAAAATGGAACTGTACGTGATGTAGCGAACACTTCATAGCTTGGTCCAATTATTTTCGTGTTCGGTACAGCCTTAGCTGATAATCGGCTTACTCCTTTACTTATAGAAGGAAACCATTTACACCCTTTAGATAATAAAGAGAACATCCTATTTTCAAGTAACTCCACCTTTAGTTTATGCCATTTCAAATCACTTGCTTTACTCGTTGTTTCGTTTGTAAATTTCACTTGCACTTCATCTGAATAAGGAAAAACGAAAAATTCAAAATGACGATTCTTCTTATATTCTTCTAGTTTGTTCATTACAGTAGACAATGATTGTTTTTCACTTTCATAAACAAGCGAATACGCTAGGATAACCTTCAATTTTATCTTTACAATGATACCTAGCATTCCAAGTGACAACTGAAATGCTTTCCAATATTCGGCGTTCTCGGTTTCTGAACAAACTATACTCTCACCTGTTGATAAAACTGCCGTGATCTCTATAACTTGTGTTGATAAACTCCCAAATGTAACACCCGTCCCATGAGTCCCCGTACTAATCGCTCCTGCAATAGATTGTGAATCAATATCCCCTAAATTTTCTTGCGCATAACCTTTTTCCTGAAGTAACTTCCCTAAATCATGTAACTTTGTTCCCGCCCATACTTCGGCAACCTTCTTCTCTGCATCAATATTCCCAATACCCTTCAATTCATCTAAAGAAACTAAAATTTCTTCCGTTTGCACAAGAGGTGTAAACGAATGCCCTGAGCCGACAACACGAATTTTCTTTCCCTTTTTTCGTGCAAGCCCTACAACTTCTACTACATCTTGTATACTTTTTGGATACATCGTATAATACGGCGTTCCTTCTACATTCCCTGTCCAATTTCTCCATTTTTGTCCCTTTATAGAAAGCATCGTCCATCCCCCCGATATGTTGAATACTCCCCAGCAATCTCTCCTTTTTTAACGCGATACAAAACAGGAAAGCGTTCACATAACTCTCCAGCTTTACTATGGCGAAACAAGATAGAATCTCCTATATCCACTCGTTCCTCACCGTTATAAAAAATTGGCGTTTGCACTTCACCAGCACCTTCTAACGCTAATAGTCTTGCACCACCCGGCCTCCAAATCTCAGGCTCTTTATCTTTACCAACTGCGCCTGAAGCAATATATCCACCACCGAGGCAAGTATAAATAAACGGAGCTGGTTTACGCACAACGGGTAAAGCAAATCCGACAGCTGGCTGAAATTGTACTTCTTTATAATAATCAAATAGTTTCGGGGAATAAAAAGCAGAACCTATTGTAATCTCTGAAACTGAGTTATCTTGCTCAGTTGTTTTTATACTTCCTGTTCCTCCCCCATTTACAAATCTTAGTTTAATACCAAGGTTTTGTATTTCTTTTACGATACGTCCTCTTCTTTCTTTAACCTCTAATACTGATTTCTTCTTTAAATACGAAACCACTTTACTTTTCATCCATTGATTCGGTATATTATCCCCCACCCCGGCAATTTGAGCTTCATATCCCATTACACCATCTAGTATTAAATATGATGAGCCCTTCACCTTTTCTACTATTTTCAAAGCGCTCTGCACATCTTTTACCGGGGATCTTTTTACACCAAAATGAAATTTCAAAAAACGACTACTCATATCAATATCCAAACAAACGCGAAAACACCCTTTAGACTTCTCAGCAATTTTTTCTAAATAAGTAATATGGTCTTCACAATCTACCATACAAGTTATAATGTGCCCTTGCTTTGTCAGCAAACTAATTTCATGTAAAGCTCTTTCATCATAAACAGGATATCCGAGCAATAAATCATTAAATCCTTGTTCAATTAAAAACAAAGCTTCTCTAGGAGAAAAACACATAATACCTTGAAAGCGATTATTTGCAGCCAAAATCTTTTTCATAATTGGAACAGAGCGTAATGATTTACTCGCTATACGAATCTTCTTATCTCCACTTAACTCTATAATCGATTGAATGTTCCTCTCTAAAGCCACTTCATCTAAAAACGCACACGGTAATGGAACTTCCTTAAAAATTCCTCTATCCACAGTTTTCTCTCCTCTTCTATATATGTCTTATACATATTGGAAAGAAAAAATGATTTTCCTGTTTGCAAATAAAAAAAGTTTCTTCTTCACGAAGAAACTTTTTTGACTACTTCATAGAAATAGTCGCCTCTACTGGATAATGATCGGAGTAATCATTATACGTATATTTTTGGAACCATGAAGTAACAGACCATTCTGGAGATTTCGGTTGTAATACGTTATTCTCTACGAATGATGGATTCGCATGATCTTTACTCGCAATAATATAATCTAAATGTTCAGCAGGTGCATCTGGATAATTGTATTTCGCAATACTGTTTGTCGTCGCATCCCAAGTTGCTGTATGTCCTGTATAAGATGGAACAGACGCATGTAATGTTTTAAACATCGATGCATACTCTGAATTGCTATTATTCTCAGCATTTATTTTATTTACATTCATATCACCACCAATTAACACATACTCGTTATTTGGTATATTTTTATTTTTAATAAACTCTTGAATTTCTTGTAGCTGTTTTGTACGTACAGATACTGGCGAAGTGTTTCCACACATACTATCTTCAGCTTGTAAATGAGTCCCAATCACATGTACAAAACGATCATTTTTCTTAACTTTTGTGTATACAAATCCTTTATTTGATAAGTTATCTGGTCCACAGCCTTTTTCAAATACATATTGAATCTTTTCAACAATTGGCCATTTACTCACAATCGCTACACCTCCATCTTCAGGAGTTGAAGATGAATAGCTACCTAACGTCTTATCCCACTCGCTTCCACTACTACGACCTAATACTGCCGTTTGATTTGGATATTCTTTCTTCAAATTTCCTAATAAGCGATTTGAAGCACTATTATCAAACACTTCATTTAATATAACAACATCCTGATTCTTTATATAATCTGCTGCTCCAATTAAATCAGCACGCTCATTTTGTCCCCAGTTCGGATATAAGTTTGTTGATAGCATGTACACATTATGCGTCATCACTTTTAATGTATTATTTTGATTTATAGACATTTCTGCTTGAGCTGAAGATCCACTATATAAAGCTCCTAAACCAATCCCAAAGCTAAGTACGCCTTTTAGCAATTTACCTTTCACGTTTCATACCTCCATGTGTATAGTGATAAAAAGGCCAAATACTCTATTATGAGATTTGACCTTTTTCAAATACTTAACGATTTCCGTACGTATCAAACCAAAGCTGGATGTACCCAGCAGTAACACGTTGTGCATCCATTAATCGCGTACCTGTCATTGGTGTAACTTCAGCGCGCCATTTATCTGCATATTCTTGTGATACAGCTGCTTTCACGAACCAATCTTTCGTATTATCATTTACAATGCCAGAATAATCTTGTTTCGCAGCTACTGCCGCTCCATGAATCCAATCTTCTGGATTTGTACCTTTCCAGTTCCAATATCCATTTCCATCCGTTACTTTATAATTATCTTTTATCGTATCTACAAAGTTTTCATATTTAGAATGGAACCCTTGTGGATAAGAAAGATTTGTAAAGTTTGCCGCATGCATCGGTTGATTTACATCCCCTAAATAATGAAGAGATAACCCCAAATAGAAGAATGCTTGTTTCATATCTTTATTTTTGTATGACTCACCTGCTAATTTAAAATATTTAGCTCCAGTTTCCTTTGCCTGCTTTGCAAATGGAATATAAGTTTTTCCATTGTCAGGGTCATAGAAGTGTGAAGCAAATGTGCTATTATCATAATAAGGATTTTCATAGTCAGCAGCATAAATACCGTTCTCTAACTCCGTACGCCATTCATTTAATAGTGCAACTTGATCTTGTTTTACAAGTGTTGTATTACGAGACATAATATCCATTGCACGGTTTACAATCCATAAATGAGAGTTTACGCCTTCTTTATGCTTATCTTCAGCAGACCAGCGGTGAACTATATTTATTCTACTTCCCCCATCATTTTCATGAGCAAATGCAACACTTTGTAACGGAGCTACTAATGTAATAGCTGCTGCTAAAGCAAGAACTTTCTTTTTCATCTGAAATCCTCCATTTTATAATTGAATTATTTTTCATATTTTGTTAGGATCCTACGATGTCTTCCGGTTAACCTATGACTAGAATATCCCACCTTTCACAAAATTTCTATCAATAAATTAAAATATGCAAATGTTCATATCATTATAACTTTATACATAGTGAATATAATGAATGAATACACTTACATTGTAATAAAATATTGTTAAGCTACTGCAAATACTTGTCTAAACTAATGTAAAAAAAGAGTAAAGCGATTAACCGCTTTACTCTTTTTTTCTTTTCGATAATATACTTGGCAGTTGCACATTAACTGCCAATTTATGAATAAATCCAAACACTAATCCAATCCCGATAAATATGTATAAAATCGTAAATACCTTTCCAAAATCAGTTTGCGGACTAAAATTCCCATCACCGACAGTCGTCAACGTGACCACACTAAAATATAAAGCGTCAAGAGGACGTAATCCTTCAACTGTACTATAAAAAATCGTCCCCGATGTTAATGTCAAAATTGTTAATACGAATAATACTTGAAATTCTTTATCTTTCCACGCTCGTAAACAAGCTTTTAGCATCCGTTTCAATGTCAACATAAATGAAAGCATTAGACTTCCCCTTCCAAACAAAATACCTTTAGTTAAAGGAAAGTCTATCACCTTTCTGTATAGAAAAAAAGTAGCCCTCTTCTATTTCTAGAAAAGGGCTACTTTTTACTATTCTCTATTATTTAGGTGAAACAAGAATTTTCACTTGTGTTTTATCTTTTACAAGTGCTTCAAATCCTTCTTCAACAACTTGATCCACTGTGATTTTTTTCGTAATTAATTTCTCTGCTTGAATTTGGCCAGAGCTAATTAATTTAATAACAGCTGGGAAGATATGACGGTATCCAAGAATACCGATAACTTCTTTTTCTTTTAATACAAGGTTGTTTGGAGTAATTGTCGCATCTTTTTCCCATACACTAACAATTACAGTTTGGCCTTCAAAGCTTGTACTTTCAATCGCTTGACGAAGTACTACTTCAACACCTGTTACTTCAAAGCTCACATTTACACCTAAACCATTTGTTAGGTTACGAATTTCTGCTAGTACATCTTGAGTTGCTGGATTTAATACGTAATCAGCACCTGCTAATTTAGCTAGCTCTTGACGTTCTTTAGAAAGTTCCACTGCGATAACAGGAGTTGCTCCTGCTGCTTTTGCTGCTTGGATTACAAGAAGTCCAATCGGACCACAACCAAATACCGCTACAGCTTCTCCCTCTTTTAATTTACTTTGACGTACTGCATGAACTGCTACTGCTGCTGGTTCTACAAGCGCACCTTGCTCATACGTCATTTCGTCTGGAATATGATGAACCATACCTTCTGGTACTACTGTATATTCAGAGAAACCACCACCGTCTCCACCAAGACCGTGGAAAACAAGCTGTTCACATACATTGTAATGTCCATGTTTACAAGCTTCACATTTACCACAAGAATAAATTGGTTCTACAACAACGCGGTCTCCCACTTTATGAGATGTAACTCCTTCACCAATTTCTATTACCTCACCACTAAACTCATGACCTAAAATAACCGGTGCTTTTACGTGTGTTAATGGGTGCTCTTCTGTTGGAATAAAAATAGGTCCTGCTAAATATTCATGCAAGTCTGTTCCGCAGATACCACACCATTTAACTTTAATCTTAACTGCTCCTGGTCTTACAGTTGGTTCTGGTACTTCTTCTACTCGTACATCACGTTGATTATGCCAAAGTAGTGCTTTCATTTTATACATCCCTCTCTACGTATATACTTAACCTGGTGAAGTTTACAAATCTATTATAATACTTCCATCCATATATTTCAAAAAAACAATCTCATTTTCACTAATTTTTAACAAATAACGTTCAATATTTTGTCACTTTGTACTTTTTTCCACATCTGTTAATGCTAATTTCATTGCGGTTGAAATTAGCATTATGCCATAATAGCATAGGAGAGGTGAATATCGCTTGAAATATTTTATTTACTTTATTGTTATCGTAGCGTTTTTAGATACATTTTCACAATTACCTATTATGAGTACTTTCGCTCAAAGTCTTGGAGGAACCCCTCTTGTTATCGGGCTAGTTATCGGTATGTACTCATTCGCTAATATGATCGGTAATATTATCGCTGGAGCCGCTGTCGATAAATTTGGTGCAAAAAAAATCCTTTATATAAGCATGGGAATTACGAGTTTCATAGTCTTGTTATACACCGTTGTTCAAAGTGGTGAACAACTATTAGTTGTGCGCTTTATGCACGGTTTTAGTGACGGATTTTTAATTCCTGCTGCCTTTACGTTTTTATCAAAGCAAACGAATTCAGCAAGGCAAGGTAAAGCAATGGCTCTATCTGGTGCCGCTGTTGGAACAGCTGCAATCGTAGGACCTGCTTTCAGCGGCATTATGAAAGCAACAGCTGGTATAGAGTGGGTGTTCATTACTATTTCTATTTTAATGGTCCTTGGTACAATCGTATCTCTATTCTTCTTACCAAATAACGTATCAAGAAAAGATACATCAAGAACACAAATGATGAACAAAGAAGATATGATTGAACTATTGAAATCAGAACCGTTATTACAAGCATATATTGGTGCTTTCACACTAATGTTTTCACAAGGGATTGTCACTTATATGTTACCAGTAAAAGTTGAGGCATTAGCACTTAAAGCATCTACAACAGGCATGATGTTAAGTGTATTCGGAATTACCGCTATCCTCTTCTTCTTACTGCCAACAAATCGCATTTACGATCGATTTAATCGTTCCAAACTAATGCTAATCGGGATTGCAGTAATGGCACTAGCGTTATCTTTACTCGGATTATTTGCAAAAAAAGGCATGCTCTTTATCGTTATGATGATTTATGGAATTGGATTCGCTATCCTCTTCCCAGCAATTAATGCTTTACTTGTTGAAAATACAACAGATAGTAACCGAGGGAAAGCATTCGGATTGTTTTATGCATTCTTCTCGTTAGGAGTTGTTGCTGGCTCCTTTACAGTTGGAGCAATCGGGGCATCGCCTAGCGTCAGCTTCGTTATCGGAACTGCATTCTTGTTAACATTTGCTGGAATGATTTTTGTAAGAAGCAAAGTAAAAAAGACAATGATGGGTTAATTCCATCATTGTCTTTTTTTCGCCTAATATATATTACTTTTGCATATAACCAAGTAATACTGTAAATAAACTTATGTATAAAAGCAATACTACATTCTTCCTTTAAAAAAGAAAGTCTATAAATACCAACGATACTTCGACAATTTCCTCGGAAATATTTCTTTTCCCCACATAATTTGCTACACTATATATGAACAGACGCTTGTATTACATAAGCTAAAATAATAACTTACTGTACAAATATAAAAGCACACTCTTCATATGAAGAATGTGCTTTTACTTTATTAACGCCTAATCCAAACAGCACCTGCAGACTTATCATCTGCTTGTCCAACAACTTGGAATTTAAGGCCAAGGTTTGGAACTTTGCGTCCTGCGTCAGCAATTTGTTTGTTGCTGTATACTTTTGAATCATCAAATGTTGTAACACCTTGTAATCCAGTATAATTAAATTGTCCACGTGTTAATGAATTTACACTCCATGTTGGCGTTTGATCAAATGAAAATGCAGCATCTGCAATTTGCATTCCAGTATTACCGTACGCTGGTTTCCCGTTTAGATTGCCAACTAACGCTTCTGGATGAGAGTCTACAACGCCAAGGAATCCTTCACCTGGATGCACCCCAACCCAGTTATCTTTGAAGCTATCATCTGCATACCAAACGACAAGACCTGTATTATACACCGGACCTCTTCCCGCTTTTAATCCATTATCTGACCCAGCATAGTTTCTCCACTCTAAATAATAATAATGGGGTTTCTTTTCTGTCCCATCAGAAACGACGAATCCATTTAACTTCATTTTAGACTGTCCTTCTGCATCATCTGAAAATACTACTTGCCCATCAACTGTTACATTTACATTATCCATTGCAAAACCTTTATATGTTAAAGCTGGATCTGTAATATAGTCGAATTGTAGTTTAACTTTCTTCCCTTTGAACTGGCTTAAATCGTATGATTTATCAATCCATTTCCCATCTGTTGTATCTTTATCATCTTGTACTATTTTTTCTCCTAATCTATCAATTAATGTTTTTGTTCCATCTTCAGCTACAGCATGTACTTCGATGAAATCACACTCAGCTTCTAATTCATAATTCGCTTTATAATCAAACTTTGCATTTGTTCCCTTCGTTAAATCAAAGAACGGTGTTTCTAATTTCGTATGAATATCATCGCCTCTTGTACTATAGTATGCCTGTTTTCCAAACCCGGGCTTAATTGTTTCAATACTCTTATCTGGTAAATTGACACGTACTACACCTGGACGATTTGATTTTGTAACACTTTGATCAATATATGTAGGAACTCCTACACCACTCTTAATTTTATCGTAATCTACTTCTAAAATTTTCGCCCAGTTGCCGCCCATATTCTTTTGTAAGAAGTCTTTATTTTGTGGAGAAAAACTAGTTGGCTCTGTTCCTGCGATTTTCCCTGTCCAGCTACCTCCACTCATTAATGACCAAGCTTCGACTGGTGATCCATTTCCAGTATACTTCGTATCATATTCATCCGGTAAACCAAGGTCATGTCCAAATTCATGTGCAAACACACCTACTGCACCGTCTTCTGGCTCAATTGTATAATCATGAGCCGCTACTTTTCCATCCCAATAAGGTACTTTAGATGTTGTTCCTTCAATCGCTACTGGATCCCTTGCTAATTTAGATCGATGTGACCAAATTGCATCATCTCCTAATTTACCACCGCCAGCTTCTTGACCAACACCGGCATGAATTACCATTAAATGATCAATTACACCGTCCGATTCATTAAGATTGCCATCGCCATTTGTATCATAACGGTCGAACTGATCGAATTGTGATAAATCTAATCCTTTATCCGCTGCAGCTTTTAATGCTTCTTTCACTAAATCACGTGCGCCTTTTGGTCCTTTATTATCATGACCACTACTGCCATCAGCACCGTAATCAGCAGCTTTTCCTGGCACAGTTAGCCACTCCGTTACATATCCGTCTGTCATATAACTACCACCAGACTGCTCTTCATAATATTGTTTAAATGTTTTTACTTTCGAACCATCAAATAACGTGTACGGTTCCTTACCGAATAACATCTTTTGATAATGTTCTCTACTAAAGTCTTTCGAATACATATAACCTGGTGTTTGCTCAATATTATTATGTTTATAATCACTAAATTCAACGAGTAACACTAACACTTTATCATTGCGGACAGGTCCACTATATGGAGCTTGTTTCGCCTTAGAAGTTGGAACTTTACCATCTAATTGCTTTTTATTTGGCTCTGGCTTTTGCTCAGGGCTAACATTTTTTTCAGCTTTCTTTACTTTTTCCTTTTCTTCCATCTTCTTCTCTTTTACCTTTTTCACGAAATCAGATGCTTCTTGAGCAGCATCATCGGGAAGAATTTCTTTATTCGCCTGATCCCCTTGTTTCTTTTCAATATATTGCTCTATGGCCTTTTTTGTCTCTTCTTTAGAAGAGGCTGGATTAATCGTTCCTCTTTCTTTCAGCGCTTCTGCTAAACGATCTTCTTGAATTAAATTATGATCAATTGGCGTTGTAGACACACTTTCTTTTACTGGCGTTTCTGCGTATGCTAACGGAGCACTCATTACAGCTGAGCATCCGATGAGTGTCGCGATCGTTAATGATGACAACACTTTAAATGGCGCTTTTTTTCTCATTTTACTCATCCCCTTGTATCAATCTTAAACTTCAGATAAAAATATGTAATCTATCCTCCCTTGTATAATAAAAGACATGATTCTATAAGAAATAAGCTTTCTGTTATAGAATCATGCCCTCCAGTTTTCTGGTCAGACCCTCTATCTTTTTATGTCGAAATGTGAAAAATAAAGAGTGATTTGTATATATTAAATAGCTTATATTAAAAATTTAAAAGACAATATGCACAATTGCATGAAAATTCTTTCAAATAAAAAAAAGAACCCAAGTTAATTAAACTTGGGTTCTCCATTTCGTATTATTTCTCTTGTGTTTTTTCCCAATCAGCTAAGAATTTCTCAATTCCTTGATCTGTTAATGGGTGCTTCACTAATGAAGCGATTACGTTTGCTGGGATTGTTGCAATATGTGAACCGTTTAATGCTGCTTCTGTTACATGAACACTGTGACGTACAGATGCTGCAATGATTTCTGTTTCAATGCCGTGAATTGCAAAGATTTCTGCGATTTGGCGAATTAAGTCCATACCGTTATGACCGATATCATCTAGGCGACCTAAGAACGGTGAAACGTATGTCGCACCAGCGCGAGCTGCAAGTAATGCTTGCACTGCTGAGAATACTAATGTAACGTTTGTACGAATTCCTAAATCTGAGAATGCTTTTACTGCTTTTAAGCCTTCTGTTGTCATTGGAACTTTTACAACAACATTTGGAGCGATTTTTGCTAACTCTTTTCCTTCTTCAATCATTTTATCAGCTTCTAAGCTAATTACTTCTGCGCTTACAGGTCCTTCAATAAAGCTGCAAATTTCACGAATACGCTCATGGAAATCTACGCCTTCTTTTGCTACAAGTGATGGGTTTGTCGTTACTCCAGCTACTACGCCTAATGCATTTGCCTCTTTAATTTCGTTAATGTTTGCTGTATCAATAAAAAATTTCATTTGTTATTCTTCCTTCCTAATTTTCATTTTATATTTATTTATTTTTTCTTAATAAGCTCTAATTCAATCGGAATAAATTTGTCCACTTTTTTACCTTGTGTTATCTCTTTTGCTGTTTCCATCGCCTTCTCTCCGATTAATTCCGGTTTTTGAGCGACTGTTGCTGCCATACGCCCATCTTTAACCGCTTTTACAGCATCATCCGTTGCATCAAATCCAACAACAACTACATCCGTTTTACCAGCAGATTTTAATGCCTCAATTGCGCCTAATGCCATTTCATCATTATGAGCAAATACCGCTTTAATATCGCTATTTGCTTGCAAAATATTTTCCATAACGGATAACCCTTTTGCACGATCGAAATCAGCTGCTTGTTTTGCTACTACTTTTAAAGACTTATCAGCTACGTTATGGAATCCTTTCCCACGCTCACGAGCAGCAGACGATCCAGGGATTCCTTCTAACTCAGTAACATTTGTTCCTTCACCAACTAATTCCCGAATGTAATCACTAGCCATTTGACCACCTTCGACATTGTTAGAAGCAATGTGAGAAACAACTTTACCTGAATTCGCAACTCGGTCTACTGTAATAACAGGAACATTGGCTGCATTAGCTGCACTTACCGCTGAAGCAACAGCATCTGAGTCAGTTGGATTAATAACAACTACATCGACACCTTTTTGAATTAAATCTTCAACATCGTTTGTTTGCTTCGCTGCATCATTTTGTGCATCAACAGCAATTAGTTCAATGCCACTATCTTTTGCTTTCTTTTCTGCACCTTTTTTCAACGTGACGAAAAATGGATTATTTAAAGTTGAAACAGAAAATCCAACTTTAATAGTTTTATTTCGACCTTTATCGCTAGAATCCTTTGCCCATTCTGGTGGTTCCATTGAACAACCAGCAGTAACTACCATGATGCATGCAACGAGTATCAGTAACCATTTTTTCATGAATTGCCCCTCCATTACGCTTCTTTTCGACGATCAATTAGTACAGCTAGTAAGATTACAAGTCCTTTTACAACTTGTTGGAAGAAAGAAGATACACCTAATAAATTTAAACCGTTATTTAGTACACCAATAATAAGCACACCGATGAATGTACCAACAATCCATCCTCTTCCACCTGAAAGACTCGTTCCTCCTAACACAACTGCAGCAATTGCATCTAATTCGTAAGAAGTACCAGCAGTCGGCTGTGCAGAATCTAACCTTGATGTTAAGACAATACCTGCAAGCGCTGCCAAAATTCCGGAAAGACCGTAAATCATTACTTTAATTCTCGTAACATTAATACCTGATAAAGCTGCTGCCTCTTCATTTCCACCAATCGCAAACGTACGGCGACCAAACGTTGTTTTCTTTAAAATAAAGTACAATACTGCAAAAGCAATCATCATTGTAACGGCTGGCACAGGAATACCAAGGAAATAACCACGGCCAAACATTTGGAACATTAAATGATCACCAAGACCAGTGATCGGACGTCCGTCCATATAAACAAGCGTCAACCCGCGAAAAATAGTCATTGTTGCTAAAGTTGCAATAAACGGAGCTACTTTTCCCTTCGCAATAATGATACCGTTTACAATCCCCATTACAAGACCGGCTAATAATCCAACTGCCATTGCAAGGAACGGATCCATGCCACTTGCCATCATTCCGGCAACAAGTGCACTTGATAATGCTAAAATAGAACCTACCGATAAGTCAATACCCCCTGTTAAAATAACGAAGGTCATTCCAAATGCAATGAGTGCATTAATCGATACTTGGCGCAGTATATTAAATAAATTTGGAATTTCAATAAATGCTGGATTTAAAGCTGTAATTACCACGATAATTAATACTAACCCAATTAAAGAACCAAGTTGTTGTAATACATTCCCCTTCTTAGCCATATCTTACTCTCCCCCTGTAGCTAGTGCCATAATAGACTCTTGCGATACCTGATCTTTCTCTAAAATACCACCGATTTTCCCTTCATGAATAACGAGAACACGATCACTCATTCCTAAAACTTCTGGAAGCTCAGACGATACCATAATAACGGCATCACCCTGCTCAGTAAGCTTATTCATAATAGAGTAAATTTCTTTTTTAGCCCCAACATCTACACCTCTTGTTGGCTCATCTAAAATGAGTAACTGCGGATGAATACCTAGCCATTTTGCCATTACAATCTTTTGCTGATTTCCACCAGAAAGAGATTTGACAGCTTGCTCTCCGTTTGCTGCTTTCACATTAAGAAGCTTCATCATATCCTCTGTAAATTGCCGTTCTAAACCTTTATTAACAACGCTTCCCTTTGAAAGACTTTCTAAATTTGGTAAAGCTAAATTTTCACGAATCGAAAAATCTAACACAAGCCCTTCAGATTTTCTATCCTCTGTAATAAAGGCAATTCGTTGTCTAATCGCATCAATTGGGCTATCAATTTTTACTTCTTGTCCATTCATAAAAATTTTTCCTGAATCGAGCGGTTCATATCCAAATATTGCTTTCATAATATCCGTGCGACCAGCTCCCATCAAGCCCGCAACACCAAGGATTTCACCTTTTCTAACTTGAAACGAAACATTTTCAAATTTCCCCTTTTTCGTTCCGTTACGCATTTCAAAAATCACTTCGCCAATTTGACTATTTCGCTCTGGATAACGTTGACCAATACTGCGCCCCACCATCATGCTAACTACTTCATCAAATGATGTTTCCGGAATTAATCTCTTCCCTACATATTCTCCATCACGCAAGATCGTAATGGCATCACATATTGAAAAAATTTCTTCCATCCGGTGTGAAATATAAACGAATGAAACGCCCTCTTTACGTAATTTATTAATAACAATAAACAGCGTTTCAATTTCGCGATCTGTTAATGCTGCTGTAGGTTCATCCATAATAATAACGCTCGCCTTTGTCATTAATGCTTTAGCAATTTCAATAATTTGCTGTTGTCCAACTGATAATTCACCTGCTAGCATAGCGCCTCTCACATGTAGACCAAGATCTGCTAATTGTTGCTGGGCAATCGCATTCATTTGACGCGTACGTAAAATGCCCGTTTTCCCATACATTAACTCTTTTCCAAGAAACATATTTTCAGCTACCGTTAAATTCGGTAATATGTTCAACTCTTGATGGATAAATGCAATACCATACTCTTCAGCTTCTTTCGCATTTTTAAAAGTTCGTTCTTTCCCATCAATCATGACTGTTCCACTGTCTTTTTTATATACACCTGTTAAAATCTTCATGAGCGTCGATTTCCCCGCTCCATTTTCCCCCATCAATGCATGGACTTCTCCTGTTTCAATCATAAACTGTGCGTTTTTTAGAACAGGATTACCACTGAACGCTTTTGAAATGTTCTTCATTTCAATATGCATTCTCATCACATCCCTCTATTAAAAAATCACGCCTGCATGTAAAATAACATTCGCATAAGGCGTTGCTTCTCCTGTACGAATAATCGCCTTCGCTCTCTTTGTATGCTCTTTAAATTCCTTATGAGACACATATTCAAATGCTGGCTCTATTAATCGCATCTCAATTTCTTTATTTACCTCTGCATTATTCATAATAACTTCTTCTGCTAACGTCACTTTTTCAATTGCCATATCATCAGCAACAACTTGTAATACGTCTAAAAAACTAGGTTTTCCGATTTCAACTGCTAAATCAATTCGTTTTACTCCATCAGGAATAGGTAACCCGCAATCAGCAATTACAATCGTATCTGTATGTCCAAGTGAAGCAAGGACCGCCGCAATTTCACTATTTAATACACCGTGTTTTTTCATCCGACAATCACCTGTACTTCACGTACTCTATCTCTCGTTGGCATACCGCCCTGTGCCCCAAGTTTCGTTACAGAAAGACCACCAGCAATGTTCGCAAAACGAATTGCTTTTTGAAGTATTTCTCCTTCAGAAAGTGCAACTGCTAGCGCGCCGTTAAATGTATCACCAGCTCCAGTCGTATCCACTACGTCTACAGCAATACTTGGAACTTGAACAACTTCCGTTCCGTTATGGAAACGAACACCGTTAGACCCTTCCGTCATCAATAGCTTATTTGGATATTTCGCAAGTAACTCTTCAATTGGTGATGTGAAATCATTTAATACGATGCGACATTCATGTTCATTCGGCGTAATATAAGTCGCTTTTTCTAAAATATCTTCTGATAAGATTTGTGCTGGAGCCGGATTCAACATAACTGGAATGTTATGCTCCTCACAAATAGCCAGAACGTATTTTACTGTTTCAAGCGGGATCTCTAGTTGAAGAACAACCATATCTGCTTTTACAAGAAGGTCTTTTGAACGATCTACAATCGACTCATTTACAAGAGCATTTGCTCCTTGTACGACAACAATACTATTATCCTCTTCTGCTAAAACGATATGAGCGATTCCTGTCGTCCTATCTGTAACCGGTACCACATAGTCGATAAAAATGCGTTCGTTCTCCAAATTTTTTCTAACTACTGTTCCGTAATCATCATTTCCTACTGCACCAACCATCGCTACATTTGCTCCTAATCTAGCTGCAGCAACTGCTTGGTTGGCCCCTTTTCCTCCTGGTATCGTATGAAACGCTTCACCAATTACTGTTTCTCCTGCTTTCGGCCGTATTTTTGAAACAGCCACTAAGTCCATTGAAATGCTACCTACTACTGCAATATTTGGCATCTGTCTCATCTCCTTACTTCGTTGTATTTCGTTCTATAATTTCAATCGGTAAACGATAGTGTTTCTCTTCTAATGGATTTCCTTCCATCTGCTCTAACAACAATTCTGTTGCAATTTTCCCCATTTCATAAATTGGCTGTGCAACAGTCGTAATAGATGGATACATCATTTCAGTTAAAGAAATTCCATCGAATCCAATAATTTGTAAATCGTTTGGAATAGAAATTCCCTTTTGAAGTGCAGCCTTTACAATACCAATTGCAATTAAATCATTCCCAGCAACAATTCCATCAATATGCGGATATTCTTCTAATAATTCCACCGCTACCTGTTCACTATTAGCTGGATCGAATGTACTCTCTGCAATCATATAAGAAAGATTATTTTGCGTAATAACGTCTACAAAACCTTCAAAACGTTCATTAGCTGTGCTCACATCACGCGGTCCACGAATATGTGCAATATGTTTACACCCTTTGTCTATTAATAACTTTGTCGCCGCCTGACTCCCTGCATAGTTATCTGCATATACAGTAGGAATGCGCTCATTAAACATACGGTCAATCGCAACAACTGGAATAGACAAATTCATGTAATTAACACTATTTTGTGGATTCGTTGCTACAATAAATCCGTCCACATTATTTTGTCTAAGCACATCAATGTATTGCTTCTCTTTTTCTAAATTTTCATCAGAGTTACAAAGTACAACTGTGTAACCTTGCTTATGTGCTACATCTTCTACAGCACGTGCAACTTCCGGAAAGAATGGATTCACGATATTTGGAACAACTAAGCCAATTAAACGAGACTTTTTATTATATAAAGAACGCGCTACTGTACTAGGCTTATAATCTAGCATTTCAATTGCTCGCTCTACTTTCTTTAATGTATCCTCATGGACATATCCATTTTTATTTAACACTCTGGAAACGGTCGCAACAGATACCCCTGCTAATTTTGCAACGTCTTTAATCGTACTCATTCTCTTTTCTCCTCATTTCATGTAACCGTTTACAGAAAATAATATAACGCATTTATAAAAATACGTCAATCATTTCTAACTAAAAAGCTTTTAAGGTTATACTCAAAAAAAGCATCGCCATAAGGCGATGCTTTTTCATTACGAATATGATACCGTTTTTTCCTTTTCTTCTACAGCAGGCTCTTCAGCACCTTTTTTACGATCAGACAGTTTAATTTTCTGTAAGAAAATCGTAAAGATAGCACCTACTACGATAAATACCAATCCTGTTAAGAATACAGTATGAAGTGAGTCCACTAAAGAGCTTTTCAAAATTGGTACGATGCTATTAGAAAATGCTTCTGGCATTTGTTTTAATGCCTCTGGACTAAATAGCATAGAATATAAACTTTGTGGATCTGTATGAATCATATCTTTAAATTTTGTTACCATTTGTCCCGCTTCTTTTGGGAATGTGTCTAATACAGGTACTAATTTATTTGTTAACGTTGTACCTGAAGTGTTATTCATAATTGATCCTAAAATTGTAATACCGAATGTTCCACCGATTTGACGGAAGAATTGACTTGATGATGTTACAACGCCAAGATCTTTTTTCGGGAAGCTTTCTTGTAATGCTAATGTTAATATCGGCATAACAAGACCCATTCCTAAACCGATAACCATCATATAAGAAGTAGCGGTAAGCTTAGTTGTATGCATATCCATCGTTGTTAATAACCAGAAACCACTAGCCATAATAAGCATCCCTGTAATAATTTGTGGTTTCACACCAATTTTTAATACAAGCTGACCACCGATAATACTCATAACGATCATTGTAATCATCATCGGTGTCATAATCGTTCCTGATTCAGCAGCACTTACGCCTACAATTCCTTGCATAAAGAACGGTACGAACATAATTGCTCCAAACATTCCGATACTCATAAAGAAACCGATCGCATTCAGTAGTGTAAATGTACGGTTTTTAAAGAAGTGCATCGGTAAAATTGGTTCTTCAGCCTTCGTTTCAACGATAACAAAGCTAACAATACCAATGGCAGCTAGTGCAAATAACCCGATAATTTGCCAAGAACCCCATGCATAATCTTTCCCGCCAAACGTTAACGCAAGTAATAAACTTACAACACCGAGAATCATCGTGAAGATTCCAGCGATATCAATTTTAATTGGTCCTGTTTGTTTATGTGCTTTTAATCCCATTGCAATAAAGATTGTCGCTAAAATACCAACTGGTAAGTTAATATAGAATACCCATCTCCAGTTCACTGCGTCTACAATCCAACCACCAACTTGTGGTCCAATTACAGAAGCAAGACCATATAAAGCGCCAAAAATACCTTGCCATTTAGCACGTTCTTTTCCCGTGAACATATCTCCGATAATAATCATAGCCATTGGCATCATAATACCGCCACCAAGACCTTGAATACCACGGAAAATAATTAATTCTGTCATACCGTTTGCCATACCACATAACGCTGAACCAACCATAAAGATAATTAATCCTGCTATATATACGTTACGACGCCCAAGTAAATCCGCTAATTTACCTGCAATCGGTACAACCGTTGTTGATGTTAACATGTAAGCTGTTGTTAACCATGTCATTAAACTTAATCCACCTAGTTCACCGACGATACGCGGCATTGCTGTACCAACGATTGTTCCGTCCAATGCAGCAAATAGCATTGCGATTACTAAACCGATTAACAACAACTTTCTATTCTGATTTTCTTGTTGCTCCATGTAATCTCCTCAATTCCTCTTAGTGTTTCTCTTTTTTCTCTTTTTTCTCTGGTTTCCCGCAAATAATTGTTTCTAGCTTTTCAAAGAGGCGCAACAAATCTTCCCTCTCTTGTAATTCTAAGTGTGAGAAGTATTTTGCAATATGCTCATTACGAGCCGCCATCGCTTCTTCTACTGTAGCTTTCCCCTTCTTCGTTAGCTCAATGACAACAACGCGGCGATCATTATCGTCGTGATAGCGCTCTACTAACCCATGATCAATTAAACGATCAGTCATTACTGTAATCGCACTCGGTTTCACGTACATTTTCTCCGCCAATTGTGTCGCTCTTGAAGCTCCGTAATGATCTAAAATCTTTAAAATATAAAACTGCGGTGGTGTAAGTCCTGATGCTTGCATTTGTTCTAATAGCTCTGTTTGCATTTTCTTTCCTATAGCGAATGCAAGAGCTTGAATCTTATCAATATGAGTCATATCATTTGGCATGTTATCCACCTCTTATTTAAGCAATAAAATATTTAACGTATTTAAATATTAATCCCACAAACAAAATACGTCAACAACTTTCTTTATAAAAACGTTTACATTTCTGTCACAAAGTTGTATAATTTTCGTCGAAGTTAATATTGACAGTCACGGAGAATCGGAGTATACGGCTATGAATCATAAAAAAGGGAACTTTTTTATATTTCATAGCCTTTTTGTATTCTCTCTGTCTTAAAACGCTTCCAATTAATTAGGGGAGGATTTTCATTTTATGTTTTTCACACAATTATTTAAACCTGCGCCCCACGCAGAACGCTTACCCGCTGATCGCACTGATAGCGAATACCGCAAATTGCGTTTGCAAGTATTCTTAGGCATCTTCATCGGTTATGCGGGTTACTACTTTGTTCGAAAAAACTTTTCACTCGCAATGCCATACTTAATCGAACAAGGCTTTAGTAAAGGGGAACTTGGGGTTATCCTTTCAGCAGTATCTATCGCTTACGGATTAAGTAAATTTCTTATGGGTATCGTATCCGATCGTTGTAATCCTCGCTACTTTTTAGCAGCTGGGCTATTTTTATCCGGTATCATTAATATTATTTTCGGCTCATTTTCTTTCATTACAACGAGCATTATACTTATGTTTGTACTTCAGTTTTTAAATGGATGGGTACAAGGTATGGGATGGCCTCCTTGTGGTCGTACGATGGTTCACTGGTTCTCCGTTAGTGAACGTGGTACAAAAATGTCTATTTGGAACGTCGCTCATAATGTCGGCGGCGCGCTTATGCCCTCTCTCGTTACATTAGGCTTATATTTCTTTGCAAATGACTGGAAAAGTATATTTTACTTCCCAGGTATTCTTTCAATTTTGGTGGGGATTTATGTATTAATTACGATGAGAGATACACCTCAATCTTGCGGATTACCTTCTATTGAAGAACATACTGGGGAATATCCATCAGATGAAAAAGTAGCGGACCGTGAACGCGAACTTTCGGTAAAGGAAATTTTATTTACATACATATTAAACAATAAGTTTTTATGGTACATCGCTATCGCTAACGTTTTTGTTTATTTCGTTCGTTACGGCGTTGTAGACTGGGCTCCTACTTATTTAGTAGAAGAAAAAAGTTTTACTCATAGTAGCTCACGTACAGCTTATGCTCTATACGAATGGGCTGGTATTCCAGGTACACTTCTTTGCGGATGGATGAGTGATAAACTATTTAAAGGGCGCCGCGCACCTGCTGGTATTTTATTTATGGTCGGTGTATTCATTGCCGTTCTTGTTTACTGGCTAAATCCTCCTGGTAATCCAATGGTTGATAGTATCGCACTTGTCTCAATTGGATTTTTAATTTACGGACCTGTTATGTTAATTGGTCTACACGCTCTTGACTTAGCACCAAAAAAAGCTGCTGGAACTGCCGCTGGGTTAACTGGGTTCTTCGGTTACCTAGGCGGAGCTACTTTTGCTAGCGCAGCTATGGGCTTTATTGTAGATGGATTCGGATGGGACGGCGGATTCATTTTGCTCCTTGCTTCTTGTGTGCTTGCAATGTTCTTCCTTGCTCTTACTTTAAATACAGGATCTGCTAAATCAAAAGAAGTTTAAACAAAATATAATGTGTAGAAAAATAAACATAAAAATAGCTCTCAGCATTTACTTACATGCTAAGAGCTATTTTTTATTTATCGTTCTTCTCTTGCTATTTATATTAATCATTTCCCTTCTATTCATACGATTAAAACATTTGCTGAAACATCTTTATTAAAACAGCTAACGTAACAGATCCAGCAAATCCACCTAAACAAATTAAACTTACCCCTTGGCTATAAGACAAATTTTGAAATGATTTCATACCTTCCATCCTCCCTATATCCCCTTTGATATTCTTATTGTATCAATGGGAAAAATTTCATAACATCGATTTCGCTGACAGCTAACTTACAAATTTGTAAGTTAACATTTTTTAAACTTATATATATTCTGTCCACATTCTCCCTCTTAATACATCAAAAAAGACCTCGAATTATATCAAGGTCCTGCTTACACTACATAATATCTCACTCAACTTATTTTATAATCATAACCGGGCATTTCACACGCTTTGCTATTTTATGACTTACACTACCAAGCACCATCTCTTGCAGTGTATTTAGCCCTCTACTCCCAGCAATAATAAGATCTATATCTCCTGTATTTACATATTGAACAATCGTATCTCCTGGATCGCCATGTAGAATCGTAATTTTGTAGGAAATGTTCTCTTTCTTTAATAAACCCTCAATCTCTTTTAATTTATCTTTTCGACTAGCTGATATTGTTTCTAAATCCGTTTGTCCTTGTATAATATCTGACTTTGCCGTTCTATTATCTACTACGTACACAACTTCAACATGTGTTTCTTCGTTAAATTTCGCAATATATGTTGCATGCTCGGCTGCTCGAAGTGCATGTTCAGAACCATCGCATGCTAATAAAATTTGTTTGTACATATGCTGAATCCCCTTTTCGTTATCCTACCCGTATTATATAATAAAGCCCCCTAAAAAGGAGGCTTCTAACTAGCAATTCTCTTATTATAAGTAGCTAAATTCGCAACGAGCTTCGAGCTACGTTCATTTAACCCTGTGATCCTTACTTTCACACCGTTCTGTTCATACTTCATTATAACTTTATCAATTGCCGCTACTGCTGAATCATCCCATACGTGTGCGTTAGTAAAGTTCATCTCAATTTCTTTCACATCTTCATTGTATGAAAAAGCATTTATATACTCTGCCGTAGATGCGAAGAATAGTTGGCCGTGAATTTCGTATATTTTCTTATTTTCAATATACAAATGTTTCACGTGAATCTTTGCCATATTGAATGCAAATAAAACTGCACTAATTATCGTTCCGATAATTACACCTAATCCTAAATTATGTGTAATTAGGACAATCACAACTGTTACGATCATAACAAATGCGTTTCCTTTTGGTACTTTATGAATCGTCGCTACAGAGTTCCAATCAAACGTCCCAATCGAAACCATAATCATAACTGCAACTAAAGCTGCCATCGGAATATGAACAACGTAATCACCTAAAACAAATAGCAATACGATTAAAAAACCACCGGCTACAAGCGTCGATAATCTCCCTCGACCACCTGATTTAATGTTAATAACAGATTGTCCAATCATTGCACATCCTGCCATTCCTCCGAAAAACCCAGTAACAACGTTCGCAATCCCTTGTCCACGTGCCTCTTTATGCTTATTACTTTCCGTATGTGTCATATCGTCTAAAACCGACGCCGTTAATAATGACTCTAGTAAACCTATAACCGCTAACATAACTGAATACGGTAAAATAATTGCTAATGTCTCAAGTGTAAATGGAACATCAGGAATACTAAAGAACGGTAATTCTTTCGGTAAGCTTCCCATATCCCCTACTGTTTTTAACTGTAATCCGCTCATAAGTGCAATGCTTGTCACAATAATAATTGAAATAAGTGTAGACGGAACAGCCGTCGTAATACGTGGAAATAAATATATAATTGCAAGTCCTAATGCGACAAGTGCACACATTTGCCAAGTTGCATTTTTAAAATGCGGCAATTGCGCTGTAAAAACTAAAATTCCAAGTGAATTTAAAAAACCACTCATAATGGATTTAGGAACAAACTTCATAAATGAGCTCAGCTTGAACACTCCAAAAATAATTTGAACAATACCTGTTACTATTGTTACAGCAAATAAATATTGTAAACCGTGATCCTTCACAAGAGTGACCATTAATAAAGCCATCGCACCCGTTGCCGCCGAGATCATCCCTGGTCTTCCACCAACAAACGAAATTGTAACCGCAATACAAAAGGCCGCGTACAATCCCACCGTCGGATCTACACCTGCAATAACAGAAAAAGCTATCGCTTCAGGAATTAATGCTAAAGCAACGACAATTCCTGATAGTACGTCCCCTTTCACATTAGAAAACCATTCATTTTTTATCTTTTGAAACAAGCTACCACCCTCTACTCTTTTATCATTTGATTTTCTCCGTAAGAAAATCTAGGCCGACTACACGAAGGCTATTATATAACGAGTAGAAGATTTTTTGCTATGTAAAAGTTTCCTAAAAAAAGACGCTACCAGCAGCAGCGTCTTTCCCCATTTAATGTCCACCATGCCCCTTGCCATTTTCTTGAACAATCTCTAACCTCTCATCTAATACACCTTGCGTTTCAAATGAAATATTTTCGGTATTCCCTAATAAGAATCCATGATTGTATGGACCGATTGTTGGATCATCTTTAAACTTCGGCTGAATAGTAGTAAGGAAGTCATAAACTGGTTGTGAGGCTTTACCTTCTTCTAATAATACAACGGGCGCGTGTTTACCCATGTGTGAAAAAGGTGCTCCCGCAACTGCTAAATCTGGTGTTTTGTTTGAAACAAATGATAAACCGTGACCAGGTTTTGTGAATCCCCAGCCAAATTTTGTTTTTTCATCTTTAAATTTGGCAAACGCAATCGAGTTTTCTGTAGGGGTCTCTCCACTAATACGCGTTACTTTCCCGTATTTACTTAACTCTTTTTCTACTTCTTTTGAAACAATTTTTTCTGGTCCTAATACATATATATTTGCTTTATCTTTTCTCGCCTTTAATGCCTCTATTGTCGCTTCTGGCACTTTATTTTTTTCAGTATATAGAAGAGGTTCCGGCATATGAGAAATCCAGTTTACAGCTGGTGTTGTATATAAACGCCCTTCCTCTTCAGACGAACCGACAATAACGCTATTTGGATAACTTCCTGTTATATCGGCGTACTCCTTATCAACATCTTTAGCAAATGTAGCTGGATCTGTTTCTTTTATTTGCTTTACTTTATAACCTTTTAATTGCTCTAGGCTAGATGCCCCTATATCCCCCATCACCATAATTTGCGTTCCATCTTTCGTTCCGAGCGGATTTAATCGTTTTATTTCTTTTAACGTCATTTCGGGTACCTTTTCTTTTTCTATAAATAAAATCGGTCCGTTATTCGGGTGATGAATAAGATCCGCACTTGCAATACCTAATTGCCACTCGTTCACTGGCACTAAAATAATAGCGCCTGGCTGATTCTCTTTATGCGTTGCTGGCCATATCGTTTGCGAAGTTAATACTGCCATTTGCAGAGGATCATTTGTATTTAATCTCGTTACATTTTTTAAACTTGTCGTTAATAAATCATTCGATGCACCTTGATTCATTTCTTTCGGCGCAGTTACCTCCTGATTCATTTTCATTTCCTTTTGCTCTGTTTTCTTCTCTTCTGTAGATTCATGATTTTTATGATCTGTACTCGTTTGTCCGCATGCCGCAAGACCGACTGCTGCAATTATTGTTATCCCAAAAATTCGGGTCATCTTTTTCACTATATCGCCCCCGTAATTGTTTTCGAACCAATCTTATTACCTAAAATGGAATTTCAACTTTACGATAACAAGCAATTCTGAAGAAATTATGCAGATGCATTATAATCTGCACCATTTCTTCATGATTTTGACTTACAATTTAAGTAATAACTACAAATGCGGAGGTACTCTATGATCGATATACTACTCGTAGACGATGAACCGAGAATGCTTGAATTATTAACGCTTTATCTTACTCCAATCGGATATAACTGCGTATGTGCAGTGTCCGGAGAAGAAGCTATTTCACATATAGAAAATCGAAATTTCAAATTTGTTTTACTCGATATTATGATGCCAAAGATGGATGGGTGGGAAACTTGCAAAAGAATTCGATCATTTAGTAACGTTCCTATCATTATGGTAACTGCTCGTGATCAGACGGTAGATGTCGTTCAAGGGTTAAAACTTGGAGCAGATGATTACGTGACGAAACCATTCCACGAAGAGGAGCTCTTCGCAAGAATTGAAGCTGTTTTACGCCGAACCAATCAACATGCACAAATCCAATATCACGGCATTTTATGGGATGAGGCCAAGCATTTCATTTCTGTCCATAATGAAGAACTTCTTCTCACCCCAATCGAATTCTCTTTACTCGGATTATTTTTACGTCATGTGAACTACGTATTAAGCCGTGATCAGCTCATTGAACGAATTTGGGGATTAAATACAAATACAGAAGATCGAACAGTCGATTCACATATTCGTAATTTACGTGATAAATTACGAAAAGTAAATTTCCCCATTGATCACCATTTAAAAACTGTTTATGGAGTAGGATATCGATGGATTGATATTGAAAACTAAGGAGCAAAACGATGAAGCGAATTTCTATTCAACTCGGATTTTATTTTCTAATTGTTACACTTTTAATCGAAAGTGTTCTATTTGTCTTGCTCTATTATAGCCTTGTAAACAATAGAGTGAATGAAGAAATGACTGCTTTATTAAAGCGTGGAAATAGTCACCGAGATGTCCTTGAAAAGTATTTTGATAGGCAAACAATCTCCCATGTTGCTTTAATGGAATCCGAAGCTGAAACAACTGTTATTATTACAAATGCAAATAAGGAAGTGCTAGCAAAATCCAATGAAATAAATACTACTATAAAAAAACATATTGAAAGAATGCAAACACGAACAGATCATGATGGAGCAATTATAGAGAATCATTGGAAAACATCTAATTATATATGTACAGTTAGCCCAATTGTAGTGGCAGGAAAAACGGAAGGCTATGTATATATGTTTCTCGGGACGGAATCAATCGAAGAAATGGTTAACGGGCTAACAAGACAATTCATTATTGCCGGAGTCATTACTTTCCTATTAACAGCTATCACCATTTTTCTATTGTCACGTTTATTAACAAAACCATTGTTACACATGAAACAAGCGACTGAAAAAATGAGTAAGGGGGATTTATCAGTTTCATTAACGACTACTCGAAATGACGAAATTGGTGAACTAGCAGACTCCATCCAAACTCTCGCAAATGATTTACATTATATGAAAACAGAGCGAAGTGAATTTCTAGCAAGTGTTGCTCACGAATTACGAACACCATTAACGTACGTAAGAGGTTATGCTGACATTGCATTAAAAGAAATTACACCTCCTGAGCAGCGTTTACGATACTTATCCATTATAAAAGACGAATCTGATTATATTACAAACTTAGTTCAAGATTTATTTTCACTCGCTCAAATGGAAAAACATAACTTTTTCATTCAAGTAAAGGAAGTGCATTTACACACCTTCCTTACTCGCATAACCGAAAAAGTAAACGCGATGTATAAGGAAAGACATATTACAGTTTCTTTCACTTGTCCTCCTTCACTGTTAGTAAACTTGGATGAACAGCGATTCGAACAAGTTGTAGTGAACATTTTAAATAACGCTTATAGGCATTCAAAAGAACATTCTCATATCAATATTTCTGTTACAGAAGAACATAAACATATTTCCATCAAAATTGAGGACGAAGGCGAAGGTATTCCCCCTGAAGACCTCCCTCACATTTTCGACCGCTTTTATCGTGTTGATAAAGCGCGCTCCAGAGCTACAGGTGGAACCGGTTTAGGACTCTCTATCGTAAAGGAAATTGTAGAACTCCACAGCGGGAATATTACTGTCACAAGTGAAGTTGATCATGGAACTTGCTTTACAATTTCATTGCCATCTATATAGAAACACGACTATCATTAATAGTCGTGTTTTCTTATCCTTTAGGACTTTACTTTATAATATAGATTTACGAATTGGCCAAAACGTTTCGTTTCCGTTAAAGTTAAATGAATTTCTGGATTTTTTTCTTTAAATAATGGAACTCCAGAACCTAATATATGGGGTGTAATCGTAACAACATATTCATCAATTAGATTATTCTTAAAAAATTCTCTCAGTAGACTCCCTCCACCGACCATCCATATTTTAGATCCTTCCTGCGATTTCAACTTTTTTGTAAACTCCACTACATCTTCATTTACAAACTCTACATGTCCGTTCGAACCTTTTTCTGAATTAGAAAACACGTAACATTTTTTATCTAAGTACGGGAATGTTTCTGTATGCTCTACTACATAATCGTACGTTCTCTTTCCCATGATTATTGTATCAATTGTCTCATACATTTCCGTATAACCGTTGTCTCCCTCTCCTTCAGTTTCCATTAACCACTGTAAATCATCATCTTCTTTCGCAATAAACCCGTCTAAGCTCGCTGCAATAAATAAAACAATTTCACGTGACATATCTTTTCCTCCCTGCGTCTCATCTTGATAAAATTAGAGTATATGCACTATACTAACCGTAAAACATGACAATTAATGTCATGTTAAAAAAGAAACGGGTGATGTATTTGTCAAAAGCAAAACGTTTGTTAGACATTCTTATATTTGCTTCTGCGAAAAAAACATTTACAGCTCAGGAGATAGCTGATGAATTTAATATTTCCGTTCGTACAGTTCATAGATACATTTTAGATTTAAGTGATATGGGGTTACCCATTTATGCTGAACAAGGTCGCAATGGAGGATATAAAGTATTAACGAATAGAGTAATTCCCCCTATTTTATTTACGGAAGAAGAAGCGGTTTCCATCTTTTTTGCTTTTCAATCTTTAAGCTACTACCGAGACTTGCCTTTTAATACAGAAATCAATTCTGTTACTCATAAACTGTATAGCTCCCTACAACATGATGCGAAAGCGAAAGTTGATAAAATACGTTCTTATATCTCTTTTTGGAATCCGAAGAGAACAATTGATACACCTCTTTTAAACGAAGTATTAACCGCGGCTATTGAAAATAAAAATTTACACTTTCAATACGAATCTAAATCAGGGATAAAAATAAAATATGTTCATCCTATCGGTGTATATGCTCATGATGGGCTATGGTACTTACCATCCTATGACTTCAGCAGCAAAAAAATATTACTGTATCGCGTTGATCGTATTCTTTCTATATTATCAACAGAAGAAAATAAAGATACGTTCATGAATTTAGAAGAATGGTTTGCCTCTAGCTCTAACGTAGTGCATATTCCTACCCAGTTACATGTTTTATTAACGACTGAAGGCGTGCGCCAATGTAAAAGCGTTCCTTACCTTGAAGAATTCGTGGTAGTAAACGAAGACGGGACAGGTTATATACATTCAACAATTGATAAAGGTGAAATTAACTTTATTACCCCTTTATTTTATAGACTTGGAAAAGATGCACGAGTTTTAGAACCGAAAGAATTAATAGATGGTTTACGTATACGTGCGAAAGAAGTTTTAAATATGTATGAAGACGAAAAAAGCTGCTAAATATAAGCAGCTTTTTGTGTATTTGTTCCTATTATTTTGACTGTTGACGAATATCAATCCACCAACGATATGACGCATTCATATTTTCAGTACTTCCATTCCCTCTGTAATGGAAAGCATCCAGGAAGATTGAATCTAGTTTATCCTCATCTACAAAATAACCTAATTTAACTTTTACCGTTTCTCCTGGTCGGATACTACCAATATTGTAAAAGCTTTTTCCCTCTCCGTGAGGTTCTAAATAATCAACTTCGCCCGTCATAATACGCGTTGCGTCCATTCCCTCTTCTTTAGCGTAGTTCCATGCATTCCCTTCAAATTTAAGCTGTTTTATGGATGGAGTCATATAGATTTCTTCTGTCATCTGTTTACCTATATTTTTCACTGTTGTTGTCAGGTAGACAAATTTAACATTAACTAATTTCGAATCTACTAATGTATCAATTGAACCTTTACCATTCCCTAATTTATATACATCCCGTCTGTACGATAGCAATTTTCCCGTCTGATCTAAAGCCTTCTTCTTGCTTAATATCCCTAGGCCAAGTTCATTAAAGTTCTCTTGTTTAAAACCTTTAATCGAATCAAAAACTTCAACTTTTTCTATCACATATTCAATTTGGCTGTTATCCATAGATATCGTTACTGGAACCTTTTGCCCTACATGAAATAGTCGTTTACTATCTTTTTTCAAAGGAATAACCTTAGTTTCTTTTGGTTCAGTTGGTTTGCTAAAACGATTTTCATCATAATCTGCTATATGTGATGCCTTTTCTTTTGAAGTAGGCTCCAGTGAAATATTCCCTAACACATCTATCATTTGTTCTTCATTTACATCGGATCCGATATGGCTTTCTAACATAATCCCTTCTTTCTCAAAAAAGAGAAAGACCTTCCTATCAAACATTACATTGTTGTTTCCAGTTTCTTTATGAACAATTACTGCTTTCTTGCCACTTATCTCTTTTTCTTCATAGCTTTTTGAGTATAAAGTTTGAAAGTCCGCATTTTCCCCTACTCTCCAAAGACTAAATGAAAAGCCTCCATTTGCGTCGTTACCTTTAAATGAATATTTCATAGCAGAGTCATCAATTGCCTCCATATTTTCTGGTAATTTACCAACTTTCAACTTATACCACTTATCAGCCTTTTTCGAGTCCTTATTTGTTACTGAAACATTTACTTCGTAATTTTGTTTTTGAACAATCATATTGTAGACTTTTACTGCTCCAAAAACGGTTGTCGGCATGCCGATCAATAAGCACGCAGCAGCGATTAACATACGATGTCTTTTTCGCTTTTTCTGTGGTTTTCCATCTTTCAGCTTCATTTCCTCCATAAACAATTTCTTTTTGCGCGTATATGTATGTGAGAATTCATGTTGTTCATCCAGTTTATCAAAATCATCTAAAGCAATTTTTTCAGCAAGTTCATATATTTCTTTGGAGTTCTTTGAATTCGTCATGTTGTATACCTCCTATAATACTTTGTACTCGTTTTCGAGCGCGCTCAAATTGCTTGCGGACATTAGCCTCTGTTATCCCCATTACACTTGAAATTTCTTGATACGTTAAGTTATAGAAGACTTTGTACTTAAACACTTTTCTGTTAGATTCATTTAGCTCTTTTAGCAATGTATCAATCTGAACCTCAGACATTATACGTTTTTCCCACTCTTCAATATTTTCATCTACTACCTCTGTTGATTCTCGTTGATATTCTTCTAAAAATGTTTCATGTCGTTTATTTTTCCGGTAGCTATCAATCGCTTTGTTTTTCGCAATCCTCAAAATATACCGGTTAAGCTCTTCAGTGTTCAAACTATGAAGCTTTTCCAAATTTTTATAAAGAGTAATAAACGTCTCTTGAACTGCATCTTCAGCCTGCTCAATATTATTTAAAATAGAATAAGCTACATAATAAATTTTTTGTTCATACAACTCGTATAGCTCTTCCATCTTTTCGTAATCTTTGTTTGTAACTTTCATATAATTCCTCCTCTCATTCTATATAACGAATGAGCGATATACTTTGTGACACTGCAGAATTCTTTAATAAAGAAAATTGAATAATAGAATAAAGAAAAGCCCAATTTCTCTATTTTAACTGAGAAATTGGGCTTTTTAATATTAGAATTTTCCTGACTGTCCCCTTAAGAAAACCCCTCTTACGCCTTTTCGCTATGTATTATTTTCTCAATTGCTTCTTTTAATAAATTCTTTGTCTCTTCAAAGTTATGATTCTGCTGTTCTCCTGGCTGCACCGTATAAAACTCAGCAAACGAACGCTCTTTATATCTCGGCACAACATGCATGTGATAATGAGTTAACTCGTTAAAGATTCCACCATTTTGACAAATTGTAACTCCGTCTGGTTTATATAATAACTTAATAGCCTTTGAAATAAGCTTAGAAGCATCCATAATCGCTTTTGCTACACAATCATCTAATTCGTCCACTTCTACAACATGTTGCTTTGGCACAATTAAAGTATGACCTAAATAGAAAGGTTCATGATCTAAAAAACATGTTACATAGTCATCTTCATATATTTTATATATACTTTCTTCTTCGTTGGCTAATTTACATCCTAAACATTCCATCACACTTTCCCCTCTCTCTAAAACATAAAAACGTGAGAGCTATATTCTCACGCTTTTATATTTCACTTTATTAGTTCAATTGTTTCCGTAACTTTTATACTATCTTTTACCGATTGAACAATCGTGCAATTTTTCACTGCAAGTTGTAGCGCCTTGTCCAATTGCTCTTCTGTAATGTTTTGTGCTTTAATTTTATAGTGCAAATGAACACTTTCAACTGGTTTTGATAAAGCTTCACTTCTACCAATTTCCGTTTCGATTGTAAACGTATCGTATGTAATACGTTTCTTTTCTAAAATTGTTTGAAAGACAATTGCACTACATCCTGCGATAGAAGAAACGAGTAATTGTAACGGTGAATACCCATTTTCTTTTCCAATCGCTAATGGACCATACGATAAATCTGCCTCTATATCATCATGCTTAATTTTTATTTTCATACTTCGCTTCCATCTCCACTTTCATCGGCTTCTTCCGTTTCTTACTCATATAATAATATATGTAGCAGAAAATGATAAATGGAATACCACAATATAACGCCATTCTTTGTTCTGGAATAAACGCTAAACTAATAACAACGATGCTATTTGTAATTAAAGCTAAAATTGGAACAAGCGGGTATAGTGGTGTTCTATACTTTAAGTCCTCTAATTTTCCTCCACCTTTTAAATACTGACTTCTAAAGCGAAGTTGTGATAAAGCAATAATGATCCAACTTGAAACAGCCGATAAACCAGCTATAGATAATAAGTACATATATACTGTATCTTCTGCAAGGAAGCTTGTTAATAAAGATAACGCCGCTACAGCAATCGTTACGACTAACGCTGTAATCGGAATACCACGTTTATTTACTTTCTTGAAAGAAGTTGGTGCCATTCCTTCATTTGCAAGTGACCATAGTATACGCGTTGCTGCATATAACCCTGAGTTCGCTACAGATAGAAGAGCTGTAATAATAACGAAGTTCATAATATCAGCTGCATATGGAATACCGATTTTATCAAATACAACTACGAATGGGCTTTCAATTATCCCTGCTTCTTTCCAAGAAATTAACCCTACTAAAATTGTCATTGTTAAAATGAAGAATAACATAATGCGCCATACTGTATTACGAATCGCACGTGGAATTGTTTTTTCAGGATTCTGACTCTCTCCTGCTGCAATCCCGATTAACTCTGTTCCTTGGAAGGAAAAGTTAACTGTAATCATCGTAAGAAGCACTGCAGCTAGTCCATTTGGGAATAGCCCACCATCACTTACAAAGTTAGAGAAAAGAGGCGCTGCTTCTTTTCCATCGTATGGTAAGAATCCTAGTAATGCGCTACCACCAAGTAAAATGAATGCAATAATTGTAACTACTTTAATACTAGAGAACCAAAACTCTAATTCAGCATAACTCTTCGCTGATATTGCATTTGAAGCATATAAAATAACTCCGAATACGAGACACCATACCCAAACATCAACATTCGGAAACCATCTTTTCATCATTAAACCGATCGATGTTAATTCTAATCCTACTGTTACTGCCCATCCAATCCAGTATAGCCAACCGATCATAAATCCAGTTCCTGGTCCAATAAACTTCGTCGCATACTTTTGGAAAGATCCTGAAACTGGCATTGCTACCGTTAGCTCTCCAAGACAAAGCATTGTTAAATACATAATAAATCCGCCCACTAAATAGGAAAGGATGGCTCCCCCTGGTCCAGCCTGATTAATGGTGTAACCTGAACCTAAGAAAAAACCAGTCCCGATTACACCACCTAGTGCGATCATAAATAAATGTCTACTCTTCATCGTACGATGTAATTGCTCATTCGTTGTTTGCTGCATCTTAATCCTCCCCCTACAAGTACCCCTATCTCTTTTTAAAATTTTCTGATAATAAAAATATACACGAAAGCGATTACAATTTCTATATAAAATTAAAACTTTTCTGATAAAACAATATAAAAAATCGAATTATCGCGAGATTTAGATTATAATTAAAGGAAAATAAGGAGAAACAAGGAAAAACCTTTACATATATTGTAAAGGTTAACGGATTTCTAATCTTCTCGATAAAATTGATAAACTATAATTTATGATAAAGTACATACAAGCTACTACTATAAACGTTGGAATCATATAATTCACATTCTGTCCGCTAATAATTTGAGCATTATGCATAAGCTCTGGCAGTGATATAACAACTGCTAATGATGTATCTTTCAGCAATGAAATAAACTGACTAACAAGCGGCGGGACCATTCTTCTTAATGCTTGTGGTAAAATAATGTGCCAAAGCGCTTGAACATACGTTAATCCTGAAGATCTTGCAGCCTCAATCTGTCCTTTTTCAATCGATAATAAACCACTTCGAACAATTTCAGATATCATTGCTGCTTCAAATATTGTTAAAGCAACAATTACAGCTGTTATAATTTCTAACTTCAATCCCGCTTCTGGAAGTGCAAAATATGTGAAAAATATAATTAATAGTAGTGGTAAGTTTCGAATTACTTCAACGACAATTCCTAATATTTGTGAGACGACAGGTATTTTCATGTAGCGCAATATCCCTATTACACTACCAATAATAAAGCTAAGTACAATTGCTACGAGCGCTACCTCTAGCGTTATAAGTAATCCTTTTAATAAAAACAGAATATGATCTCCTGTAATTGCTCCCTTAAAATCCATTTACACCGCCTCCTTTGCTAAGCGTTTTTCTAAATAACGCACTAGCATACTGAGCGGAATTGTTAATATTAAATAAAACATCCCGACAAATATATAGACGTCGAACGTAACCAATGTCTTCGTTGAAATTAAGTCTCCTTGATACATTAAATCCGTACCAGCGATAATTCCGAGTATGGAAGAGTTTTTTACTAAATTGAGAAATTGATTTCCTAGAGGAGGGATTACGATTTTCATCGCTTGAGGTAAAACGACATGGTACATTGCTTGCGTATACGTCAATCCTGAGGAACGTGCTGCTTCCATCTGACCTTTCGCGACTGATAAAATACCAGCGCGAATAACTTCCGCAATAAACGCTGCCGTATATACGGTAAGCGTAACTGTTCCTGCTACAAACCCATTTAAAGTAATTCCTATTACAGGTAAAGCGAAATAAAATATAAATGCAATTAATACGAGTGGAATATTTCTTACAAACTCAACAAAAGCTGATCCTATCCAATTTAAAATACGAATCGGTGCAATACGCATTACAGCCAAAATTACTCCCAAGATAAAGCTTCCAATTAATGCAATTACACTAGACATCACTGTATATTTAAATCCTTCTACATACATATCAATATTATTCGTTAATATAGAAAAATCAGGCACATATTCTCCCCTCTTTCTTTACAAGAAGAGGATGAGTACTCTCATCCTCTCACTTTTACTATCTACTTCTCTGGTTTTTGTCCAATCCATTTCTCATACAATTTATCGTATTCCCCATTCGCTTTCATATCTTTTAGTAAGCTATTAATCTCTTTCGTCAAATCATCTGCACCTTTTTGCACTGCAATTCCGTACGGTTCATCCGTAAAAATTTTCCCTACAACTTCATAATTTGAATCTTGTTTTGCCATGCCGTAAAGAATTGCATTATCTGTCGTTAAAACATCGCCTTTCCCCGCTTTTAACGCCGTAAATGCCTCACTGTAATTTTCAAATTCTAATACAGTCGCTTCTGGTGACTTTTGACGAATATTATTTGTAGACGTTGAACCTTTTACAGCTAACACTTTCACACCCTTTTTCACATCAGCAATACTTTTAATATCGCTCCCTTTTTTCACAAGTAACGATTGCCCCGCTTTAAAATATACATCTGAAAAATCCACTTCTTTTTTACGTTCTTCTGTAATTGTCATTGTTGCGATAATTGCATCAATATCACCGTTTTTCAATAGTGGAATACGCGTTTTAGATGTTACTTCTTTTAATTCTAGTTTCTTTTCATCTCCGAGAATTTTTTTCGCAAGCGCCTTTGCAACATCAACATCGAATCCTTCTACTTGCCCTGTTGAAGGGTTTTTCAATCCGAATAAGTTCGTATCATTCTTCACTCCAACTACTAATTTCCCGCGCTTCTTAATTTGCTCCACAGCCCCGCCTTGCTTCGTATTCGTTTCTTTCGCCTCATCTTTTTTACTTCCGCACCCGGCAACGACAATTACGAATAAACATGAAAATACGATTAACGTAAACAACTTTTTCATTTTAAGCATGAAATTCCTCCTTTAATGGTTTAACACTCGGCTTAAAAATAGACGCGCTCTTTCTTGTTCAGGACTTGCAAAAAATTGCGCCGGTGTTGTATCCTCAATGATTTGGCCATCATCCATAAATAAAATCCGATCGGCTACCTCCCGCGCGAATCCCATCTCATGCGTGACAACAACCATCGTCATCCCTTCTTTAGCTAGCGTTTTCATAACATCAAGTACTTCCCCGATCATCTCTGGATCAAGAGCAGACGTAGGCTCATCGAATAGCATAATTTCCGGCTGCATTGCCAGTCCCCTAGCAATAGCTACCCTTTGCTGTTGACCTCCGGATAATTGATGAGGATATACACCTGCCTTCTCCGGGATTCCTACTTTCTCTAAATAAACCATCGCTGTTTTTTCTGCTTCTTCTTTTGAAGTTTTATTTACTTTAATTGGTGCTAGTGTAATATTTTGCAGAACTGTTTTATGTGGGTATAAGTAAAAATGCTGGAAGACCATACCAATATTTCGGCGTAATTCATTCATATCTGTTTTTTTATTGTGTACGTCTGTATTTTGTACGATTAATTCTCCATCGGTAATCGCCTCTAACTGATTTATACACCGAAGCAATGTACTTTTTCCTGATCCTGAAGGACCAACAACTACTACCACTTCACCTTTTTTCACTTGCATATTAATATTTTTCAAAACTTGGAAGTTACCATAATATTTATTTACATTACGAAACTCTATCACCATACTCCCTCCTCCCCTAAACAAAGCATGTACATTCTTTTTATATTCAAAAATAGGCAAAAAAATAACTTTCATCTTCATTTTGTCCATAAAAAAGAGCAAAGGGATTTCCCTTTGCTCCTTCATTTCTATTCTCTTAAGATACTTCTTCTTTCTTGTCTTTCCCGTATTCATGCTCCCAGAAATCAGCATTTTTAATTCCTAATTTCTGCGGATCGAACACTGGATCTTTTCCTTCTTTTTTCTGCTTTTCATAATCCTTTAATGCGATCAATGCCGGTTTTTGTAATAATAGAATCGCAATAATGTTAACCCATGCCATAATTCCTACACCAATATCTCCTAAAGCCCATGCTGTTTCTGCTGTTTTTACACAACCGTAGAATACAACTCCTAAGAATACAAACTTTAGTACGATAGACATCCAAGGACGGTCTTTATCACGATTTAAGTAAGCTATATTCGTTTCTGCAATGTAGTAATAAGCCATAATTGTTGTAAATGCGAAGAATAGTAAAGAGATTGCTACGAAACCGTTTCCAAATCCAGGGAAAACAGATTCTACTGCTGCCTGTGTATAACCAGGACCTGGCTGTGCACCATTTAATTTATTGACGATAAAGTTTTTTCCGCTTGCATCAAATACGTTATACATGCCTGTAATAATCATCATAAATGCTGTTGCTGAACAAACAAATAATGTATCAATGTAAACGGAAAATGCTTGTACTAACCCTTGTTTAGCTGGATGCGATACTTCAGCAGCTGCTGCTGCATGGGCCCCAGTTCCTTGCCCTGCTTCGTTTGAATAAATACCACGTTTTACACCCCAAGAAATTGCTAAACCAATAATCCCGCCAAAAGCTGCTTCTAATGCAAATGCACTTTTTAAAATTAACATGAAAGCGTCTGGTAATTTTTCAATATTCATACCTACAATTACACAAGCTACTAAAATATAGCCAAGCGCCATAAACGGTACTACAACTTGCGCTACGTTAACAATTCGCTTAACTCCACCAAAAATAATAAGTGCTAATGCCGCTACTAATACCGCCCCTGATACAGAAGTATTAATACCAAAAGCTGTTTCTAGACTTACAGCAATACTATTCGCTTGAACACCTGGAAGCAGCATTCCTGTTGCAAGAATTGTCGCTGCGACGAACACTAATGCGTACCATTTAACACCTAGTCCTTTTTCAATGTAATAAGCCGGACCACCGCGGAATTGCCCTTGATGCTTCGTCTTATATATTTGTGCAAGCGTCGATTCTACATATGCAGAACCAGCTCCTAGAAAGGCTACCGCCCACATCCAAAATACAGCGCCTGGACCACCAAAGGCAACAGCCGTTGCAACACCGGCAATATTTCCGGTTCCAACGCGCCCTGATAACGAAAGTGCTAACGCTTGGAACGAAGAAACACCCGCATCAGACTTTTCTCCCTTAAATGTAAGCTTCACCATTTCTCCTACATGTCTTACTTGTAAAAACCTCGTTCGAATGGAAAAATATAAGCCTACTCCTAAACATAAATAGACAAGTGCGGGACTCCAAACAATATTATTTATCCAACTTACGATAGCTTCCAACTTTCCCCCTCCTTCTTTATAAAGAATATTCAGAATATATATAAAATTATAAGTGTATACCGAATCTATAACAATATTATTTTAATAAAACAAACATATTTTTGTATAAAAAAACAAAGTATACATTTATTTTGTATACTTTGTTTCGATATGAATGTATTATATATTCACAATTGCCTCTTGCTTTATAATTCTTTCATACAACTCATCTGATAACTTTTGAAAATCCTCTGGCATATCTTTCCCCTTAAATTTCTTTTGAAGCGTACCGTATAGGCCTATATCACGTAACCGTAAAAATAACGGTAACGATTCATACCAACTATCCGCCAGTCTGTGCTCATATTCATAACCTTTTCGTAACACTTGTAACTGTTTGCAAACAAATTCTTTCCTCTCTTCTGTAGTCCACGGTGTAAATAGAACAGAGTAATAGAGAACCATTGCTAAATCATGTATAAAGTAATTATAAGCTGCATCATCAAAATCAAAGATTGTTAGTTCTTTACCATCATAATGAAAGTTACCTGGATGAATATCACCATGCATAAGACCGAATGTTTCTCTTTCAATTGGAAGAGACTTTATTTCATCCATTAATACAGAACCAATCTCTTTCACCTTCGCATCTTCTAATCCGCTAACAATGCTACTTTCATCCTCTTCCCACGTATCACGGTAGTCTGTTTTAGGATAATCCATTGTGAGGCGATGCAGTTGTCCAATCGCTTTTCCCCAAGCTTCAAAGAAAGCATCTCCCCAATAAGCCGATTCTTCTCCTTTTACTTGCTCACCTTTTGCATATGTAAATAAAGACGCAAAAAAGAAAGTACCATCTTCCGCTCCGATTTCTTCTACAAGATTTTGAGATATTGAATTAAGAGGTCCCGCCACTTTCGCCCCATGCTCCGCAACATACCGTAAAAAATCTAGTTCGGCCTCTACCTCTTTTTTAGAACGATGAGAAGAATGAGTTAAGCGTAATACGTAATCTTCATTATTTTTACCCTTCCCCTTAAAAATATAATTTTCAAAATCACCAAGTGGCTTTTCTTCTACTTTCACATTAAATATCTTTGCAGCTTCTGCTAAAATCTCATGTGTAAAAACTCGTTCCACAGCTATTTCCATATTTATTCCCTCCTATATGTACCCTCTAATTAATTCGACATGAATGTGAGAAGTACTGCTATGAAATTGAATAATGCGTGGGCAATCATAGCCGATAAAATAGAATTTGTTTTCTCATATAACCACGCAAATACTACTCCGCTTAAAAAATTCACCGGTAATGTGTTATATGTCGGGATATGAACAACAGTAAATATTATTGAACTTATAAGCATACCGCCCCATATACCATACCTATCACGAAAAAATGTATAAAAAACACCTCTATATAAAATCTCTTCATAGATTGGTGATATAACCGCCGCTCCAATTACCGCGATGCAAAACGAATATATTGATTTATCATCTTGGATCGTCTCCGTTTTACTATTTTCAAAAGAAGTCCCCAGTTTCTCCATTATCATTAATACACCAATACTAACTACAATCAAAGAAATAACCACTACAAATGTCCACAATAAATCTTTCCATGAAAGCTTCCGAATTCCAATATCTTTCCACGACAGTTTATATCTTTTTATGCAAAAAAGATAAACTACAAACGTAAATATCACTGCCATTATAAGTCCCATTAATACTCCAGCATATAATGAGTTCCCTAGTATTTTTAAAGTATAATCATAAAAAAGAGATTCAATCATTACTGGTACAATCAGAAATACGAAAACAAATAAATATAAAATTTCTTTCCATCCCCACATACATTTTAAAGTCATCTACACCATCCCCCTATATCCTATTTTCTTTAGTATAAAAGATGACGTAACGTAACTTTCAAGCTACTTTTTTAAAAAGAATATAAGCATAATTTTTTCATAAAAAGCAAAAATTAACAGTGATAATTCAATTCTAAAAGGGTGGGCCTTATGACAGAGCAAAGCAATAACGAGCAAAAAAATAAAACGAAGCATATGTTTCCATCACTTTTGGAAAATGTTAATTACATTGAAAATAAGCTCTGCCATTCTGATGATATAAAAAAATTAGATGTTCCTTTTCAAAATGGAAAAGGAACAATCTTATATATCGAATCTTTAGCCGACCCAAATTTAATTCATCAATTAGCTCTTGAACCATTATTAACTCGATCTGATTTGTCTTTAGAAAAAGCTTTTTCTACATTGAATATGAAAAAAGAAACAAATTTAAATTATGGTGTGCAACTTTTATTACAAGGTAAATCTTTATATTTCCATGAGCATGTCGAGAGCTTTTGTATTTTTGAAACGGCTTTATCTTTAAAAAGAGATATAACAGAGCCTGATAATGAAGGGGTTGTACGTGGATCACATTCTGGTTTTGTTGAAGATTTAGTTACGAATTTAGCTTCCGTACGGAAACTAATTAAGAGTCCAAATTTAGTCGTTAAATATTTTATCCTTGGTGAAGAGATGCACACGAAAATAGCAATTGTTTATATGCAAAATATAGCTAATGATGATCTCGTCACAGAAGTAAAAAGAAGATTAGAAACGATTAAGACCGATGCACTAATGCCACCAGGTTACATACAAGAATTTATAGAAGACACTTCTTTCTCACCATTTCCGCAACAATTAAATACAGAAAGACCTGATAGAACTGTCGCTAACTTAATGGAAGGACGCGTTGCTATTTTATCTGACGGAGACCCAACTACCCTTATTGTTCCCGTTACACTATTTGCTTTTTATCAATCACCAGATGATTATAATAACCGCTGGATTGTCGGTTCTTTCGTACGAATGATTCGCTTAGTAAGTTTCTTAATCGCTTTTCTCCTACCAGCTATATATATCGCAACCGTCGCCTTTCATCCTGATGTATTACCACTCGAACTCGTTTATACAATTAAAGCTTCATTAGAAAAGGTACCACTCCCTCCGATCTTTGAGGCACTCTTAATGGAATTAATCTTCGAATTATTAAGAGAAGCTGGTATTCGTCTGCCGAGCCGAGTTGGACAAACAATCGGTATCGTAGGAGGTTTAGTTATTGGTGATGCGATTGTAAAGGCTGGACTTGTCTCTTATACAATGATTATCGTTGTAGCTTTAACTGCAATTGCGTCTTTTCTCGTTCCATCAAATGATATGAGTTCAGCCGTTCGAATTCTCCGGTTTCCATTAATGATTTTAGCTGCTCTATTTGGATATGTTGGAATTTCTTTCGGTTTAATTATTACTTTCGTCCACTTATGTCAGCTGCATTCTTTCCATACGCCATACCTTTCTCCTATTGCGCCCATGCGAATAAAAGACATGAAAGATTCTTTTGTAAGACTTCCTATTTGGTCATTTGGGGAACGCCCACATGATCCAAAGCCGAAAAAAATGCAAAGACAACATGTAACGAGAGAGGATGAGAACGGTGACAAACACGCAAAATAAAATTTCGCTTGTTCAATTTACCTTTTTCGTTATTCAATGCCAAATCGGAGTTGGTATACTTTCTTTACCAAACCGTCTTCACCCCATTGCCAAAGGCGGTGGGTGGATTTCTGCTCTCATCGCTGGTCTTGCAATTCAACTTATTATTTCACTGATGTGGCTTTTACTAAAGAGGTTTCCCGATAAAAATATATATGAAATTGTTTGTACAATGTTCGGAAATAAGCTCGGGAAACTATTCGGTTTTTCTTATATTATCTATTTTATCATCATCGGAATGACGGTTATGTTAAACGCTTGTAATGTCATTAAAGTATGGATTTTACAAGCAACGCCTTGGTCTGCACTTTTAATTTTATTTACTGTTACATGTTCTTATTTAGCTTATAACACATTCAAAGTCATTGTACGATTTTACGTCATGGCCTCTATTCTTATTATTCCGATGGCCTTCTTAATTGCTCTCGGATTAACACGTGCTGATTTTTCATATATTTTCCCGCTTACAGAAGCAGGATGGTGGAATATTATCCAAGCATCCAAAGAGACTATTACAGCAATGTATGGCTTTGAAATTATTCTTATTGCTTATCCATATGTAAAAGGTAAACCAGCAGCAAAACTGAAAGCAATTTCTATTGCTAACGGATTAGTAACACTATTTTATGCTTTTACAGTTTTGATTTGTTTTATCGTATTTAGTCCGAAACAAGTGGAACTTATCCCTGAACCAGTTGCTTATTTGCTGCGCTCTCTTCATATCGGAATTGTAGACCGAACTGACTTAATTTTCATTCCAATATGGATGATAACCGTTGTAGCTTCTATCGCTAGTTATTATTGTGCAGCTTCAATAGGAATCGGTCATATATTCAATATAGCTAATCATAAGAAAGCTGTTCCAATTGTTGGTCTCATCTCCTTTTTTGTTGCAATATTTATAGACACACCAGAACAACTAAAAATGCTTGCGAATTTCACAGATAAATTCACTTATATTTTCATTGTCGTTCTTCCTTTTTTATTTCTCCTTTATTCCTTATTAAGAACTAAGAAAGGAGAAAATTATGTCCAAAAGAATAGCTAAACTGTGTACAGTACTATGCTTTAGCCTACTCCTTTCCGGTTGTTGGGACCAAGAACCATTAAGAGAAGCTAGATTAGCCTATAGTCTCGGGTTTGACATTATAGAAAATAATAAACTACAGCAAACCATTGAACTCGTAAAAAGCTCGAGTGGTGAACAATCTTCATTCGAAAATGAAGTGCATTCAGCAACTGGCTATAACGTGCGTGACACAAGTGATTCTTTGAGAAAAAATGTAACAGGTAACATTCGTTATTTTAAATATGGAATAGAGCTATTAGGAACTACAATTCAGAAGAAAGGAATACTTTCCTATTTAGATGTTGGATTTAGAGATCCATCAAATCCAACCGCATTAGTAAAACTTATTTCAGTAGATGGTGGCACATCCGAGATACTCAACAAAAAGAAAGTAGGGAATTTACTGATTGGAGATTTTCTAAAGAAAAAAATTAAAAGCCTAGAGGATATGAGTGTGTTTCCAGAAGAAACTTTAGAAACAGCTGCTACAAAAATGTTAGATCCGGGCAAAGACTTCACCCTCCCGTCTATAAAGCTAAAAGGAAAAGAAGTTGTAACCAATGGAATAGCTTTATTTAATAAAGACAAATTAACTGGACATTTACCTTTAAGACAGTCGGTTCTCTTCGTATTATTAACTGGAAAAATGGGAACAAGTGCCCGTATAACCCAAAAACTTACTAGCAATGAATCAGAGACGACATCTGATTATTTAACAATGGAAGTGAGTAATAGGAAATTAAAACGAGACTTAAAAATAACAACGGATAAAAAAGGAAATGTTTATGCTAACATTAAGCTCCAACTAAAAGTTATAGCACTTGAAGCCCCAAGGGATAATCTTTATAAAATGGGTGAAAGAAAAAATCTAAATAAAGAATTATCGAAACAACTTACGAAGGAAGCTAAACAAATAACGAAAAAGCTACAAAAAGCAAATTGTGATGCTTTCGGGATTGGTAGACATCTTATCGCTTATCATCCTGAATTATGGAAGAAAAAAAATTGGAATAAAGATTATGCAAAAGTGAAATTTAAGCCCGAAGTTGAAGTAAGTATTTTATATAGTGGTGTCTTAAAATAAAAAGGTTGGACGCCCGCCGGCATCCAACCTTTTATTTCATATAACGATATACAATTGACTCATACGGTCTTAAGTTAAGATTGGTAATATCTTTACTTGAATCTTTGTAATTTGATAATAATACTTCTTGTTTCATTCCATCCAATTGAACATTCACTGGTGCAGAATACGTTATTTCTTCTCCGTAGAAGTTATTGATAACAAGTAATACTTCATTATTTACAGTACGTGTATACGCCCAAATGCTAGGATGATTTCCATCTAAAATAGCATATTTCCCTTCTGTAAGGACATCGTATTTTTTTCTAAGTTCAATTAGCTTTTTATAATGATAAAATACAGATTCTCTATCTTCTAATGCCTTCTCTACGTTTATTTCTTTAAAGTTTTCAGCCACAGAAATCCAAGGTGTACTTGTTGTAAAACCACTATTCACCTCTTCATTCCACTGCATCGGAGTACGGGAATTGTCACGAGATTTTTGTTTTAAAATCCCGATAATCTCTTTTTTTGATAATCCTTCTTCTAGCTTTATATCATATATATTTAACGATTCTACATCACGATATTGCTCGATGGACTCGAATTTAGGATTCGTCATACCGATTTCTTCACCTTGGTAAATGTAAGGCGTTCCTTGCAACATATGCATAGCTGTCGCTAACATTTTCGCAGATTCATTTCGGTACTTCTCATCATCACCAAACCGTGAAACGATACGAGGCTGGTCGTGATTACACCAGAATAACGCATTCCATCCTCCGCCCTTTTGCATTTCAATTTGCCAGTTAGACATAATTTCTTTTAATTTAATGAAATCAAACTCCGCTTGCGTCCACTTATCACCATTCGGATAATCTACTTTTAAATGATGAAAACTAAACGTCATACTTAGTTCATTACGCTCAGGATTCGAATATTTAATACAATTATCAATTGTCGTAGATGACATTTCTCCAACTGTAATTACATCTTTCCCCTCAAAAACATTTTGGTTCATCTCTTGTAAATATTCATGGATGCGTGGACCATCCGTATAATATTTACGCCCATCACTTGTAGAGGTGCTTCCTTCGTCACTTAAAAACCTCTGATCCTTTGAAATTAAATTAATAACATCAAGGCGGAACCCTTTTACACCTTTATTTAGCCAAAAGCGCATCATATCGTACACTTCTTCACGAAGCTTTTCATTTTCCCAATTTAAATCTGCTTGTGTCTCGTCAAATAGATGTAAAAAATATTGACCTGTCTTTTCATCATATTTCCAAGCAGATCCACCAAACTTAGACTGCCAGTTATTTTTTTCATCACGCCAAATATAATACTCACGATACGGACTATTTTTGTCTTTGCTCGCCTCTTTAAACCATTTATGCTCCGTCGAACTATGATTTACAACGATATCCAGCATAATTTCAATGTCACGTGCTTTCGCTTCTTCTAAAAGTTCTTCAAACTCTTCCATCGTTCCGTAAGATGAATCAACGCTGTAATAATCACTTACATCGTATCCATTATCATTTTGTGGCGATTGGTATATCGGTGTTAACCAAATATAATCCACTCCGAGTTCTTTTAAATAATCTAGTTTCTCTGTAACACCTTTTATATCACCGGTTTCTTTATTGTAATAACTATTAAAGCTCTTCGGATAAATTTGATAGACTACACTTTTATGCCAATCCTTCATGTTTAACTTCCTCCTACTTCTGTTTAACTCTTTTTGCAAATAACCATGTTAACGTAAATGGGATTACAACCGCAATAATCATCCCTACAATAAACATTGGAATCGATTTCGGAATGATAGAAATAAATGCTGGCAATCCGCCAATTCCGATTGCTGGTGCTAATACACCATTTAATGTAATAAATATCGCTGCTATAACAGACCCAATAATCGCTGCATAGAACGGGAATTTATTTCTTAAATTCACACCGAACATCGCTGGCTCTGTAATACCGAAGTACGCTGAGATTGCTGATGTTGATGCCATACTTTTATCATTTTGATTTTTAGAAATCCAGAACATCGCTAGTGCCGCACTACCTTGTGCAATGTTAGAAAGAGCAATCATCGGCCAAATAAATGTACCGCCGTGCTGTGCAATTAGCTGTAAATCAATTGCAATAAACATATGATGCATTCCTGTAATTACGAGCGGTGCATATAATGCTCCAAATAATACTGCTCCAACTACTGGTACCGTTTCATATACGCCAACTAATCCAGCCGTTAATAAATCGCCAATATGACGTGTAACTGGACCGATAATTCCTAACGCTAACACACCCGTTACAACGATTGTTGTAATTGGTACAACTAATAATTGAATTGCGTTTGGCACATGTTTCTTTAAGAAGATTTCAACTTTACTTAATACGAATGCTGCTACTAAAATGGGTAAAATTTGACCTTGATACCCTACCTTTTCAATTTGGAATAGCCCTAAAATATCGAAGTACTCAATCTTTTGTCCCTCTAAACCAGTCGCTGCTTTTCCATAATCCCACGCGTTTAATAAGGCCGGATGCACAAGCATTAATCCCATAACAATCCCTAGTATTGGACTACCACCAAAGCGCTTCGTTGCTGACCAACCAACAAGTGCCGGTAAGAATACGAATGCTGTATTGGCCATCATATTAATTAAATCCCAAAGCCCACCTAAGTTCGGATATACTTCTAATAAATTTTTCCCATCAAAAAATAAGTCCTTTGCCCCTAACAGGTTATTAATCCCCATTAGTAAACCTGCCGTAATAATTGCTGGCAAAATCGGCATAAATACATCTGAAAATACTTTTACAAACTTTTGAACTGGATTTAATTTTTTATCCCCTGAACCTTTTACGTCAGCTACTGTCGATTCTTCCATACCTGCAAGCGTTATCAATTCAGCGTATACTCGATCGACATCACCTGGACCAATTACAATTTGAAATACCCCAGCGTTATGAAACGCTCCCTTTACTAATGAAACAGACTGTAATTTATCATTATCTATTTTATTTTCATCTTTTAAAGCGATACGTAGCCTCGTTACACAGTGCGCAGCTTGTTCAATATTGTCTTTCCCACCAATATACTGCAACACTTCTTTTGCTGTTTTACGATAGTCTTTCCCCATATTCCCGTCCCTCTTTTCTTTTTTTGATACCGTTTACACTTACATATTAACTCGTATATATAAGTTAGTCAACACTCGTATATATAAGTTGGTGATTTTTTTATAAAGTGAAACTTTAATCAGTGGGGGTTTTGTTCATCCCCCACTGACTACTAGCCTTCACCAATCGGGCGTTTACAGGCAGTTGATCTCCCACCTAACTTCTTTGCTCCAGCTGAATTTTGAGGTGGGAGTTTTACTGCCCACAAATAGCGGGATAAATAAAGAGATGGAACGATTATTTCGCTCCATCTCTTTATTTTCTTCGCGCCACATCCGAAAAGTGAAAAATATCTAAACGGTGACGTGATTCCGTATATTCGAACTGACTCCCATCGTATAAATGAGTAAAGTTTTTTACAACGACAACATAGTCTGTTCCATTTAAATCCAAATACTTTCGGTCATCCTCTGTACATGGTTGCACTTCAATTACCCGCTGTGAATAGCTAATATGTAGCCCTAATTCTTTCTCAATGTATTTATAAATCGATGCAGTTGCAATTTCTCTCGTTAATCCTGGAATATATTCCGCTACAAAATGGTTTATATCTAAAATCACTTTTTCTCCATCAATATTTCGTACACGTTTAATATGATCTATTTCTGTTTTCTCTTTCACGTTTAATAGTTTTGCTACATCTTTTGTCGCTTTTATTTTCTCCATTTCTACGACTTCTGTAATACAGTAACGTCCTAAACGCTCATTTTCTTCTTGAAAACTTACAATGCCACCGAAGTTAAACTCAATGTTTTTGCGCTTTAATACAAAAACACCTTTTCCATGAATTTTTTGCACATATCCACGCTCTTGCAATAAATCTACTGCTTTTCTTACAGTACCCCTGCTTGCCTCGTACTGCTTCATTAATTCTGTTTCTGATGGGATTTTGCATCCCTCTTTTAATTGCTTATTATCAATAGACTTACTGATTTCTGTATAAATTTGTTCATACTTACTCATCATCTACAATAGCCCCTTGTCACCTTCTAATTCTATATGTATTATACCATGCTACACTCTTCTGCCAATCTCTCACTTATTATCCAGTATAGGAAAAATACGGATAAATATTTAATCTCTAAAACGTATTTTTATAAAAATTTTTATATTTTTCTTTTCATTCAAAAAAACATGTAGTATACTAACTTCAAAATCAGAGGAGAAAGGGAGCAAAGAACTATGCTTACTTATACAACAATTGTAGTTACATTTGCACAAAAACATCATCATCATACGTAACCCTTGAAACCTAGCGGAAAAATTACGCGTAGGTACAAGGGTTATTCCCGTTGTACCTACGCTTTGGCAAAGAGCCATGTAGGTATTTTTTATCTACATGGCTCTTTTTTTATTGCCAAAAAGCTAGTAAAAAATGATGTTTAAGCAAATCTTACTACAAAGGAGTTAACAAAAATGGAAACGAAAAAATGGGGATTATGGGTTTTAACAGCTTTTGTTATCGGGAATATGGTTGGCGGTGGCGTATTTATGCTCCCAGCAAATTTAGCACAAGTATCAGGTCCAATGGGTTCTACACTCGCATGGAGTATTACAGGACTTGGTGTATTTATGATTGCACTCGTATTTGGAAATTTAGCAATTCGTAAACCAGAATTAAAAGCAGGACCACAAAGTTACGCCCAAGCGATGTTTACTTCCCAAAAGGCAGGTAAAGTTGCAGGATATAGTATGGCTTGGGGATACTGGGCTGCTAACTGGGCTGCTACAGCATCTGTAATTATTTCCTTTGCAGGATATTTATCAACATTCTTCCCAGTTTTACAAAGTAAGCAAATTCTCTTTTCAACAAACGGATTTTCATTAGAACTTGGAAAAGCTTTAACCTTCATAGTATGTAGTATGATGCTATGGGGAATTCAATATATTCTTTCTCAAAATATTGATAGAGCCGGAAATATGAACCTTCTTGCAACAATCGCAAAAATCATCGGATTTACAATGTTTATTGTAATCACATTATTCATTTTCAATGCCTCTAATTTCGGGGACGGTCAAACATTTATGAATGAAGCTGGACAACCTATTTCGTTGGGTGGACAAATAAATTCCGCTGCTATTGCAACACTTTGGGCGTTTATCGGTATTGAGTCAGCAGTTATGCTCTCTAACCGTGCAAAATCTCAGCACGATGTTAAGAAAGCTACGATTTTCGGATTAATCATCGCTCTTCTTATTTACATGGCAATTACTCTACTAACAATGGGCGCTCTTCCACAAGACGCTTTAAAAGAGTCTCAAAAACCATTAGTAGATGCATTAAATTTAGCAATTGGTACTAAAGGTGCTTATATAATGGCCTTACTTGCACTCGTATCTTTATTCGGCTCTACTGTAGGATGGATCGTTGTTAGCTCAGAAGTACCTTACCAGGCTGCTAAAAATGGACTTTTCCCTAAGTTTTTCAGTAAAACAAATAAAAAAGGTAGTCCTTCAAAATCATTATTTATTACAAATGTGATGACGCAAATTTTCTTATTCTCAACGATTTCTGGTACTGTTTCAGAAGCATATAATTTCGCTATTGTTGTAGCGACATTAGCATATTTAATCCCGTACCTTGTTTCTACCTTGTATCAGTTAAAATTAGTTATTACGGGGGAAACGTATGATATAATGCCGGGATCTCGAATAAAAGATGGAATCATTACTGCATTAGCATTTTTATATTCCATATGGGTTATTAAAACGGGAACTGCTGATTTAAAAACATTCTTCTTAGGCATTGGTTTGTTTGTATTAGGTCTTATTCTTTATCCAGTTTTAATGAAAGATTCACAAAAAAAACAATAAAAAAGAGAAGCTTTTCGCTTCTCTTTTTTTATTAAAAATCAGTTAATAACTTTTCTTTTAGTTCCCCTATATCTAACGGTTTCGCATAATAGAAACCTTGTACAAAGTCGCAACTCATTGATTTTAATAAACTTTCTTGTTCTACCGTTTCTACCCCTTCAGCAACCACTAATAAATTTAAACTATGGGCAATTTCAATAACCGATTTTACAATCGTTCGCTCTGGTTGTGCATGATCATAATGAAACTCACGAATAAAATTACGATCAATTTTCACAATATCAAGTGGTAGTTGTTTTAAATAATATAATGAGGAATACCCTGTTCCGAAATCATCTAAAGCGATTAAAATTCCCATACTTCTTAATTCTTGTAATGTAGCAATAATATAATCAAAATGACGTACAGCTATACTTTCTGTTATTTCTAATATTAAACGATTTGGCGGAAACCCTGTTCGCTTCAATATACTACGAACAGATAAAATAAATCGCTTTTGCATCAATTGTTGTATTGATAAATTAACAGATAACTTCAGTCCCTCTTGATAATCTGGTAAAGTTTTAAACAGTCGACATGACTTTTCTAGTACCCAGTCTCCTAGTTTTATAATAAGTCCACACTCTTCAGCTACAGGGATAAATTCACTTGGTGAAATAGGACCTTCTTCTGTCTTACAGCGTACTAAAGCCTCAATACCAGTACATTTCTTTGTTTTCAAATCAATAATGGGTTGTAATGCCACTTTTAATTCTTCGTCACGAATCGCTTTTTGCAAAGCAAATTCTATTTTCATTCTACGGTTTATTTTCGCACGTAATTCATCTGTAAAGAAGCACGCCGCATTTCTTCCTTGCTCTTTCGCACTATACATGGCTAAATCCGAATTTTTTAATAACGTTTCAACGTCTTTTCCATCTTGCGGATAGGAACAAAGTCCTAGACTAGCTGAAATATATACTTCATGACCTTCAAGCATAAATGGCGCTTGAAAGCATGACAACACGGATGTCGCTAACTGCCTCATCTCATCATGTGTATGAGTTTTTGTTAACAGCACAAATTCGTCGCCACCAAGCCTAGCCAGAACATCTTTCTCTCCTAGCACATAATGCAACCGTGAAGCAACTTCGCTTAAAAGTAAATCTCCTATCATATGACCTAACGTATCATTCACTAATTTAAAACGATCTAAATCAAAGTAAATCATGCCAAACTCTATTTTCTCTGCAATCATCTTATTTACAGTCGTAATTAACTGTAAACGGTTCGGTAAACTTGTTAACGCATCATGATAAGCAAGTTCCCTATAACGACTTTCGCTTAATCGTAATCTTTGTTCTGCTTCTTTCCTACTACTTATATCATTTCGAATTGCAATAAATTGATAAGGTTCTCCCTTTTCATTTAAAAATGGAACAATTGTTGTTTTAACCCAATAATACGTACCATCTTTTGCTTGATTTCGAATTTCCCCTGTCCAGACTTTTCCACTCAAAATACGCTTCCATAGGATTTGAAAAAATGCTTTCGGATGATATCCGGAATTTAAAATACGGTGATCTTTTCCTATTAACTCTTCTCTTTTATATTTTGAGATTTCACAAAATTTATCATTCACATATGTAATAAGACCATTTCGGTCTGTAATAGCAACAATTGAAGACTCATCTAATGCTAATTTTAAATCTTGCAATGAAGAGTCATATAATGCATGACCTCTTTGTTCTAGCATGCGCACCTCTCCTTGCTTCCTATCTGACTAAAACACAACTCGTTTCTCTTCATAGAAATAGAGATATTTCATTTTCTAACAATACGCCTTTACATAAAATGAAACTTTAATCAGTGGGGGGGGGATTGTCCATCCCCCACTGATTATTAGCCTTCACCAATCGGGCTTTTATCTCCCACCTAACTTCCTCACATTCACCGAATTTTGAGGTGGGAGTCTTACTGCCCGTTAATGCGGGATAAATCACAAATTTTTTCTAAATAGGCCGATTAAAATAACATAATATTATTTATAAAAAAAAGCAATATGGTGCCCTTTAAATTATAGTAGAGGCTTCTTTCTTCTCTGATTATCTGATTTTATTATACAATATGCTGCTTATATTCTATTCATTTATAAAGTGAAGATTTTATAAATATTAGCCATCCACCATCTATCCCTCTTTACGTTTATAAAAAATTGAAGGGTGAATATAACTGCCTACCAATTGCGGAATAGCTATTAAATACAAAATATATGCATTCATAAATAGTGCTATAAACACCTGATTTGACATTTAATACTTTGAATTACAATAATAAAATATTAACATATTTCCACCTTATTTTTGGAAATATGTTAATAATAAGGGTACGATGTTTGTTGATAAGCTGGGTATGGTACTGGGTACGGCGCTGGATAAGTTACCGGGTATGGTGCTGGATAATATCCCCCACCACTAGCTGCACCTGTTAATGCCCCAGCTGTAAGTCCTCCTACTACGCCCCCTGCAAAACTCCCTGGGAAAAATCCTCCGCCCCATGAGCCTCCACCCCACCCGCCACCATGATGGTGGTAGTGATCATAATGATTATGTCCGCCATGATGATTGTGCCCTCCGTGATGATTATGTCCACCATGATGATTGTGTCCTCCGTGATGATTCCGATCATATCCTCCATAATTTCCAGTATAGTTCATTTTTCTTCCTCTCCTTTTAGCATATAGTTCTGCCTCTCTTTAATATGTGGAATAATAAGGATTCTATTGATAATCCACATAGTATGGATAATCTGAATAATATGGATAACCATATCCGCCAAAACCACGGCCATGACCAAATCCTCCAATTGGACGACCGTATATTTTATTCACACCCCTTTTTTATATAACAACGTAACAATATACTGTATGTAGGACAAATGCGGAAAGTATAGGACAAATGTCTATATTTTGTAAAAAAAACAAAACACTTTATAATAAGGATGTCAGATTATATCTTCTATTTAAGAAGTCTATATTTAAGAAAGATTAGAGGAATTATATAGAAATGAAGAAACCTATCGTTCAATTATTATTAATATTTACAATCGTATCTATCGTTCTTTTCCTATTAAATACATCGGTTATTTCGTTATATACGTTTGTTGGTGCTCTATGGTCCATCACAATCGTAGGAATTTCATTCGTTATTTTTATCGAAAATAGATCACCCCAAAGCACCTTAGCGTGGTTTTTAGTATTAGCACTTCTTCCTGTTGTAGGTGTCCTTTTATACTCTATTTTCGGGCGTAGCCGTTGGAGAAGAAAAAAACATCTTCATCGTTCAGAAGAACAAAGAAAGTTATTCCGCGAAATATTAGAAGGAAGACGACTAGAATTATCACTCACAGTCCCATTACATGAACGTTCTATACATTTAACAGAAGTCGTACAAAAATTCGGAGGCGGGCCTGCCGCAGATAGAACGACAACAAAACTTTTAACAAACGGTGATCAAACCTTTTCAGAAATTCTGCAAGCTATTGAGCATGCAAAACATCACATACATATTCAATACTATATTTATAAATCTGATGAGATTGGTACAAAAGTACGAGATGCTTTAATACAAAAAGCAAAAGATGGTGTTATTGTACGCTTCCTTTATGATGGACTCGGAAGTAATACGTTAAGACGACGATTTTTACAACCTATGAAAAAAGCTGGAATTGAAATTGTCGAATTTGACCCTATTTTTTCAGCTTGGTTACTCGAGACAGTTAATTATCGGAATCACCGTAAAATCGTCATTGTAGATGGAGAAATTGGTTTTACCGGAGGGCTCAACGTCGGTGATGAATATCTTGGTCGCTCAAAAAAATTCCCTGTTTGGCGTGATAGTCATTTAAAAATAGAAGGAAAAGCATTGTATAAATTACAAGCCATCTTTCTAGAAGATTGGCTTTATGCGTCTAGTGGATTGAATACTTATTCTTGGGATCAATTTATGAATAGACACTACTTCCCAGGAAAAGAAATTCCGGATGCAGAAGGTGCGGTGCAAATTGTAGCAAGTGGACCAAGCTCAGATGATAAAAGTATTCGTAATACATTACTAGCTGTTATGGGCTCAGCCAAAAAATCTATTTGGATCGCTACACCATACTTTATTCCGGATCAAGAAACTTTAACATTATTACGCTTAAGTGCAATATCTGGCATAGATGTACGCATTTTATATCCTGGTAAGAGTGATAGTATTATTAGCGATCAAGCATCTCAATCCTATTTCACTCCACTTTTAAAAGCTGGTGCTTCTATTTACAGTTATAAAGATGGATTTATGCACGCAAAGATTGTACTCGTTGACGATAAAATTGCAACAATCGGAACAGCAAATATGGATGTACGTAGCTTTGAATTGAATTATGAAATTATTAGCGTACTATATGAATCAGAAACCGTTCATGATATTAAACGCGATTTTGAAGAAGACTTTAAACACTCCACTGAAATTAAATGGAACTCGTTCCAAAAAAGAAGTATCAAAAAAAGAATATTAGAGTCCTTTATGCGACTCATTTCTCCTTTACTATAAGCAATCAATGTGATATTGATTGCTTTTTCTTTTATATTTCCCCCTTCTCCTTTTCTTTGCATACCATATTAAAACAAGTTATCATAAGATGTATTACTTTATGAAAATAATGTTAGGTGGGAAATACATGTTAGAACAATTTCATATACATTCTGATTTAAAACAGCAGCTTTCTACAATTCATGAAAAGAATAAACAAGAAGCTGGTGAAAATGCACATTTAATTGGCAAGAAAATATATAAAGCATCTGATAATAGCATTATTGAAGATGCCATTACAGCACTTTTACTTGGTAAAAACATTCTATTAAAAGGACCAACTGGTAGTGGTAAAACCGTACTAGCAGAAACTCTTTCTTCTTTATTCCAAAAACCAATGCATAGCATTAACTGTTCTGTCGATTTAGATGTGGAAGGTATTTTAGGATACAACACATTACAAACAAAAGACGGCGCATCTGAAGTTACGTTCGTTAACGGTCCTCTTATGAAGGCAATGAAAAACGGTCATTTCCTTTATATTGATGAAATCAATATGGCAAAACCTGAAACGTTACCACTTCTTCATGGTGCGTTAGATTACCGTAAAATGATTACAAACCCATTTACACAAGAAGTTGTATACGGTGATGACGAATATCGCGTAATTGCTGCGATTAACGAAGGTTATGTTGGGACAAGTGAACTAAACGAAGCGTTAAAAAACCGTTTCGTTATTATTGAAGTTCCTTACATTCAAGGTGATACATTAAAAGAACTATTACTATCTGAATCAAAATTAAATGATGTTGCAACAATTGAAAAGTTCGTTGCATTCGCAAGCGATCTTATGCCTTTAGCTCGTGATGGGCGCGTAAGTGAAGAAGCAGCTAGTATTCGTGGCATTATCGATGCATGTGATTTAGGTGTATATATTCCTGTTATGCGTGCAATTGAACGTAGTATTATCGCAAAATTAAACGATGAAACAGAACAAATGACTGTCCGTGAATTAGCAGAAAGTTATTTCTTTGAGGGATAATTCATGAGACAAATTTTTAGTGACAAAAAAATTGATGCGTCGCTGTTTCTACAAATGGAAAACTTAATGTATGCTCTTCTAAAAGAAGACGATGCCTATCTTGAGTATGGCTATAAAGCATACTACGACGAAATTGAAAAAAAGGTTGTCATTAGTCACTTTTGGGATGATCGAAAAGAAGAGGATACAGTAATCGGATTAAAAAGCGAAGTGTTCTTAAAGGCACTTGGTAATAAACATTACTCGGACATGACTTTAATTCGTTCTTATGCGATTGAGTTACAAGAATCGCCTCTAAAAAAGTTTTTAACACAATTATTTGTTCTATTAGAAGATTTGCGTGTTGAGGAAATCGTCAAAAATTTACGTCCTGGCACAAAACATATTTTTAAACGCCGAAAAGAAATGTATCGCAATTACTTTGGCTCACAAAATGAAATAAATCGTGTTCGTAACTATCACGGTGATCGTCTATTTTGTCTATGCTATCTTTCATTAACGAGTGATAAATATGAAATGTTTAATAATGAATATTTCGAGCAAATTGAATCAATTTTGCATGAAACATTCCAAGCTCGTAATACGGAAGATATTATGTATATTGTTGAGAAAATTCGCTATCGTTTAGAAGGACTTCTTGAAAGTGATATGCTTAATAATTATTTCGGACATGCACCGCTTTATTTATCTGTGATTGCAGATGAGAAAGACAGTCGCGCTGAAAAATTAGCAAATGATGATACGCAGCTCCTAGATGACGATGATAACAAAAACAAAATGGATGAAAGCTTCTCGACATGGCACCGTGAAAATAAAAACAATGAAAACGAGAACTTTTTACGCTTTGATTTAGAAAGCGGAACAAAAACAAATATGATGGGTGATACTGCTCGTGAATCAGAAGATGGTGACCAAGCACTTGGTTCTGTACAAGGTACTTCCCAAAAAAGTACACAATCTAACTTTGATGGTGCTGATACAGAGGAAGCAAGAGCGTCTCATGCTTCTAGCCAAAACGACGGTGCATACGGCAAGTATAATGTGGGAGCTTTTCATACATTTAAAGAAGCTCGCAAATCGAATCCTGATGAGAAAAAAGATTACCAAGCCATCAAATCAGTCGTTAATAAAGATGTAAAAGAATTAAAGAAAATTATCGAAAAAACAATTGAAAACAAAACGAATGCAAACAGTGATAAATATTACGGAAGGCTTCGTAAGAAATTCCTTCGTATTTATACTGAAAAACAGCCGCGTATGTTTTATAAAAAAGGACAAGAATCACAAGAGCTCGACGTTGCATTCCAACTATTAGTGGACTGCTCTGGTTCTATGTATAACAAAATGGAAGAAACGAAGAAGAGTGTGGTCCTATTCCATGAAGCTTTAAAATCTTTAAAAATCCCGCACGCTATTAGTGGATTTTGGGAAGATGCTTCTAGTGCTAAACCTGAAGATAAACCGAACGTTATCCATGAAGTTGTTACGTATAAAAACTCAACGTTACCAAACGTCGGTCCAGAAATTATGCAACTTCGCGAAGAAGAAGATAACCGCGACGGGTATATTATTCGTATCGTTTCCGAAAAGCTTGCGAAAAGACCAGAAAAACATAAATTCTTACTTGTCTTTACAGACGGTGAACCTTCTGCACTAGACTATCAACAAGACGGAATTTTAGATACGCACGAAGCAGTCAAACTTGCTCGCAAAAGTGGTATGGAAGTAATCGGCATCTTTATCGAAGAAGGCGAAGCGAAAGAAGCGACTTATCAACTAATGAAAAACATTTATAACCATCACTTCTTAGTTGCAAATCATGCTGAAGATTTACGCCTGAAGATTAAACCATTGTTGAAGAAACTATTACTGAAGACGATTGAATAGAAAAACAGGAGCCACGAGGCTCCTGTTTTTCTTCGTTAACTTACTTTGTTTCTGGTTGAAACTTGTATGGAATGGAAACTTCTAATAATAATTCGAACCCTCCATCGTAGTATGGGAATCGCTCATTCGCGATTTTTCTATCTACCCACTCGATTGCGGAAATTTCTCCTTCATCTTCTGCACGAAGTTCACCTGTTACTACATTTGCTCGGAATGTAAAAAATAATGCATGATGTCCTTTCTCTTCAAAAAACTTCTCATTTAATGCGACAAGTCCACTGAGTGCGGCAGTTAAACCTGTCTCTTCTTTCACTTCTCTTACTAGTGCTTCCTCTAATATTTCACCTTTTTCAACAGCCCCGCCTGGCAATGACCAAACGTTTTGTTCTATATTATGTACCATTAATATTTTATCTTTTTCGCTATCGTGTATTAATGCATATACAACATCAACTCTTTGCATGTTGCTTTTCTCCCTTCCTAAAATAATTAAGAGCCAATTCCTAAGAATCGGCTCTTCCTATTAATTCATTACTAACTCAGATGCGAGCTTTTTTTTTAACTTAGCCAGCATATCAGTTGTCATTCTGTCTAAATCATATTCTGCTTTAAAGCCCCACTCTTTCATTGCTGCTGTTGCATCAATAGAGTTCGGCCAGCTATCAGCGATTGTTTGACGAGCTGGATCTACTGCGTAATCCATTGTAAAGTTCGGAATGTGTTTACGGATTGATGCTGCAATTTGCTCTGGTTCAAAGCTCATTGCTGTAATGTTAAACGCATTTCTATGAACTAGTTTATTTGGATCAGCTTCCATTAATGAGATGATTGCTTGTAAAGCATCTGGCATATACATCATGTCCATGTATGTTCCTTCTGCAATGTATGAGGTGTATGTACCTTTTTTAATCGCCTCATAATAAATTTCAACTGCATAGTCAGTTGTTCCGCCTCCTGGAGGAGCTACGTAAGAAATTAAGCCTGGGAAACGTACACCGCGCGTATCAACGCCAAACTTTTGATGATAATAATCACATAGTAATTCTCCTGCTACTTTGTTTACCCCATACATCGTAGTAGGACGCTGAATTGTATCTTGTGGTGTATTATCTTTTGGCGTTGATGGACCAAATGCACCGATAGAACTTGGCGTGAAAAACTTACAGTTTAATTCACGTGCTGCTTCTAATGCATTTACAAGTCCGCCCATATTTAAATTCCAAGCAAATAACGGATTTTTTTCTGCAGTTGCTGAAAGTAAAGCCGCTAAATGAATAATTGTATCTACTTCATTACGCTTTGCAATATCATGTAATTTTTGTCCATCCGTTACATCTAACGTTTCAAATGGACCAGACGTTACTACTTCACTGTCTGTTTCACGAATATCTGTTGCAATAACATTTGATGCGCCGTATACATCACGAAGTTTCATTACTAGTTCAGAACCAATTTGCCCTAAAGAACCGGTTACTAGAATTTTTTTCATTTTTCCCACTCCCCATTTGCAAGCTATTCAAAAGATGTCGTTACTTAAATGATACCCATTTCTTTCCCTACTTTTTCATACTTACGAATTGCTTCATCTAGCATTTCTTTCGTATGAGCTGCTGTAGGCATATTACGAACGCGTCCCATTCCTTTTGCTACGGTTGGGAATACGATAGATTTTGCGTAAACGCCTTCTTCATTTAGACGTTTACTAAATTCTTGTGTTAATACTTCATCACCAATAATACAAGGTGTAATTGGTGTTTCACTTTCTCCAATGTTAAAGCCAAGTTCTTTTAACCCTTGTTTTAAATAGCGACCATTTTCCCATAAACGATCGTGTAACTCTGTGCTTTCCATTAGAATTTCAATTGATCTCATACAAGCAGCTGCATCAGCTGGTGTTAAAGCTGTTGAGAATAAGAATGGACGTGAACGCACTTTTAACCAATCGATTAAGTTTTGTTTCCCAGCTACATATCCACCAATTACCCCAATTGCTTTTGATAATGTACCAATTTGGAAATCAACTTTATCAGAAAGGCCGAAATGTTTTACAGTACCTGCACCTTTGCCAAGTACACCTGAACCGTGTGCATCATCTACATATGTCATTAAATCCAGCTCTTCTGCAATTTCAACAATCTCTGGTAATTTTGCAATATCTCCATCCATTGAGAAAACACCGTCTGTAATAACCATTAATTTATTATAAAGACCTGATTCTTTTGCCTCGATTGCTTTTTTGCGTAAATCTTCCATATCAGAATGCTTATAAACGATGATTTTCGCTCTTGATAGACGACTACCATCAATAATAGATGCATGGTTTAATTCATCTGAAAGAATCGCATCATTTTTATCCATAACAGCTGAAATCGCTGCCATATTACAGTTAAATCCTGATTGATAAGCAATTGCTGCTTCTGTATGTTTAAACTTTGCAATTGTTTCTTCTAATTTAATATGCAAATCTAAAGTACCGTTAATTGTACGAACAGCTCCTGCTCCAACGCCGTACTTATGAATTGCACCAATTGCTGCTTCTTGTAAGCGATTATCAGTCGCTAATCCAAGATAGTTGTTTGAAGATAAGTTAATATATTCTTTTCCGCCAATTGTAATAATCGGTCCATTTGGACTTTCAAGCGGATCAATTACGTTATAAAGCCCCTTTGATTTTAAATCCTCTAAATTTTCTTCTAAAAAGTTTGCAAGTGTTTTACTAGACATCGTGAAGCCTCCCATCGTTCATGTAAGCGGATTATTATCTTAATAGTTCTAATAATCCCTCTACTAGCTTAACACGTTTTCAGAATTTATTATAGAAAAATAGTTTAAAGAAACCGCTTACATTTTTAGATTATATATGATTCATTACAAGAAATCTATCATTTACTTTTCATATTTGATAGAATTAAAAAAATATTTAGGAGGCTTTTAAAATGGCTTTTACTGAATCTGATGTATATAATAACGAATCGTTTTTAGAGCAATATATGCAGCGAAGATATCGAGAAAATAGTCCAAACGAATCCCTTGAAAAACCAGCATTCTTTCAGCTCATTGGCAATGTATCAGGAAAACAAATCCTCGATTTAGGTTGTGGTGATGCTAAATTCGGCGAAGAATTATTAGAACATGGATGCCACTCTTACACTGGTATTGAAGGCTCCGAGCTTATGTATGAAAAAGCTAAAAAACAACTAGAAAATAAAAATGGCACCGTTCATTTTTTAAACCTCAAAGACTACACATACCCTCCTTCTACTTTTGATTTAGTAACATCTAGACTCGCCTTACATTATATTGAACACCTTGATATCATTTTTCAAAATGTGTTTCAAACTTTAAAAACAAACGGAACCTTCACCTTTAGCGTTCAACATCCCGTTATTACCTCTTCATTTGAAAGCTTGCAAACGAGTGGTAAAAGAACTAGTTGGCTCGTCGATGATTATTTCGAAACAGGAAAACGAGTTGAGCCATGGATTGATCAAGAAGTTATTAAATATCACCGGACTACGGAAGAATATTTTACATTATTACAACAAGCCGGATTTACGATTACAAGCTTAAAAGAAGCTACACCAAATCGAAACTGTTTTCAAGATGAAGAAGAATATGAACGACGTTTACGTATTCCCCTTTTTCTATTATTTTCTTGCCAAAAATAAAAAAGACGATGAATCCTCATCGTCTTTTTTCGTTATCTCATCGCCTGAACAGCCTCTTTAAGTACACGTCTTCCTCTTCCATGCGGGATACAGAGCGGTGTCCCAAATAACGGATCAGCGCTTATTTGACACTCCATACGGAATACATCCCGAACTAACTTCTGGTCAATAACTTCTTCTGGTTTACCTTGCGCATATATTTGTTTATCTTGAATAGCCACAATGTTGTCTGCATAACGACATGCCAAATTTAAATCGTGCAATACCATAACAATCGTTCTTTGCTCTGTTTCATTTAATTCGAATAATAAATCTAACACTTCAATTTGGTGCGTCATATCTAAATATGTAGTCGGCTCATCAAGCAAAATAATATCTGTATCTTGTGCAAGGGTCATTGCAATCCAAGCACGTTGACGTTGTCCACCTGAAAGGGCATGAACATCACGCTCAGCAAATTCTGTCATACCCGTTGCAGCAAGCGCTTTTTGTACCATTTCCTCATCTTTTTCGGACCATTGCTTCAGCCATGTTTGATATGGATAACGTCCTTGCTTTACAAGTTGCAATACTGTAAGTCCTTCTGGTGCTTGTGGCCCTTGCGGTAAAATCGCCATTTGACGAGCAATTTGCTTCGTTTGCATACTTTGAATTGCTTGATTATCTAACAAAATGTCACCGGTTGTTGGCTTTAATAATCTAGCTAGTGAACGTAATAAAGTTGATTTCCCACAACCGTTAGAACCGATGAAGATTGTAATTTCCCCTTTTGGAATTTCTAAATTCAGCTCATCAATAATAATCGTTTCACCATACGACAGCGTCAAGCGTTTCGTCTCCAATGCTTTTTGCATATTCATCTCCCTTTATGAATTCCGACTTTTATAAAGTAAATAAATAAAATAAGGTGCACCAATTGCTGATGTAAATACCCCTGCTGGAATTTCAAGTGGTGCGAAAACTGTACGCCCAATTAAATCTGCAGCGAGTACTAGAATTGCACCGATAATCGCCGCAACTGGGAGCAATGCACCGTAGAAAGAGCCAACTAATCTTCGCGAAATATGAGGTGCCATTAAACCAACAAATCCAATTCCTCCTGCAAAGGCAACTGCCCCGCCAATTAAAGCTGTACTAAGTAATAACATGAATACGCGTGACTTCGTTAAAGGAACACCCAGTCCTACCGCAATATCATCCCCTAACTCTTGAGCATTTAAATGTCTAGCCGCTATAAATGATATTACCGTTAAAATAAGAACCCACGGCGCAAGTATCATAACGTTTTGCCACGAAGAGCCATAAACAGTACCTGTGATCCATACATTCGCTTGACTTGCTTGATAAATTGGTGCTAACAACATAAATAAAGTTGTTGCTGCTTTCGTTAATGCCCAAAATCCAACACCAATTAAAACAAGACTAATCGGTGATAATCCATCATTTTTCCAGGCAAATAAATATACAAAAAACGCTACAATTGTTGCCCCAGCAAAAGCTGCTAGCGGCATATAATGAATGCTTACTGTTAACGCATTGTTTTTATCACTAAATATAGCTAAAAAGAGTACAACTGCAACACTTGCCCCGCCCGTAATTCCGATGATATCAGGGGAAGCAAGCGGATTTCGAACGAGCCCTTGTAAAATACAGCCCGCTACCGCAAGCGCAATTCCTACGAGGATAGCAATTAAAATACGCGGCATACGAAATTTATTTACAACCATATTTGACATCGCATCACCATTTCCGGTAATCGCTTGCCATACGTCATAAGGAGCAATTTTCATATCCCCCATACCTGCACTCGCAAAAAATAATCCTATTAAAACAACTAGTAAACTCAATAAGACGAGACAAGCTCGTTTATACATTAAAAACGAGAGCTCGCCTTTTCCAATACGAAACGGAATATACTTCTTCATTTGCTAAGCCCTCTCTTACGTGCAATATAAATAAAGAATGGGGCCCCGATAAATGCTGTCATAACCCCTACTGGTACTTCTTGTGGCATAATGACATATCTAGCTGCTATATCAGCTAAGAGTAATAGTATTGCACCTAACAAGCCGCTATACGGTACTCTCCACCTGTGATCTACTCCAACAAGGAATCTGGCAAAATACGGAGTAACAATACCAATAAATCCAATTGGACCAGCGACCGCAACTGAACCACCAGACAGCAATACAATAATAAGTAGTACGAATGATTTCATTAAAATTGTTCGTTGTCCAAGTCCTTTTGCAACGTCTTCCCCCATCATTAATGTGTTTACTTTCCCTGCCATCATAAGAGATGCGATCCAGCCTATTAATAAATATGGGAATACAGATTGTAAAATCTCTAACTTTCTTCCTTGCACAGATCCGGCAAGCCAAAATAACACTTCTTCAAATGCTTTTTCATTTAAAACAAGTAACCCTTGTGTTAATGATGAAAATAACGCACTGATTGCAACACCTGCTAACGTTAACTTAAGAGGTGTTGTCCCTTCTTTTCCTAAAGAACTAGAGGCGAATACAAGTACTGCTGCAACTGCCGCTCCTAAAAAGGCAATCCAAGTGAAAGCCGATAAAGACGTAACGGAAAAAAGTACAATTGCTACAACTATAAAGAACGCAGCGCCTGAATTTAATCCAATAAAATCTGGAGAAGCAAGCGGATTCTTTGTTAAAGTTTGCATTAAACAACCCGCAATGGCTAAACTAGCGCCAACACTTGCTGCAATTAACGCCCTTGGTAAACGCACATTTTGAATAATAATATGCTCATTTGAACCATTAAAATGGAAAAAAGCATCTAACGCTAATTTCCAACTCGTATTTGTATATCCGAAAATAATACTTCCCCAAATACAAATAACGACTGCAATGATTCCAACAAATAATCCAATCCATTTTGCTTGATTTGTTTTTAATAACATGCAGCGTTTCCCCTTCAATGTATAATGATACGTTGTAAGTGTATTTCAACTTAATTCTCATTGTCAACGATAATGAGAACTATTTTCAGTAATATATATTGACAATCAAAAGATAAAGGCTTAATATCATGCTTGCTATTGAAAAATATTCTCAACATGTAGGGGGTACATAATGAATTTCATGCAAAAGAAATCGTTTACAGTATTTGTATTTCTACTAGCTTTTTCACTTCTTTTAAGTGCTTGTGGAAAATCAAATAACAAAGAAGAATCAACAAAAGAAGATAATAAAAAAGAAATGATTACCGTTGAACACGCAATGGGTAAAACAGAAGTTCCTGCTAATCCAAAACGTGTAGTTATTTTAACGAATGAAGGAACTGAAGCTTTACTTGAATTAGGTGTGAAACCCGTTGGTGCTGTAAAGTCTTGGACTGGTGATCCGTGGTATCCACATATTAAGGACAAAATGAAAGATGTAAAAGTTGTTGGCGACGAAGGACAAGTTAACGTTGAAACGATTGCTTCTTTAAAACCAGACTTAATTATCGGTAACAAAATGCGTCACGAAAAAGTGTACGAGCAACTAAAAGCTATTGCACCTACTGTGTTCTCTGAAACATTACGTGGTGAATGGAAAGATAACTTCACATTTTATGCAAAGGCTTTAAATAAAGAAAAAGAAGGTCAAAAGGTTTTAGCTGATTACGAAAAACGTATGAAAGATTTGAAAGGCCAACTTGGCGATAAAGTAAATCAAGAAATTTCTATGGTACGTTTTATGCCTGGTGATGTTCGTATTTATCATGGCGATACATTCTCTGGTGTTATTTTAAAAGAACTTGGATTTAAACGTCCTGGAGATCAAAACAAAGATGATTTCGCAGAACGTAACGTATCTAAAGAGCGTATTTCGGCAATGGATGGCGATGTATTATTCTACTTCACATTCGATAAAGGCAATGAGAAAAAAGGTTCTGAACTAGAAAAAGAATATATAAACGACCCTCTCTTTAAAAACTTAAATGCAGTAAAGAACGGAAAAGCATACAAAGTTGACGACGTTATTTGGAATACAGCTGGCGGTGTAATGGCTGCTAACTTACTACTAGACGACATTGAAAAACGCTTTGTTAAATAATTTCATTCTAACCAGCTCCCTCTTTTATGGAGCTGGTTTTTTCATTTCACTGAAGTGTCACATTATTTCATTTTGTATTTTTATTCCCGATATGTTATATTATAAAAGTAAATATAGTATATTTTCTCTATATCAGAATAAATATTCTAATCTAAATTTTCTGATTTATCACTATTTTACTTTATTTTAGAATTCAATTACTACATTTGAAAACGCTTATTATCTTGTTTTCAGGGAAAAATATAATAACGGTTGAAGAAAAATAGATTTTTTCATAAATTTTCTTGCTATTTCCATATAATTCTATTGACTTCTAAATATTTTGTGAATTAAAATAATTACATAAATATCCGTTATACAGGATTAGGGGGAAACAAACATGGATGCAGCTTTAAAATTAGACAAAGCTGGAGAGCAACAATCACCAAAAAAACATCCACCAGGATTATATTTGTTGTTCTTTACAGAGGCATGGGAAAGATTTAGTTATTACGGAATGCGTGGCTTATTAGTTCTTTATTTAACAACGAGCTTAGTAAGTGGCGGTTTAGGCTTTGATAAAGCAGTTGCTGTACAGATTTACGGTATTTTCACAATGTTAGTATACTTCACACCGATTATTGGTGGTTGGCTAACTGACCATTTCATTACGAAACGACACGCCATTACCATCGGTGGTATCATTATGGCACTTGGTAACTTTGTACTATTTTCCATGAACACTAAAACTGGACTTTTCTTAGGCTTAGGATTATTAGTTATCGGTAATGGATTCTTCAAACCAAATATTTCGACTTTATTAGGTCAATTATATAGCGAAAATGATTCTCGTCGTGATAGTGCCTTCACTATCTTCTACATGGGAATTAACTTAGGAGCTTTTATCGCTCCATTCATTTGCGGTTATTTCACAGATTATAAATACGGATTCTTAACAGCTTGTATCGGTATGATCATTGGTCAGATTGCCTTTAATTTCTTAGCGCCTCGTTACTTAGGTACAATCGGAACAACTGTTGTCGGTAAACAATCTAAAGAGCAAAACGCAAAAGTAATTGAGAAAAAACCTTTAACACCACAAGAGAAAAAACGTACAGCTGCAATTTTAATTTTAACTTGTTTCGTTGTATTCTTCTGGGCAGGATTTGAACAAGCTGGTAGTTCTTTAACACTTTATACAGATAAATTCGTAGATCGTACAATTGGTGGATTTACAATTCCAACACCTTGGTTCCAATCTGTAAACCCATTGTTCATCATCTTATTAGCATTACCTGTTTCTGCATTATGGATTAAACTTTCAAAAACAAAAAATGGTGATTTAAAAATCCCAACAAAAATGGCATTAGGTATGATTTTACTAGGAGTTGGATATTTAATTCTAACTTTAGCTGTTTTAAAAACTGGTAGCGATGAAGGTAACATTACAATGAAAGCAAACTTACTGTTCATTGTGTTCACTTACATGTTCCATACAATTGGTGAATTATTCTTATCACCAATCGGATTATCTATGGTAAGTGCAATCGCTCCTCTTAAATTAGCATCTTTATTAATGGGTGTATGGTTAGCTGGTACTGGCTGTGCAAACTTATTAGCAGGACAATTAGCTGCTTTCACTCAATCTTTAGGATATTTAGAAGTATTCGCAAGCATCGGTGTTATCGTAATCGTGCTAGGATTAGTACTTCTTATGTTCTCTAAGAAAATTGCACATATGATGGAATAGTAAATAAAAAAGACGCTTCTACAATTAGAAGCGTCTTTTCTATTACATCTCTTCTAAAGCCGTCACATCCACGTGAACGCTCTCTCCTGGGTTGGATACGTCATACACTTGAGCACTACCCTTCTGCTCATCACAGCTCTCAATCCATACGGGGACTCCCTCGTATGTAACATCAATTCTACTTGAAGAAGATAATATCTGTTTCACACGTTTTACATCCATTATATTATTCCTCCTTTGGCTTACAACACTCCTTTCTATCTTTTCATATCCCTTCAGAATATATTCCGTCAATTTAGCACTTCAACCGATAGTTTGTTTCTTTCTAACGCGCTAATATATACGCTCTCAAATCTTCCTATTATTAGATCCTTTCCAAATAAAAAAAGACGTATATTTCACACGTCTTCTTTCCATAATATTCAAAAATTAAGAAAATAATGTTTTTACTACTTCACTTACTTTATCGTTATGAATTTGATAGTACACTTCTAACCCGCGTCTCTCAAAGCGTACTACTTTATTTTGTTTTAATTTCGTTAAATGCTGCGAAACAGTTGATTGCGGAATTTCTAATACCTCTTGTAATTGTGTTACATTACATGTTCCACGCTGCATCAGTTCCATTACTAAACGTAGACGAAGTGGATGAGCTAATGCTCTTAACATCTGTACGTCTTCTTCTGAAATACGACAGTCAAATTGGTTTTGGTTCATAAAATTCCCCTCATTTTCATTTTTTATTTTCTCTTTATTTATTTATATATCTGTTCTTATATTTCCTGTTACGACATAACTTTATCAACCTATAATGCTGAGAAAATTTTCCGACTTTTATCAGCACACAGTTCAAGAAAAAATCCCACCTGATTTTGAATATTATACTATATGATACAATAAAAAAGCAAAACAAAGGGCTAGCAATACTTTGCTTACAAACGTTGTTTTATCAGGCTTTTTGTTATATTTTCACCTTACTGAAATGTACAGTAATGATATTGTAAAATATCGTCCATAATTGATAACCTATCGTAAAGTAATTTGACCATATTTAACCACTTTGTTACGATAAAAAGGAAATTTAAGTAAGGAGGATGATATAATATTAAAAAATGGTTTATTATTGCGTTAATTAGCATTGCCGTTGGCTGGACTATTATCGATCACTTCCTATTAGACAACAAAGAAGATATAGCTTCAAAATCAAACACCCCCATTGGAACTGAAGTTGGCAATGTTGCCCACAATTTCCTTCTGGAAACAACCACTGGTCAAGAAGTTCGTCTTACAGACTATAAAGGAAAAAAAGTAATATTGAATTTTTGGGCAAGCTGGTGTGGTCCATGCAAAATAGAAATGCCTGATATGGAAAAGTTTTATCACGATACTAAAGATATGGGGATTGAAATTGTTGCTGTAAATGCGACAGCTACTGAAAAAGACCCGAACAATGTTAAACAATTTCTTGAAGAAAACAAATATACCTTTCCCGTCCTATTAGATCAGAAAGGACAGGCAAGTGCTGCATATCAAATTATCAGTATTCCAACATCTTTTGTCATCGATTCAAACGGTGTCATTCAATATAAGCATGTAGGACCAATGACATATGAAAAAATGAAAGAATATGTCAATAATTTATAAAAGCGTATTCAAATCAATTTGATTACGCTTTTTGTCTACTTTATGAACAAAATGTTACTTTTAATACTATTATGGAATAATTATACTTTTTCACGTTGACAATAGTGTTGAAGGAGAATATACTAAGCATGTAAGTTGATTGTGAATAGTTTCACAAATAATGTGAATTTCTTCACATATAATAGATAGGAGTTGTCATTATTATGAGTACTTGGACACAAATTTATGACCCATTAAACAATATTTGGTTATCTGCACTAATCGCAGCACTCCCAATTTTTTGCTTCATTATTTGTTTAGTGGGATTCAAAATGAAAGGTTACATGGCTGGGCTTTATAGTGTGATCGTCGCTATTATTCTTGCTATATTTGTTTATAAAATGCCCGCAACTGTAGCTGTAGCATCTGCCGGATTCGGTGTTTTATCTGGATTTTATCCAATTTGTACTATCGTTATCGCAGCTATCTTCCTTTACAAATTAACTGTTAAAACAGAACAATTCAATGTCATTCGTGATAGCATTTCAAGTATTACAAATGATCAGCGTTTACAAGTATTATTAATCGCTTATTCTTTCGGTGCTTTCTTAGAAGGCGCAGCTGGTTTCGGTGTTCCAGTTGCTATTACAGCTGCATTACTTGTAGGTATGGGCTTTAATCCATTAAAAGCAGCAGGTATTTGCTTAGTAGCTAATATCGCTGGTGGTGCTATGGGTGCTATGGGTATTCCAGTTACAGTACCTGCACAATTAACTGGGCTAGATGCATTAACTGTCGGTCGTCAAGCTGTTTACATTTTGCCATTCATTAGCATTGTTTTACCGTTCTTACTTGTTTCAATGGTAGATGGATTTAAAGGCATTAAAGAAACTTGGCAAGGTATTCTTGTAAGTGGTGTTTCTTTCGCAATTACTCAGTTCCTTGTGACTTACTTCTTAGGCGCTGAACTTACTAATATTTTCGCAGCAGTCGTAAGTATGGTCGCTCTTACATTATTCTTACGTGTTTGGCAACCAAAATCTTCTGCTAAAGAAGAAAAACAAGAAGAAAAAGAATCTCATACATTCAATCAAATTTTATATGCTTGGTCCCCATTCGTATTCTTAACTGCATTTGTAACAATCTTTAATTTAAAACCAATTAAAGCTTTATTTGCTCCGGATGGTCCATTGGCAAACTTAGTATTTAACATTCAATTCCCTGGTCTTCATAATGCGGTTATGAAAACTGCACCAATTACAAAGGCTGATACACCTTTCGCAGCGATTTTCAAACTAGATGTATTCTCTTCTACAACTACTGCGATTGTATTAGCAATCATCGTTTCACTTATCGTCTACCGTGTAAACGGCAAAATGATTAAAGAATTAATGATCGAAACAATAAAAGAACTAAAAGTTCCAGTATATACAATTTGTAGCGTTATCGCTTTAGCTTACGTAGAAAACTACTCTGGTATGTCATCTACACTTGGACTTGCATTCTCTTCTACGGGAAATGCATTCCCAGTTCTTTCTCCAATCTTAGGATGGATTGGCGTATTCATTACAGGTTCAGTCGTATCAAGTGGTTCATTATTCGCACCACTTCAAGCAGTAACTGCCGATCAGTTAAACATCGTACCATCTACTCTCGTTTCATTAAACGTAGTTGGTGGTACAATCGCAAAAATGGTTTCACCACAATCTGTAGCAGTTGCTTGTGCAGCAGTTGGACTAGTTGGTCAAGAATCTGCTCTATTTAAAATAGTAATGAAATATAGTTTAATCTTCTTAGCTATTATTAGCTTACTTCAACTTAACTCTGTATTTAATATCTTCTAAAAAAGCACCGATCCAAATGGATCGGTGCTTTTTACATTACATTTTTTTATCCCGCATTAACGGGCAGTAAAACTCCCACCCCAAAATTCGGCGAATGCGAGGGAGTTAGATGGGAGATCAACTGCCCGTAAAAGCCCGATTGGTTCAACTAATAATCAGTGGGGGATTCCCCCCCCCACTGATTAAAGTTTCACTTTATCCTTTAATAAAGAAGCACCAGCAATTTCAGGATGCGTCATTTCGTATGGATCCAAAATAATATCAAGCTCTTCTGCTGTAAGTACACCATGTTCTAAACATAGCTCCCTAACAGACTTTCCTGTCGCAATTGCTTCACGTGCAATGCGAGAAGCTGCTTCATAACCAATATGAGGATTCACTGCTGTAATAACTCCAACACTTTTTTCAACATATTGCTTAAGCAACTCTTCATTCGCTGTAATTCCCTTTATACAGTATTCACGGAATACACGGAAACCGTTATTCATAATACTGATGGATTGAATTAAATTAAATACTAATACCGGCTCCATTACATTTAACTCTAATTGTCCAGCTTCTGACGCTAAGCAAATTGTATGATCATTTCCAATTACTTGGAAAGCAACTTGGTTAATTACTTCTGCCATAACTGGATTCACTTTACCCGGCATAATAGATGAACCTGGTTGACGAGCTGGTAATTGAATTTCCGCCAACCCAACACGTGGACCAGACGCCATAATACGAAGGTCATTTGCAATTTTAGACATATTCATCATACATACTTTTAGTGCTGCAGATACTTCTGTATATGCATCTGTGTTTTGCGTCGCATCAACTAAGTGCTCTGCACCAACAAGAGGGAAACCACTAAAAGTTCGTAAATGCTTCACAACTTGTTCTATATAAGTAGGGTTTGCATTTAATCCCGTACCAACAGCTGTCGCACCCATATTAACTTCGTATAAATGTTGACGAGACTGTTTAATTCTTTTTATATCACGCTCTAGCACTCTGCTATATGCTTCAAATTCTTGCCCAAGGCGAATTGGAACTGCATCTTGCAAATGCGTACGCCCCATTTTAATAACGTGATCAAACTCTTTTGCTTTATCATGAAAAGCAGAGTGAAGTTCTTCCATTGTAACAAGAAGTTCTTCCAGCATCATAAGAGTTGCTATATGAATCCCAGTTGGGAACGCATCATTTGTTGATTGGGCCATGTTCACATGAGTGTTTGGGCTAATTTTCGCATATTCACCTTTTTCGTATCCCATACGTTCCAAGGCTCTATTTGCAATTACTTCATTAGTATTCATATTAATTGAAGTACCTGCTCCGCCTTGAATCGGGTCTACGATAAATTGATCATGGAACTTTCCATCAACAATCTCTTGTGCCGCTTCTGCAATTTCTTGTCCGATATCTTTAGCTAAGTAACCTGTATCTATATTCGCAAGCGCTGCCGCTTTTTTTACAATTGCCATTGCCGTAATGAGTGACGGATGAATGCGGTATCCTGTAATAGGAAAGTTTTCTACGGCACGTAATGTTTGTACACCATAATAAGCTACACTCGGTACTTCCTTTTCACCTAAAAAATCTTTTTCTATACGTATATCCTTCGTTGCTATCATTTTTCATCACCTATACTTTTCATTCTAAATCCTTATCTAAAGAATTCGCCCTATAAAATACGAGTATCATTAAATGAATTCTTCAGTATCCACTTTCACTATATAGCACCTTTTTTGAAAGCGCAAACATTTATTTTTCTATATATACTTTTTATTAAAGTTTATATAGAAAATCCATTCATTCTTCTACTTTCTTTATTTCAACTCGCTTAATTTGATGCATATCCTTTTCAAGAACTTTAAAAGAAAAGCCGTGTTTTTCAATAATATCTCCTTCAGCAACGATTTGCTTTTGTACCATAATCCAGCCACCAATTGTATCTACATCATCAGCGATTAAGTGTATGCCAAATAAATCATTTACTTCACTAATAAGCACTTTTCCCTCTACGATTTTACACCCTTCACTTATATGCTCTATAGGCGGGTGTTCATCTTCATCGTATTCATCTCGGATTTCTCCAACAATTTCTTCTAAAATATCTTCTAGTGTAACGATCCCCGCTGTACCACCATATTCATCATATAATACAGCTAATGGAATTCGTTTTCTTTGCATTTGTAATAGCAAATCATGAATAGGTATATTTTCTAACACTTCAATAACTGGCCTTGTATATGGCGTAATCGAGCACCCCTCTTCTCGATTACCATCCATATAACGAATAAATAAATCCTTTACATTAACCATCCCAATAATTTCATCTTTATCTTCACCAAATACGGGATATCTCGTGTACTTTTCTTGTGCGATTATTTTAATATGTGTTTCAAATGGTTCGTCCTCATATAAACCTACAACTTCCGTACGAGGTACCATAATTTCCTTTGCGACTCTATTATCGAATTCAAAAATATTATTTACATATTTAAATTCCCTTTGATTAATCTCTCCACTCTCATAACTCTCAGATAAGATTAATCGTAATTCTTCCTCCGAATGAGCTACTTCATGTTCAGAAGCCGGATGTAATCCGAATAACCCTGTTACAAGCCTTGCAGAACCATTTAAAACCCAAATAAACGGATACATTACTCGGTAAAAGTAAATAATTGGCTTCGATAATAATAAGCTAACTTGCTCTGCCCTTTGTATAGCGAGCGTCTTCGGAGCAAGTTCACCAATGACAACATGTAAAAACGTAATAACTGCAAAGGCAATAATAAATGAAACTGTACTTGCAATTGCAGGAGATAGGTGTAGTTTTAAAAACAACGGCTCGAGTATATGTTTTATAGTGGGCTCTCCTAACCACCCAAGCCCTAAAGCAGTAATTGTAATACCTAACTGACATGCTGATAAATACTCATCTAAATTCGAAGTTACTTTTTTAGCTGCCAATGCTCCTCTTCGTTTTTCACTAACGAGTTGATCAATACGACTGCTACGCACCTTAATAATTGCAAACTCAACAGCCACAAAAAATGCTGTTAACGCAATAAGGATGGCTACCATCAGTAATTTTAAAATATCCACATATGTCCTTTAGCTTTCTTAGCTAAAGTTACACCTCCTTTACAAAAGAAGTTTCACTTTAGTTTCTTCATTTATTTGAAAGCAACCCTATATAAAATTCACCAATTTCAAGCCTCATACAATTCTAAAGGCAAGCCATCAGGATCTTGGAAAAAGACAAATTTTTTATCCGTAATTTCATCCATACGTATCGCTTCAGTCTCCACACCGCATTGTTTTAAATGGTTTACAGCTTCTTCTATATTTGTAACAGCAAATGCTAAATGTCTAAGTCCAGCTGCTTCTGGAAAACTTGGGCGCTCAGGTGGACTAGGAAATGAAAATAATTCAATTTGATACTCTTCCCCTACACATAAATCTAACTTATAAGAATCTCGTTCTTTTCTATATACTTCATTTATCGCTTTAAAACCTAATATCCGAGTATAAAAATCCTTTGACAGTTCATAATTCGAACAAATAATTGCAACGTGGTGCACTCTACATATATTCATGCTCTCTCTATTCCTTTCTTTACTAAAGATGCATATTCTCCCTTGAAATGAAAAACATATATAGCAGAATATCTCTTTTAGGGGGCTTACTATGAAATTTATTACTTTTTTCGTGGGACTTATCGTTGTTTTCTTCCTTGCTTATATTGCTAGCAACAATAAGAAACATATTAAATTTAAACCAATTTTCATCATGCTTATTATACAATTAATTTTAACCTATTTATTATTAAATACAGAAATTGGTCTCATACTTATTACGGTAATTTCTGGCCTGTTTACGAGGCTACTTGAGTATGCTGCCAGTGGTATAAACTTTGTATTTGGCGGTCTTGCAAATAAAGGGGAAATGCCATTTTTCCTTAACGTATTATTACCGATTGTCTTTATCTCCGTCTTAATTGGTATATTACAACATTTCAAAATACTACCATTCTTTATTCGTTGGATTGGTTTCTTTCTTAGTAAAATAAACGGTCTTGGGAAATTAGAATCTTACAACGCCATCGCTTCCGCTATTGTCGGCCAATCAGAAGTTTTTATTACGGTTAAAAAACAATTAGCCCAAATTCCAAAACATCGACTATATACACTTTGCGCCTCTGCTATGTCAACAGTATCTATGTCCATTGTCGGTGCCTATATGACAATGATTGAACCAAAATATGTAGTAACCGCACTCGTTCTCAATTTATTTAGTGGTTTTATTATCGTACTCATTATTAACCCTTACGACGTTAACGATGATGAAGACATTTTGGTAATAAAAGGGGAAAAACAAAGTTTCTTTGAAATGCTTGGAGAATACATTCTTGATGGTTTTCGTGTAGCAATTGTCGTCGGTGCTATGCTCATTGGATTCGTCGCATTAATGAGTTGCATTAATGACCTATTCCTCATTATATTCGGCATTACTTTCCAACAATTAATAGGCTATGTATTCGCCCCTATTGCATTTCTTATCGGCGTACCAAGTTCTGAAATTGTCACAGCGGGTAGCATTATGGCAACAAAGCTTGTAACAAATGAATTTGTAGCAATGATGGATCTTAGTAAAATTTCCAGCACTCTCTCTATCCGTACAGTTGGTATTATTTCTGTCTTCCTCGTTTCTTTTGCCAACTTTTCTTCCATTGGAATTATTTCCGGTGCGGTAAAAGGGTTAAACGAAGAACAAGGAAATGTTGTTGCCCGCTTCGGCCTAAAATTACTATACGGCGCTACTCTCGTTAGTATTTTATCTGCGATTATTGTAAGTATTATGCTTTAATTAGGTAAAATTTTATCATTTTCTTATCCCTGTCTTTTGTATACAATAACGAATAGATGTCTTATAAATAATCAATACATCTATTTTTTATACATGTACAATACCTTTTATTTAGCGTAAAATATTTTTTATGTGTTTTAATACGCTTCTAGATGTATACACTTTGATTGTTTTAAAGGAGAAAAAATGATGAAATCCGACATTAACAACGAAACTCGAGCCAAAAAAGGACGCTCAAAGAAAAAGCGCCTACTTTGGTTCATTCTTATTCCCTTACTTATTGTAGCAATGGGAGCAGGAGGCTATTCCTTCCATATATACAGTAAAGCAAAATCCGTCTTAAGCAACGCTTATTCTGAACTCGGCCGAGGAGATAAATCCAGCAAACGTGAAAAAGCTGTTAAACCTATGACTGATAATATTTCTGTCCTGATCATGGGTGTTGATGAAAGTGATATCAGGGAAAAAGGTTACGGAAAAGCGACTCGTACAGATGCATTACTACTTGCAACAATTAATAAAAATGATAAATCTGTTAAACTAGTCAGCATTCCACGTGATTCACGCGTCTTCATTAAATCACGTGATAAATATGATAAAATTACACATGCACATGTATTTGGTGGTGTAGACAGCACAATTGATACAGTAGAAAAATTTTTAGATGTACCAGTTGATTACTATGTAAAATTTAATTTCAAATCCTTTATCAAGATTGTTGATTCTCTAGGTGGTATAACTGTCGACGTTCCAGTTGAGTTCACAGAACAAAATAGTAGCGACGAAGCAGATGCAATTCACCTAAAAAAAGGGCGTCAACATTTAAATGGAGAAGAAGCACTTGCACTAGCTAGAACGCGTCATATTGATAGTGATTATATGCGTGGTCAACGACAACAACTTGTTTTAGAGGCTATTGCTGAAAAAGCCCTATCTCTCAATTCCATTAATAAAATCGGAAGCCTATTAGATGCTGTCGATACAGACTTAAAAACAAATTTAACTTTTGATGATATGATGACTATTGCAAAAAATTCAATGGATTCAAATTTAAAAATGGATAAATTGCAAGTGGAAGGTACTGATAAATATATAGGTGGTATTTATTATTACGTTCCAAACGAAAAGAGTGTTAATGATATATCGACAACACTTCAAGAACATCTCGGTGTTACGAATAAAAATGAGCATAAAAAATTATAATAAAAAGGCTGCTAGATTTTTCTAAGCAGCCTTTTTATTATAATTTTCAACATATTTCTCATGCATATTGTGACAAAAAGAGACAATTATTACAGCAGTGTAACATTTTTTATGAAAACATTACACACGTAGTGAAAATAATAGTATACTAGGACGTACATAATGTTATTTTCATCATTTTTATACAAAAAATGTAATACATATATTTATACAAATTTTTCTGGGGGGAAATAAATGAAGCTAAGCAAAATACTGATTGGTTCCGCTATTGCTAGTGGCATATTACTTTGTGTTGGTGGTATTGGTGGATATCAATATGTATCCAAATTAAATAATCAACTAAATACAACTGCACTACCAAACACTACATTTGAAGGTATTTCTCTTGATGGAAAAAATAAAGCAGATATTCAAGCCCTTGTTAATCAAAAGATGAATGAATTAAATCAAAAATCTCTTAACTACGTATTCCAAAATGATAAGCAAAATTACACGTGGAAAGATTTAGGAGTAGATTATAAAGAGAAGGATATTGTCGACAATATCTTTAAAGAACAAGAAGGGAACGTAATGAATCGTTACAACATGCGTAAGCAAGCTGAAAACGGTGAAGTAAAACGTGACTATAAATTAACACCACAATTAAATACAACAACTTATGAAACCTTTATAAAGGATAAATATAATGAAACATTAAAAAATCCTGTCAACGCCGAATTAAGTGTTGAAGGCTCTATAGTAAATATTAGCCAAAGTCAAAATGGGGAAAAAATTGATAAAGGAAAATTAACCGATTTAACAAGCGCAGCTATTACTTCTGGCACACCCGATGTTGTATTACCAGTTACACTAATAAAACCTGAACGTTCTACAGAAGATATACAACAAATGGGGATTAAAGAAGTGATTGCTGAATACTCTACCCCAATGGCTGGCCGTAATGGAAATCAGTCCTATAACGTAAATAAGTCAGCTAATACGTTAAGTGGAGTTATTGTAGCACCTGATGAAACGTTTAGTTTTAATGGCCGTGTTGGCGTAACTGATGCTGCACATGGTTATAAATCCGCAGCAGTATATTCACAAGGTAAAGTTATACAAAGTGCAGGCGGAGGCGTTTGCCAAGTAAGTAGTACTTTATACAGCGCAGCTTTAAGGGCAGATTTAGGAATTGTTTCTCGAAGCAATCATTCTATGCCCGTAAATTATTTACCACTTGGGCAGGATGCAGCAGTGGCAGATTATGGTCCGGATTTAAAATTTAAAAACAATACAGGTAAGCATATTTACATTCAAGCATTTTCAAATGGCGGTAGTATTACTACACGTATTTTCGGTACAAATACTGGTAAAAATGTTGAAGTTTCTTCTCAAGTAATTAGTAATACTGGTGATAAAATAACAGCGGTTACGTATAAAAAAGTAACACAAAACGGTGAAGTACTCTCAAATGGACAAATTTCAAAAAGCGTATATAAAAGTGCCCCAAAACAATGAGATAATATCAAACGGACAAATTTCAAAAAGCGTATACAAAAAGCGTATACAAAAAGCGTATACAAAAAGGCGTGATCTACTCACGCCTTTTTCTTTTGCAATAATAGTAAAAAAATTTCCAGATGATCTTTCGTTTCTTCTAAAGACCACACACGATTGCCTTGCTTCGCAGCTAATACGCACGCTTCTTCCCACGCGTTCTTTTTCTTCATATTTACTAATTCATCGCGTAATTTCAAAACAATCTCTTCGTCCTCTTGCTCTATAAACTCTTCCATTACGCTTACTATTTCATCCTCATGAATACTTAACGTACAGTACGATTTAAGAAAGTATTGTAATGTTGGATACATATATACTCCCCCCTTTATTTATCTGATGGATAAGAAGTAATAATCTTAAATCCTAGATTTCCTGATTTATCTCTCGCTAAAACAGTAACAGTCTTTACTAGTTTGTCTTTTACATTCATATTTTTCTTTATTACTGTTTTCCCAACTGGGAATGAATGAGTTGTATTCAATACAAGACGAGCCTCTTTAGAGTTTTTCAACCAATCCTGAATTTCTTTATCATGTTGTTTTAAACTATCTTTCACAGCCTTTGTCGCTGTTTCCTTATCATAGTATGTACTTGCCGCTGAAACTTTATCTGTCTTCAAACGATTCTTCAAATCCTCTTCTGATTTGCCTACATGCCTTTCAATCGTATGACCATTTTTAGGTGGCCCTTCCATTTCATCTAAAATATTATCACTAATTTTTTCTACTGATGTAGAATGATCCTCTTTTGGTTTTTCTGTTTTTTGTTCTTTTCCTGCACATCCACTTAAAATCAGCATTAGTGCCAATAAACTACTCAAGAAAAGACTACTTAATCGTTTCATCGTATCACCTCTTCCATGATTATTATCGTAACTCCACTAAAAGTCAATTTCACAAAGAAAAAATGTATACAGTTTTAAAATCCTCATTCATTTTGCTATATTTTCCACCCCCCTTTCATCAAATCACTGTTTTTCGCCCTTTTTAAAATATACCCCCATGTTTTTATAATTATTTCCCAGATTAAAACACCAATCGAAACACTCCATAAACCCTTTAAATACAGGATTTATTGAGTGTTTTTTAAACAAACTAAATATACCCATACCTTCATATACCCAATACCTATATAAGGTATACAATCCCCTTTCTATCAACTGTTTTCTACATTATGTAAATTTGCACTTGCCTATACAATGTAAATATGGTGTAATGCAAAAAAAGATAAAGGATTTTAAAGAATGACTGAAACAATTCAAAACTTCTTAACAGACTATTATTCAATCGCAATTCCACTTAGTATCTTAATCAACATCATCATCAGTCTTTTAGGTTTTATCCCTAGTATTTTTTTGACCGCCATTAATATACAGCTCTTCGGTGTAACAAATGGCACAATCATTTCGATCGCAGGTGAGGCATTAGGGGCTATTATCTCGTTTTATATTTATCGTATAGGCCTTCAAAAGTTCACTCACGATAAAGTAAATACGTATCCAAAGGTAGAACGCCTTCTTTACGTAGAAGGCAGAGAGGCATTTCTACTAGTCCTATCTTTTCGTTTTATTCCTTTCATTCCGTCCAGTATCGTTACTTTATTTGCAGCTCTAGGCAAAATGTCATTACTCTCTTTCAGTATTGCCAGTACAATAGGGAAAATACCGTCCTTATTGATTGAAGTATATTCTGCATACCATGTCATGAATGGTACAAATGAAGCGAAGTGGATTGTAACAATCGCGGGTTGTATCGGATTATATTATTTGTGGAAAAAATGGAGAAAAAAATAAAGAAGGAGCCTATGCTCCTTCTTTATTTTTGAAGTATTTTATTAATAGCTATCTCTTAAGGCCTTAGTTTATACCAACAGCACTAAATGATTGCTTAACTGCTGCTACTTCAGCAGAATTCGCACCATATAAATCAGCTGCAGCTTGTACTGCACCAGCACGAGCTTGGCTAAATGTAGTAGATTGCGTGAAATACTGTGTATTTGCACGGTAATAAATTGCACCTAGCTTATCTTTACCGATACCAGTTACTGTTACACCAGAATGCGTACCGCCATTTGCTAATAAATAAGCTTGTTTGTTAATGATACCACTGTTCGTATGAACTCCACCGTTATCACTTGAACCAGTGTAACGCTTAGAATAATGATCTGGATCACCATATTTCGTTGGATCACTCATAGAGCGAAGCGAGTCTCCTGCTTTACCAGGCGTGTAAATATCTTCACCAATCTCCCAATCTGGATTACGGTTATCATAGAACTCTACTAATGTACCAAAGATATCAGAAATTGCTTCATTTAATGCTCCTGATTCATTTTGATAAATTAAATTCGAGCTATTTTCCGTAACCGCATGCGTTAATTCATGACCAATTACATCAATTCCACCAGATAATGAAGTAAACGTTACACCATCACCATCTCCGTATACCATTTGTGATCCGTTCCAGAATGCATTATTATAATTACTTCCGTAATGAACTGTTGATTTTAACGGCGCTCCTGCATCATTAATAGAATTTCTATTAAATGTAGCTTTATAGTAATCATATGTTTTACCTGCATAGTAATGAGCATCTACCGCTGCTGCATCATACGCTGCATTGAAAACATTATCTGCATCTGCCCATAATGTTCCTGGTAATGTTGAACGGTTTTTCGCATCATATGTGAAAATCGTTGCCCCGCGTGTATTATCTTGTAAATAGTAAGATGATCCAGATAATGTTGTATTAAGCGACTTCGTATCTCCTAATACACCTTTACCAGTCCCTACTTTATTTGTTCCTGTTACAGGCTTTACAACTGCTTTTGCATCCTGCTTAGGAGCCTCTTGTTTAACTGGAGACTTATCATCATTCGTCACATGATCGATTGTATTAAACTTATTTAACACTTTACCGCTTTCTGCCTCAATGAAATAGTAGTAGTTTCCTGGGATCGGGTCTAAGAAGTTTAAATTCACAACGTATGCGTATGTTGTATCTTCACCATTTTGATATACATATAAGTCCGCCTTTGGTTCTACTTCATACTTCGGCGTTACTCCTAAATCTTGCTGCGCGATTTCAATCGCTTTTGCGCCTTCAATCTTATTTTTATTTTTCAACTTTTCCTTTTTGTCTAAATCAGGCGCAACTGTTCCAGACAATACTTTTAAAGAACCATCTTTACTTACGTGAGCTACTTGAGTAGAACCCCATACAGGCACTCCCTCGTAAACTTGTTGCATACGCACTACCGTTGAATCAGTTACTGCATCTTTCTTCACTTGTTTCACTTTGAAAGAATCTTGCGCACTCTTTTCCCCTAGCTTATAATCACCTTTTGCCGCGTTTAAGTAATCAAACACAACAGATTCCGCTTTCTTGCCAGTTGCTCCAGTTAGATCACCAGAAATAAATTCAGGTGACTGCACCGTCTCATTGTACTTCTTCGTAGAGAGTACATTTTTAGAATCCGCAAACGCAGAGCCTGTCCCTCCAAACGTTGTAACTGCCATTCCTGTCGCTAACACTAACGCTAAACTCTTCCTTTTCATATAACCTTCCCCCTAATAAAAAATTTTTGAAAAAGAGTAATTTTATATTAGCATTATGTTTCCACTATTAATATACTAAAAATTCAAATAATTAATTTCTCAAGTTTTGTAGAATTTTGAGGAACAAATATTGAAAAACCCCTTTCCGATTGGAAAGGGGTTTTTCAATATTTTCTTAACCATAAATATCTGGATTAGAATAATTTATGTCGCTTTTTTCCGAAAAATTAAAACCATAAATATCTGGATTAGAATATTGTATACTTCCTTCTTGTAAAGAGTTCAATCCATAAATATCTGGATTAGAGTAATTTACTGATCCTTCTTTCAAGGATTTTACTCCATAGATATCTGGATTAGAATAGTTAACCCCAAAAGACAAAATTGCCACTATACTCATTCCTACCACACCATACATACGGCTTTTCAATTCAATTCCTCCTTTTCTTCTAAAACTTTAATAGCTTCTTTATAATATCTATTACTTTCTTCATACTTAAATTCATTTTCCAAATACATAGCTAATTCTAAATAAGCATTTTTCAATTCTTTCATACTACCTACACTCTTAAAGAACGGAATAGCCTCATTCTCTAAGAATCTCTTAAATTCTTGAGGTTCACCAAAATATTTATACTTAAATATAAAAAACGAATAAATCATTTTATTATATTTTTCATCACTACGTGAGCAATCAATTCCTTTTTCTATCCATTCCTGCGCCTCTTCATAACGCTTAAGATGAATGCATTGTTTAGCGAGCCCATAAATCGTTTCAATATAATTCATATTGACTGTCTGCTGTAATTCAAAACTTTGGAGAAAATAGTTCTTTGATTTATCATGCTCATTTTTATAATGATATAATTCTCCCATATTATTTAAAGTCATAGCTTTCATCATGTCTTTTTCCGCAAAAGAATCTACTTCTCGCAATATACTTTCATAAATCTTTAAAGCTTCTTCATATTGCGCTTTTTCTACATAACTTAAAGCAATAATCGTTTGGCAATTTATTACATAACGGAATTTATATTCACTACGGAATCCTTCCATAGCAATATGAGCAAAATGCATAGCTAAATGTGGGATATTTAGATGACTATACGCTAGACTCAAGTTATAATATATCCCCGTTTCATAATACCCTTGCTCCTTAGCCATTTCTTCTGTCTCAATTAAATACTTCAAACTTTCTTTATGCTTATATTGCAAACTAAGTAATAGAGCTTTACTATACGTATACAACATCTTCTGAAAAGGTGAGTACTTCTTGTACACTTTTTTCAATCTATCCAATTCTTCTTCAACAGCAGGAAAATCCCTTTTCATAATTAAATAACGTGTATACAGCAGTTTATAATAATTTATAATTTCAAAATCCAACACATGCTTCATTTCACCTTGCAACTCTTCGTATATGCGCTCTACTTGTTGCTTGTCCAAATGAACTAATGCATTCAACCACTCGTCCAACTTCACTTTCACATCTTCTTCTACATCTCTCAAATCCGTCACAGCAATTTCTAGTCTTGTGCAGAGCAATTGTAGAATTTCTTCTGATGCTTCAATCTTTCCATTTTCGATCTTACTTAAGTATGAGACAGAACAAATGCCCTGACATAATTCTTCTTGTGTCATTTTTTGCTGTAGCCGTTTATAAAAAACTTGCTTGCCTATTTTTTCTAATGTTTGTTGCATTGTCCTCCTCCATTCTCATTACCCCCACTACTCTAATAATACATAAAATCTAGAGAAATATAAATTGATAAATGTAAATTTTCTAAAAAATATGCATTATTTCATTTTTTTCTCTCTTGACTTCAATCCCCTATTACTTCTTTGCTACGAAAGGGGAAAAATTGGTATACTATAACCAAATTACGGAGGTGTTTTCGCAATGAATCATTATAAAGACGATAGTTACGCCTTACATACAGATTTATATCAAATCAACATGGCTTATACATATTGGAAAGATGGTATTCATACTCGCCGTTCTGTTTTTGATCTATACTTTCGAAAGCTTCCATTCGAAAACGGCTATGCTGTTTTTGCTGGTCTTGAAAAAATTGTAGAGTACATAGAAAATTTCAGCTTTACCGAAAGTGACATCGCTTATTTAGCAGAGCTGCAATTTGAAGAAGACTTCCTTCATTATTTACAAAACATGAAATTTACTGGCACGATTCGTAGTATGCAAGAAGGCGAAGTTGTTTTTAATAACGAACCATTATTACGTGTTGATGCACCGCTTGGCGAGGCACAAATAATTGAAACTGCCCTCTTAAATATTGTAAATTACCAAACATTAATTGCTACAAAAGCTGCACGTATGAAGCACGCTGCAAATAATGATGAGCTTTTAGAGTTCGGTACAAGACGCGCTCATGAGTTTGATGCTGCCCTTTGGGGAACACGAGCTGCCTTTATTGGTGGTTTTTCATCTACAAGTAACGTTCGCGCAGGGAAACGATTTGGCATCCCTGTAGCTGGCACACATGCCCATTCTTTCGTTCAAGCATATCGCGATGAATATGTTGCATTTAAAAAATATGCTGAAACACATAAAAAATGTGTATTTCTTGTCGATACATACGACACATTAAAATCTGGTGTTCCAAATGCGATTCGTGTTGCAAAAGAGTTCGGGGATCGTATCGATTTTTATGGCATTCGCCTTGATAGTGGTGATATGGCATATTTATCAAAGGAGGCCAGAAAACAACTTGATGCAGCTGGATTTACAAACACAAAAATTATCGCTTCTAGCGATTTAGATGAATATACGATTATGCACTTGAAATCTCAAGGGGCAAAAATTGATGTATGGGGTGTTGGTACAAAGCTGATTACATCCTTTGAGCAGCCAGCATTAGGGGCTGTTTATAAACTAGTCGCTATTGAAGATACTGACGGAAAATTAAATGATACGATTAAGATTTCATCTAATCCTGAAAAAATTACAACCCCAGGACTTAAACGAATTTATCGTATTATTAACCGTGTTAACGATCATGCAGAGGGCGATTATATTGCTTTAGAGTCAGAAGAACCCGGAAAAGAAGAGCGTTTAAAAATGTTTCATCCAGTTCATACATATATAAGTAAATTCGTAACAAGCTTTGAAGCACGCGAACTACATCAAGATATTTTCATTAACGGTAAAAGAGCGTATGAATTACCTAATATATTAGATATTCAAAAGTATAATGAACGCAGCCTCTCACTATTTTGGGAAGAGTATATGCGAACTTTAAACCCAGAAGAGTACCCTGTCGATTTAAGCCAAGAATGTTGGGATCATAAAATGAATTATATTCAAACTGTTCGAGAACAGGTTGAAAAAAACATACAAAAATAAAGTGAAGCTTTAATCAGTGGGGTTTTGTCCCTCCCCCACTTCTCCATTTTTCAATACTATATGGATATTTGTAAAAAATATATTAAAATAATAAGAAGAATATTATATTTTTGTAAATTTATATATTAAATTATTTAAAAACAAAATAATATTTGATATTATTTTCTTGAGTCAATTTCAACAAAATAACCAATAAAAAAGAGGACGCAATTGCGTCCTCTTTTTTATAAATCTTTTACTCGTAGTACACGCATTGCATTTAATACTGCAAGTAACGTCACACCAACATCTGAGAAGACTGCTTCCCACATTGTTGCAATACCAAAGGCGCCGAGTAATAACACTAACCCTTTTACCCCTAATGCAAATATAATATTTTGCCATACGATGCTACGTGTACGTTTTGCAATTTTTACTGCTGTCACAATTTTTGAAGGCTCATCAGTCATAATAACGATGTCAGCAGCTTCAATTGCTGCATCTGACCCTAAGCCGCCCATCGCAATACCAACGTCTGCCCTTGCTAGTACTGGCGTATCATTAATACCATCACCGACGAATGCAATCTTTTCTTTACCGCGTTTTGCTGCATCAATTTTTTCGATTTCTTCTACTTTTTGGTGTGGTAATAATTCGGCATGAACTTCATCTAAACCTAATTCTTTACCAACAGCTTCCCCGACTGATTTTGCATCACCAGTTAACATGACTGTCTTCTTAATACCTAGTTCTTTTAACTTTTGAATTGCTTGTTTTGAATCCTCTTTTACCTCATCAGAGATAACAATATACCCTGCATATTTACCATCTACAGCAACATGAACTAGTGTACCTACTGTATTTGGTTGCTTAAATGTAATGTTTTCTTTGCTCATTAATTTAGCATTACCTGCGAAAATTTCTTTTCCTTGTACTTTTACAACCGTACCATGACCAGAAATTTCACTATAGTCTTCAATAGCATTTTCATCGATTGATTTTCCATATGCATTTCGAATAGATTGTGCAATCGGATGATTTGAATATACTTCTGCAAATGCCGCATATTCTAATAGCTCTTCAGCTGTGATACCTTCACTAGGCTCCATCTTCGTAACTTTAAAGACACCTTTTGTTAATGTTCCTGTTTTATCAAAAACGATATATTTCACATCATTCAATGCTTCTAAATAGTTACTTCCTTTTACTAAAATACCACTTTTAGATGCCCCACCAATACCGCCAAAGAATCCAAGAGGAATCGATACAACGAGCGCACATGGACAAGAGATTACTAAGAATACTAAAGCTCTATAAATCCAATCGGAGAATGTAGCACCATCTAAAATAAGTGGTGGAATAAATGCCATTATTGCTGCTGTTATAACTACAACAGGAGTATAATAACGTGCAAACTTCGTAATAAAGTTTTCTGTTGGCGCTTTTTTGCTACTTGCATTTTGTACTAAGTCTAAAATTTTCGATACAGTCGATTCACCGAACTCTTTTGTAACTTCAACAATTAATACACCATTTTGGTTTACAAAACCACTTAATACGTCATTACCAACTTCTACTTCTCGCGGTACAGATTCACCTGTAAGTGCTGAAGTATCCATCATTGATGTTCCCTCAACTACTTTTCCGTCTAACGGTACTTTTTCACCTGGTTTTACGATAATATACTCACCAATTTGCACATCTTCTGGTGATACTTGTTTCGTTTCATTTCCAACTTTCACATTCGCATAATCAGGACGAATATCCATTAATGAAGTAATTGATTTTCGAGAGCGATTTACCGCAATACTTTGGAATAGTTCCCCCACTTGATAAAATAGCATTACCGCAACAGCTTCTGAATATTGTTGAATTGCAAAAGCTCCTACAGTTGCGATTGCCATTAAAAAGTTTTCATCAAACACTTGGCCGCGAGTTATGTTTCTTACTGCTCTCCAAACAATATCTCCACCAATTAATAAATACGCAAGGACGAATAATGGAATTGTTATCATTTGCGGTAATCCGGCTAACGCAGCAATCCCTGTCAAAATTCCGCCGACTACTAATCTTCCTATCATCTTTTTCACATTTCCATCACCATGATCATGGCCGTGGTCGTGTCCTTTTTCCTCTTCACGAACAACTTTTACATCAGGCTCTAGCTTTTGAACAACATTTTTTATATTTTGTACAGTCGATTCAAGTTCTCGTTTATTTGCAACTTCTACTCGTAATTTCTTTGATACGAAATCAACAGTTGCTTCTGAAACTGTTGGCATTTCCTTTACCTTATTTTCAATCTTCATTGCACAATTTGCACAGTCTAAGCCTTCTAATACAAACACTTCTTTTATTAATTTTGTTTTTTGCTCTTCTTGCACTTTAATATGCGGCTCTAATTTTGTAACAAGTTGCTTCGCTTCCGTAACAACTTGATTTTCTTTATTTTGCGGTGTTTCTAAAAGCATCGTTTTTGTTGCAAAGTTTACGGAACAAGACGTTACTCCTTCTATATTCCCAACACCTTTTTCAATTTTCATTGCACAATTTGCACAATCTAAACCTTCTAGCATAAGTTTCTTTTTCACTAATGCTTCTGCCATCGTTCTCCCTCCTCGCTTTTTTATTCTTCCTCGTTTACGTGTTCAAACGCTTGCTCGAAGATATGAATTACGTGTTGATCAGCTAATGAATAATAAACTACCTTTCCTTCTTTACGGTTCTTTACAAGCTTTGCTTGCTTTAATACACGAAGCTGATGTGAGATTGAAGATTGCGTCATTCCTAATAAATAAGCTAAATCACAAACACACATTTCAGCTTCAAATAATGCATGTAATATTCTCGTACGTGTACGGTCACCTAATACTTTAAATAATTCTGCTACTTTACTTAAACTTTCATCAGTCGGAATTGTTTGTTTTACTTGATCCACGATTTCCTCGTGAATTACCGTTTGAGAACATGCTTCCTGTTGCGTTTCTACTTTATTTTCAGCCATCACAGCTCACCTCTTTATTTGAACATATGAACAACTATTCATATGTCTTATACCTTTATTATATGAGCATCCATTCATATGTGTCAATGAATTCTCATACATTTTTCAAAACATTTCGTTCATATTTCAAAATAAACATATAAATATTCTCCGCATCTATCATGCTCTTCATACAAAAAGGATGCACGAAAATTACCGTGCATCCCTTCTTATTTATTAACTTTTACTGCATCCACAATTAACGAAGCAAATCCTAATTTACCATCTTGATTTCTATGATCAAAACGTTTCGATCGATAAATAAATCCACCGTTCTCTTCCCAATCACTATAATGAAACTGGCCATTCTCATCACAGTATTCTAAAAGCTTTACTTGAAAACCCGCTGCTTCAAACATAGATATAATCGTTTTGTAGTTATGTACAATTTTATGACTTGCAGCTGGATGATCTAACGGACCGGGTCCTCCCACTTGCACACCACGCTGATATTCTTCATTGGGGAAAAATGCATCCGGCACTGCACAACGAATATAACCATCATCTTGTAAAAACTCAAAGCATATTTTAGCTGCTTCTATACCTTCTTCATACGATAAATGCTCCCATACGTGTTCAGCCAAAATTACTGATAAAGAATTAGGCTGAAATTTATTAAGCCACGTTTCTCTTTTTAATAAATTTAATTCTTCTTCATTCGTATGTAACCAACCTGGGTTATTATTATATCCCTCTGATCCAACGACAACTTTCGTCTCCATCTTTCCACCCCTTCTTATATTCCGACATAAAAATTCGACAACATAACATTGGTCTCCTTTATTTCCCCAAAAGAAAAAGCCTTGCGCGCTCCCTAGACGCACAAGGCTTACTAACTTTATATCCCTTTAATTAGCTTTTTCTAAACTATCTTGCGAACTTCCATCGTCTTTTAAATGACTATGTTTTTTCGAATAAACAAAGTATACAACCACTCCGATTGCTAACCAAACACCGAAGTATATCCATGTTTTTAACGGTAGATTTACCATTAAGAATAGACAGCTTGCAACTGAAATAATCGGTAAGATTGGTACAAGTGGTACCATAAATCCACGTTGTAATTTCGGATGCGTTTTACGAAGAATGATGACAGTTACACCAACCATCGCAAATGTTAATAACGCTCCAATATTCGCTAAATTCGACAATTCTTTTAAATCGATAAATCCGGCAATTAAAGCACTACCAATTCCTGTTAACCAAACTGAAAATGTTGGTGCTTCTGTCTTCTTGTCAATTTTCGCAAAAGATTTTGGCAATAAACCGTCACGGCTCATAGCGAAGAATACACGTGTCGTAGCGTAGATGTATGCGAAAATTACAGCCATAATACCAATTACAGCTCCAATAGCGATTACACCAGCCACTTTATCTTGTCCTACAACTTCTAATACATAGGCCATCGCTTCAGGTACATCTAATTCCTTATAAGAAACCATACCTGTCATAACGAGACAAACTACAACATAAATGATTGTACAAATGACTAATGAAGCAATAATACCAATCGGTAGATCACGTTGCGGATTTTTTACTTCTTCAGCAGAAGTTGCTAATGCATCAAATCCTAAGAAAGCGAAGAATACTGCTGCTCCTCCGGCAAAGACTCCACTTAAGCCGTACGGTGCAAATGGTATCCAGTTTTCTGGTTTCACATAGAATACACCAACTGCAATGAATAAAACAACAATACCAATTTTAATTAATACCATTATGTTATTCACACGCTTACTTTCTTTTGTACCTCGTGATAATAACCAAGTTATCACCAACGTAACGATAACTGCGGGTAAGTTCACCATACCACCTTGCGATGGAATCGTTAACAACGCTTTTGGAATTTCAAGTCCCAATCCACTCACTAAATTATTGAAATAACCTGTCCATCCGCCAGCTACTGCGGCAGTCGTTACGACATATACGGATAACAATGTCCACCCCATTAAATGGGCAACAAACTCACCAATTGTTGCATATGAATATGTGTACACACTACCTGAAACAGGAAGTGCAGATGCAACCTCTGCATAACATAAAGCTGCAAATCCACAAACAATTGCTGCAATCATGAATGAAAAAATAACTGCTGGACCAGCATCTCTTGCTGCTACTAATCCCGTTAATACTAGAACTCCTGTACCAATTATCGCACCAATCCCTAGCATTGTTAGGTCAAATGCCCCTAGCGTTTTCGTCAAAGTTTTACTTTTACTTTCCCCTAACAATTGCGTAACGGATTTCTTTTTAAATAGGTTGGCCACGATGAATGCCCCCTTTTACCAAGAAGAGCTAAGAGGTATTATCTCTTAGCTCTTATCATGTTGTTTTATATATTGTTCGATTTTGTTTTGTATAATGCTTCTATTAGCAAGATACTGTTTCTGCTTCTAATAATTCTTTAGCACCTTTGTACTCTACACCGTGAGCTTCTGCAACTGCTTCGAATGTTACATAGCCTTCTAATGTGTTAATACCTTTTAATAATGCAGAGTTGCCTAGGCAAGCTTCTTTGTAGCCTTTGTTAGCAATTTGTACTGCATATGGTACTGTTACGTTTGTTAATGCAAGAGTTGATGTACGTGGAACCGCACCTGGCATATTTGCAACTGCATAGTGAACAACGCCGTGTTTTTCATAAGTTGGGTTATCATGAGTTGTAATACGGTCAGTTGTTTCGAAAATACCACCTTGGTCAATCGCGATATCTACAACAACAGAACCTTGTTCCATTGATTTAATCATTTCTTCTGTTACAAGTTTTGGCGCTTTTGCACCTGGGATTAATACTGCACCGATTACAAGATCAGATTCTTTTACAGCTTCTGCAATATTGTAAGGATTAGACATTAAAGTTTTTACTTGGTTTCCGAAAATGTCATCTAATTGACGAAGACGTTCTGCACTTAAGTCGATGATTGTTACATCCGCACCTAGTCCAACTGCAATTTTAGCAGCATTTGTACCAGCTTGTCCACCACCGATAATTGTTACTTTACCACGTTTAACTCCTGGAACACCTGCAAGTAAGATACCTTTACCGCCTTTGTTTTTCTCAAGGAATTGCGCACCGATTTGTGCAGCCATACGACCAGCTACTTCACTCATAGGTGCAAGTAATGGTAATGAACGGTTTTCTAATTGTACTGTTTCATATGCGATAGCAACAACTTTCTTTTCAATTAACGCTTTTGTTAATTCTGGCTCTGGAGCTAAGTGTAAGTATGTGAATAAGATTAAACCTTCACTGAAATGTTTGTATTCGCTTTCAACTGGTTCCTTAACTTTCATAACCATTTCCATGTTCCAAGCTTCTTCAGCTGTATCAACAATTTTTGCTCCCGCTTCAACATACTGAGCATCTGTGAAACCAGATCCTACACCTGCATCCTTTTGAATGAATACTTCGTGATTGTTACGAACTAAATGTACAACACCTGCTGGTGTCATTGCCACACGGTTTTCGTTGTTTTTAATTTCTGCTGGTACCCCAATACGCATAATGAAATGCCCCCCTTATAATTAACAGAAAAAAGAAAGTCTTTTTTCTTTTTGTAATAATTAATAACTTATGTCCTTATTCTAGCATAACTTAAAAGTTATGAAAACGCTAACATACTATTTTTTTAAAGTTTATATATTTAGAATAGTGTAAATATATAAAACATTGATTCTATTGGTTTGTTCGTACCATTTCATTATCTATCACTCTATTTTCATTATATCCATTCAAAATGCATAGTGATTATTTATTATTTGACAATAATGTAACAATGTAAAAAAACTAAGCATTGACGTATACATATACACTTATTACTTTGTACAATACTTTAGAAATATATTCTTTTCATAAAAAAACAGCTACTAGCATTTAGCCAGCAGCTGGATAGATCATAAATAACTTTGAAAATAGATCTTCTGTCGTCTCGGTAATTTTATCAAACATATCACTTTCACGATCTTCTTGCTCTTTTAATATCTTAATTGTTTCACGTGCGTCTTCAGGATAATCGGTAATGATACCATCCACGTTTAACTTATAATATGCCTTTAAACTTTCCATATCATTTACTGTCCATACGTAAATTGGCTTGTTTAGCTTCCTTGCTTCTTTTACTAATTTCTTATTTAACATGTATTCTTCTGCTACATAAAAATCAGCCTTCACATTCTTTAAGTCAGCTCTACTCGCATACAGTATATATCCTACTTTTATATTTGGATTTGCACGTTTAAACTCTTTAATAAGCGGATAGTGTAACGTTTGAATGACACATTGCTTCTCAAATTCATTATCTTTAATCGCTTTTAATACTTTGTTTACAAAATCTTTTTCGCCACCATGGAGCTTCACTTCAATATTAAGTTTGATTTTTCCTTTTGCCAGCTTAATGATCTCATCAAGTGTACTTATTTGTCCTGAAAACCCATCTTGACTAAGGGTAAGCTGTCTTAACTCCTCCATCGTTAAATCTGACACGTGAACATTAGCATTCGCAAGACGTTTTAGCTTCAAATCATGTATAACTGCTAGTTCACCGTCTTTTGTTTGCAGTACATCAATTTCAGCGTAGTCTGCTTTGGCATCAATAGCCCCCTGCAGAGCTTCTTTCGTATTCTCTACACCTTTTGAAATATAACCACGATGAGCCATAATAATTGGTTCTTTATATGAATTTGAAATAAACGTTACAATGAAGGCAACGACCATTCCGGCAGTAATAATTCCTACAATATATACACTAATAAATTTCCAACGATGTTTTTGGAAGAAACATTTATCTGCTTTTGTTTTCGAATAATCTAATCCTTCTTCTAATAAAACATCTTCAACCGGAACCTTTTGTAAATACAATCGTGTTATTGCCATAATATAAAATGGCGTCACGATAAAACTAAATAAATACAATGTACTCGTTAAAAATACAGACATTGTTGATTCTGCTAATAATGCAAATGTTCCCTGTGGATTTGTAAATTCATACATGCCCCATAGACACAATAAATACATTCCAAAAAATACACCGTACACAATCCCTATTGAAATAAAAAATCCTACTAAAAAGAATAGTACTTTAAAAAAACTTTCTTTTACTAACGTTGCACTTTTACGTGCTGCTGTGCGAAACGGCTTTTGCTCTAAAACAACAATAGGTAGAACAAAAATCCAGCGAAGGTTCAAATACGCAACTACAGCAAAGAACGTGTAATAACCAACTTGTCCCATCGTTGTCTTAAACAGTTCTCCTGTAATAAAGTTAGGAATTTGAATTTGCGGAATTAATGCCGTTTCATATCCAAGATTTAAAAGAGGTAACAATACGACAGCATATAAAATAAATCCTGGTAAGCAATATGTGAAAAGAGTAGGTAAATACGTTACGGTTTTATATAAAATCGGACGTAATTTCACCTTTTGTCTTTTATGAGCGAAGTACGAAATGATAATAAGCACCGCAAATTCCGTAAAGATAAGAAACAGTGCTAACAATGATAAAATTACGATTGCCAAAATGCCGTATGGTGTCTTTAAAAACGCTAATAATTCATCATTCGTCGCATTTGCATAACCACCAAAATACAATAACTTATTAAAAATGATCCCAAATAGCGGGACAAATACAATCGCTGCTAATAATTTATAAGCAAGTTGAAAGGTTAATACATTCCAAAAAGCAAATCTAACTGTTTGAAAGGAATGTCCCATTACCCCTGGTATAGATAGTCTTTTACGGTGTTGCATATATTCCTCCACATTCTAAAACGATATTTGAGATGGATTCCATATTTCCATTTCCAACCCATCTTTTTAATAATAATATATTCCGCTTAACATGAACACTCTTATACATACAATGAAAAAGTGATGGCTACTTGCCATCACTTTTTCATTTACTCTATTTTTTCTCTAACCCTTGACCAAATGCTTTCAAGAAGCTAAAACCGAATGTAATTGCTCTATTGATATCTGGATCTTTTAACACTTTAAAGAAATCCATCACTTTTGTTTTCTTTCCGTTTTTCAGCTCATCCGTTGCAAATTGTAATCCAGTGACTAAACTAGATGTTATTTGTTTCGTTATTTCTGGGTCCACTGAAGATAATGCCTCTCCTGCCCCCATCATATTGTTTAATGCGTTTTTTACTGGTTCACGATTCAATTGTTCAACAGCTATTTTGGAAACATCTTCTTTTGCAGCAAGTAAACTAATTGCTGCATCTAAAATTCCAGCTTTTTGCAACTGCGCTAATAGCTGCATCGTCTCTTCTACTGCTTCTCTATTTTCAGCTAGATCATTTAACAACTCATCTGTTACTTGCTGTTTTTTTTCTTCTTCTGTTACAATCTTCTTTTTAATTAAAGTAATCTCTTTTGCCATTATCTCCGCCCCCTAATTCTGGTCCACAAGTGATACGTATTGTTTTCTTTGCCACTTTCGCTCGATTTCAACACCATTTTGCGGATGACGTTTTTTATCTCTCGGGTTTGAAGATGGTAACGGACGATTTCCTTTTTCACGTAATACGCGCAGTTTCACCATTGTTTGTTTATAAGCTGGTGTACACGTATAAATGTCTGTTGCTGTTCCTGTTAAAATATTGATTGCCTCTTCATTTACTGTCGCATGCATCGGCAAATATAACTCATTTCCAGTTACACGATCTGTAACAAGCGCTTGTACTTTGATTTTTCCAAATGGTGATGCTAACTCTACAAGACCACCATCTTTCACATTGCGTTCTTTAGCAAGTTCAGGTGAAATTTCAACAAATACTTCAGACACTTTAGATAAAATACCAGCCGACTTATTCGTCATATTCCCTTCATGGAAATGCTCTAGCATACGGCCATTATTTAATAGTAAATCATACTCATCTGGTGCTATAACTGGCGGAACCCATTCATCTAGTGATAAACGTGCTAGTTTGTCTGGGAAGTTAAATCCATCTACATATAATAATGGTGTATCACTACCATCATGGCTACCCCAACATAAACTATTCCAGCCTTCTAGACGGTCGTACGTCGCTTGAGAGTATAACGGTGCAAGCGATGCAATTTCGTCCATAATTTCACTTGGACTTCCATAATTCCAGTCTCCGCCCAGTGCACGAGCTACTTTTTGTAAAATCCACCAATCTGGTTTTGAATCACCAAGCGGTTTCAATACTTCGTATAATCTTTGAATACGGCGCTCTGTATTCGTAAACGTTCCTTCTTTTTCTAAGCTTGGTGCTGCTGGTAAAATAACATCGGCGAAACGAGCTGTTTTCGATAAGAACATATCTTGAACAACAAGGAAGTCTAAATTCGCTAAAATATGTTGTACATGGTTGGCATTTGAATCTACTAAAGCCATTTCTTCTCCCATAACATACATACCACGCAGTTTTCCTTCTTCGGCCGCAAGTAACATTGCGATATTATTTAATCCCGGTTCTTTCGGAATGGTAGTACCGTATGCTTTTTCAAATTTCGCACGATGCACATCATCTGAAACAGCTTGGTAACCCGGAAGCCAGTTCGGTAATGTCGCCATATCACAAGCACCTTGTACGTTATTATGCCCGCGTAACGGATACGCACCGGCACCAGGACGACGGTAGTTACCTGTAACGAGAAGTAAATTTGAAATTGCTGCTGACGTTGTACTTCCTCCTGTATTTTGAGTTACACCCATTCCCCAAAGTACACAAGTACCATCTGCTTCATATACCATACGAGCCATTTCTTTTAACTGAGCTTTAGAAATCCCTGTAATTCCCTCAGTATAATCAAGCGTATATTTTTCTAGCATTTTGCTATATTCATCAAAATTCTTTACATTTTCAGCTATGAACTTTTTATCGTGCCAATCTTGATCGATAATGTATTTCGTTATCCCAGCAAGCCATACATAATCCGTCCCTTGACTCGGGTGAACAAATATATCAGCACGCTCCGCCATTTCATGTTTACGAAGGTCTGCGACAATTAGTTTTTGTTCATGTAATTTATGAGCACGCTTCACTCTAGTTGCAAGTACAGGATGTCCTTCTGTTGGATTTGCCCCAACAATAATAACAAGACCTGCCTCAGCAATATCTTTCACTGTTCCAGCATCTCCGCCCATACCGACAGTTTTAAATAAACCGTCTGTTGCTGGAGATTGGCAATAACGTGAACAGTTATCTATATTATTTGTTCCATATATTTGACGAGCTAGTTTTTGCATAAGATAGTTTTCTTCATTTGTTACTTTCGAAGAAGAAATAAACCCAAACGCATCGCTACCATACTCTGATTTAATATGTTGCATATTAGATGCAACATATTCAAGAGCCTCTTCCCATGAAGCCTCAACAAACATATCCCCTTGGCGAATTAACGGCTTTGTAATACGCTCTTCACTGTTCACAAAGTCCCATCCGAATTTTCCTTTTACACATGTGGAAATACCATTAACCGGTGCATCTGAAACAGGTTGCACTTTTAAAATTTGACGATTTTTCGTCCATACTTCAAATGAACAACCTACACCACAAAATGTACAAACTGTTTTTGTCTTATTAATTTTCGTCTTACGCATCGCGGACTCTACTTCTGAAACTGCTAAAATACTGCTATATCCAGGCTCTACATCTTTTACAAAATCAATCATTGGATTTAGCACATCTGGTTTTAAACCAGTCATAAATCCAGCTTCTCCTAGCATCGTTTTTTCCATTAATGCATTACAAGGACAAACTGTTACACATTGCCCACAGCTAACACAAGACGAGTCATTTATACTCACACCATTGTCCCAAATAACACGTGGACGGTCTAAACTCCAATCAATCGATAAAGTTTCATTTACTTGTAAATTTTGGCATACTTCTACACACTGCCCACAAGCAATACATTGATTTGGATCGTATCGATAGAATGGATGCGACGTATCCACTTCGCATGCACTTACTTTCGGTTCATATGGATATTTCTGTTCTTCAATCTCCATCATATGTACTGTATTATGGACTTTACAGTTACCATTATTGTTATCACATACTGTACAATACAATAAATGATTCTCTAATATTCGATCCATCGCTTCAGTTTGTGCTTCCTTTGCACGTTCCGATTGCCTCTCAATATGCATGCCATCTTCCAACTTCGTCGAACAGGCACGTAGTAAACTTCCATTCACTTCTACAATACATGTATCACAAGTTTGAATAGGATCTACCTCTGGTACATGACAAATTTGAGGATGTTCTAAATTACTTTCGTTAAACAATTGGATTATCGTCTTTTCACCTGATACGAAAAATTCTTTACCATCAACGGTTACACGGAATGTCTGTTCTGTCATAGTTTCCCCTCTCCTTACAACTAACTGTACAACACAATTATGAATCCGTTTTCATAATTGTGTTGTACATATTTTTGAAGCGCCCTGTTGAAATACTTTCCTTTGGAAGTCGATTCTAGATGTTATAAGGTATAACTACGAAAGCTTGAAAATGTCGCTATTCTACAAATCTATTATATCGTACATATACAATAATAACCAAAATAATCTGCCATCTTCTTGTTAGTAGATGCTTTTGTTTTTTCGATGTTTTATGATAAATATGGAGAAAAATACATATAAAGGGGAATTTAATATGGGGCCTATTCAAGAAACATATACAATTGTACGTTATCAATCTGGTACATTTTCAAAACAAACCGATGAGGTTGTTACGGAATCTCCTATTACAATTAAATTAAATAGCGAAGAATACGTAACAGTTGTATGCACTCCTAATTACATTGAAGATATGGTAACCGGTTTTTTAATTTCTGAAGGAATTATTTCTTCTTATAAAGATATTGAAGAATTATGGATCCAAAAAGAAAACGGAATTGTCCATGTAAAATCATCAAAAATTAATCCGCTCTATCAAACTTTATATAATAAACGGTACGTAACTTCTTGTTGCGGGAAAAGTAGACAAGGTTTTGTTTTCGTCAACGATGCAGCAAAAGCAAAAAAGTTACATGATATACATATAACTATTACTCCGGAAGAATGTTTTCACCTAATGACTTCCTTACAACAATCTTCAACTACATTTCGCCAAACGGGTGGTGTGCATAATACCGCTTTATGTGATCGAAATAACATTCTTTTATCAAGAATGGATATCGGAAGACATAATGCGCTAGATAAAATATACGGTCATTGTTTACGAAACAATATCTCTGTTCAAGGGAAAATCATTGCGTTTAGCGGACGCATCTCATCTGAAATTTTGTTAAAGGTTTCAAAAATAGGTTGCGAAATTGTTCTATCTAAATCAGCTCCAACTAAACTAGCTCTGCAACTCGCCCACGATTTAGGTATTACCGTAGTAGGATTTATTCGAAATGGATCTTGCAATATTTATACACATCCAGAACGAATCGATGGCTACAAAATAAACGATTGAATACGTAAAAGAAAGTGGAAATTTAATCAGTGGAGGGTTTTTCCCTCCTCAATAATTATTAGCCCAACCAATCGGGGTTTTACGGGCAATCCGACTCCCACGAATAGTTGGATAAAAATGACTCCTTTATAAAGTGGGAATTTTAGTTATAAAAATGTAATATATTAAAACCTTGAATAGTTAATAAAGTTAATATATAATTTCATTACATAAAGTGAAACTATAATCAGTATGGGGGTGTTCATCCCCCACTGATTATTAGACTTCACCAATCGGGCTTTTACGGGCATCCCGACTCCCACCTAACTTCTTTGCTCCAGCCGAATTTTAAGGTAGGAGTTTTACTGCCCACAAATAGCGGGATAAATAAAATGAAAACATAGTAACATAATCTTTTCATTCTTTTACAAATTAAGAAAGAATAGTCACAGAATACATTTAACTAAACTTAATCTTACAAAGTTAATGAATTAAATTTGAATCAATCTAGGAGGTTACAACTATGGAAATTCGCTTATTAACAACAGAGGATGCAGAAATTTATTTGAAAGTGTGTATGGAAGGTTTAATGAAAAACCCTGAGGCTTTTAGCTCTTCTTATGAAGATGTTCTTAAACAGGAAAACCCTGTCGCTGCTATGGCAAAGCGATTAAGCAATCCGGATAAGTATACTCTAGGTGTCTTCAAAGATAATGATTTAATCGGTATTGCTACTCTAGAAACAAAGCCATTTATTAAGCAAGAGCATAAGGCAAAAATCGGCTCAGTTTTTGTTTCTCCAAAAGCGCGTGGCCTCGGTGCAGGACGAGCTTTAATTAAAGCGATTATTGAAAATGCCGATAAATTACATGTAGAACAGCTCATGCTTGATGTTGTCGCTGATAACACTGCTGCAAAAAAATTATATGAGTCCCTCGGCTTCCAAACTTACGGCGTGCAAGAACGTTCCTTAAAACATAATGGCCAATATTGGGACGAAGAGCATATGGTTTTATTCTTAAATAATTAACATTTAAATATAATTTCTCAAAAGCATCTTCTTATTAATTAAGATGCTTTTTTCATTACAACAATGTAATCTTCATGTCACCTTTATCGATCGTTCCAATCCTTTCCATTCGTTATACTAAAAATATAAAGTGAAACTTCACTCAGCGAGGAGGATCCGTCTCCCGCTAATTATTAAATGAACGTATAGCATGCAATTGATATGTAGAGGAGAATGTAACATGAAACAAAACAAACAAGCTATCTTTTTAATATTTGCTACAGCAATTGTAACTTCTGGATTAGCAATTTTACCTTGGTTTATTATATAGAATACATAAAAAAAGCTTATTGCTTCTTAAGAAGCAATAAGCTTTTTTTCTATTATAAAATCCCGAAAAATTTATTTACACAACTTATCATAATAAGCATAGATACCGCAACACACATTACAACCGCATTACGATCTTGCTTTTCTTTTTGTAAATGCTCTACTTTTTTACTCATGTGTACAATCCCCTTTTAAAAAAAGTGTGAGATAGGAAATTTTTCTTATCCGATGCGAGGTGAATACGAAAACCCTCTCTATCTCACATACACAATAGAATGGAATTGTCATTTTATAAATAAAATGACATGACGTTATGTCGCAACATAGGGTATTTGTGTCGCTACGTTTTCTATTATAAAAAATAGTTGTGCAAAACTAGTGCATTTTTTATGTCAATTGCCCTGATTGAAAAAATCAGCCATCCATTCAATCACATAAAAAGAGTTTTTTATTATTTTCATGTAAACTATACAAGTAGAATGAATAGTTTGGGGTGCACAAGATTATGGTGAAAATTTTATTAGTAGACGATGAAGAACGTATGTTACGATTGTTAGATCTGTTCTTAAGCCCTCGTGGCTATTTTTGTATGAAAGCTACTTCTGGCCTTGAAGCGCTAGAATTAATCGAACAAAAGGACTTCGATATTATTTTATTAGATGTTATGATGCCGAATATGGATGGGTGGGATACTTGCTATCAAATCCGTCAAATTTCCAACGTTCCAATTATTATGCTAACAGCTCGCAACCAAAATTATGATATGGTCAAAGGTCTGACTATGGGAGCAGATGACTACATTACAAAACCATTCGATGAGCATGTATTAGTCGCGCGAATCGAGGCTATATTACGCCGTACGAAGAAAGATGGCTTTGTTAGCTTCAATGGTATTGAGTGGGATAAAACGAAACATACTGTTACAGTTTATGGTGAAAGAATCTCACTAACTCCTATTGAATTCTCGTTACTTGGACTCTTTTTACAAAATACAAACCGTGCTTACAGCCGTGATGATTTAATTGAAAAAATTTGGGGATATCAAACAGACATCGAATACAGAACTATCGATTCACATATTCGTAATATCCGTGATAAATTACGCAAAAAAGAATTTCCAGTTGAAGATTACTTAGAAACCGTCTATAAAGTCGGATATAAATGGAAAAGTGAATAATTACTTTAATCAGTGGGGATGGATAAAACCCCACTGATTAAAGTTTCACTCTATATGAAATAAGGTATGGTGAGAAAATGAGCAAACTTTCCCTTAAAGTTGGGACATACTTTTTAATATTAGCTTTATGTATTGAAACAATTGCCTTCGTATCTTTTTATAAGAACCTTTCAAACATACGCATTGAAGAGGAAACTCTTGCTCTTTTAGAGAAAGGAAATCGCTATAGTAAAATGATTAAAAACCGCGCGAAGTGGGGTGCATATTCTAAAGAAAGGCAACTCACAGAAAGCGCTGAACACAGTAAACGGCCTAAACGTGCTGTGTACCCCGAGTTTGATATCAACACTGAGGCTGAACACTTAGTTGAATCAGAATTAATTGCTAACTCTGATATAGCTATCATTATAACAGACAATAACGGCAAAATTATTTCTACCTCAGAACCCGTAACGAAAGAAATGCAAAAACAACTTACTTGTAAAACTGAGACTATCCCAGAAGGTGGATTAATCGTTGAAAAAAACTGGAAAAAATCAAAATTCATCTCAACAGTAAGCCCGCTGGAAATTCAAGGATTTCAAGGTAAGTTATATATGTTATTAAAGACATCTTTCTTAGAAAATATGTTACTTAAACTCATGAATCAATTTCTTATCATTAGTGTTTTGACAATTATTTTAACTACTATTTCTGTCTTTGTTTTTTCTCGTGTTATTACAGAACCGCTTATAAAAATGAAGCGGGCGACAGAAAAAATGTCAAAATTAAATAAGCCGATTCAATTAGGAATTAAACGAAATGATGAACTTGGAAGCTTAGCAAAAACGATTGAAGATTTATCTAGTGAACTTACGTATATGAAAAAAGAACGAAACGAATTTCTCGCTAGTGTAGCGCATGAATTACTAACTCCATTAACCTATATGAAAGGTTATGCAAAGGTAGCAAAAAGAGATTCTCTAACGAAAGAAGAACGTGAAGAATACTTACAAATCATCGAAGACGAAACGGATAGTGTAACCGATCTCGTACAAGATTTATTTATGCTTGTACAATTAGAGCAACACCAGTTTGTTATAAAAAAACAAAAAGTAATTCTTAAACCATTTTTAGAACGAATGGTTGAAAAAACAAAAACAACATTAACAAACAAACAAATGCAACTCCATGTACATTGCAAAGATGATTTAGAAGTTTGCATAGACGAAAGACGTATGGAACAAGTTATGTTAAATTTATTACACAATGCCTATCAACATTCACCAGAAAACACTTCTATAATAATACGTGTACTAACCAGTGCGAATACTTTTACAATAAGTGTACAAGATGAAGGTGAAGGTATTCCAAAAGAAGATATCCCACATGTTTTTGATCGCTTTTACCGTGTCGATAAATCCAGAACACGAGCTACAGGTGGAAAAGGTATCGGACTGGCTGTTGCAAAAGAAATTGTAGAACTTCATAATGGTTCTATTGAAGTTAAAAGCGAATTAGAAGTCGGAACAGAATTTATAATTGAATTACCATTTGTATAATATATGCGTGAAATCACCAGTGGTAGTCAACACTACTGGTGCTATTTTATTTATAAAACCAACTATTATAAGCTAAGCTTTTGAAATTATTCTTATTTCAATATAAAATATAGGTATAACTGTCAAAGATTTGGAGGGTGATACAATTGGATATCCATGTATTAACAAAAGACGAAGCAGAAATTTACTTAGAACTTCGAGTAGAAGGATTAAAAAAAAATCCGGAAGCTTTCAGCTCTTCTTATGAAGATATTATTAATAAAGAGTGTGCTATTGAATATAAAGCTCAAAAATTAGCACAAGATGAGAACTATACACTAGGTGCATTTAAAGATGGCACTTTAATCGGAGTTGCAACACTGGAAACGAAACCATATGTAAAACAAGAACATAAAGCAAAAATCGGTTCAGTATACGTGTCTCCAAAAGCACGCGGACTTGGAGCGGGAAAAGCACTTATTAAAGAATGTCTTGAGCTTGCTAAATCTTTAGAAGTAGAGCAAGTTATGCTTGATGTTGTTGTCGGAAACGATGGTGCAAAAAAACTTTATGAGTCATTAGGCTTTAAAACGTTTGGCGTGCAAGAACGTTCATTAAAATATAACGGACAATATTGGGATGAAGAGCATATGGTTCTTTTCCTAGATGAAGAAAAGTAATAAAAAAACATCCTCCATTTATGAGGATGTTTTTTTACTTTCTTGTAAACCATGCTGTATATAATAATTGAATGGCCTCTTCAATTTCTGCCTCTAATAAAGTCGCAAATCCAAGCAATACTGTACTTTTGGGAGAAGTCCCTTCCTTATAATATATCGAAGCAGGATACACTTTAATACTCCTTTCAGCTGCAGCTTCCATTAATTCTTTCTCTTCCATCCCATTATGCACTTTTAATAAAATATGTAGGCCGGAATCTTCCCCTATTACTTCAATGCGATTAGAAAAATATTTTTCTAATACCGAAACAAGACGGTCTCTCTTCTTTCGGTACACAACACGCATTTTATGAATATGTTTTTCCCAATGCCCGTCATTTAAAAATTTCCTAATGATCTCTTGATCCATTCTTGAAACGCTTTGTGTGTAAAATAAATATTGTTGTTGATACTTTTTAATCAATTTCTTTGGTAACACCATATAGCTCATCCGTAATGATGGCAACAATGCTTTAGATAGCGTCCCCATATAAATAACTTTCCCGTCTGTATCTAACCCTTGCAGTGCCGGTATAGGTTTTCCCGAATAACGAAATTCACTATCGTAATCATCTTCAACAATATACCTACCTTCTTCTTTCTTCGCCCATTGTAAAAGCTGCATCCTTCTCGTGATAGGCATAATCATCCCATATGGAAACTGATGAGAAGGTGTAACAAACACAATATTAGCTGAACTATTTTCTAACTCTGAAATACAAATACCATCTTTATCTAAAGATAACATTTGAACATTTTGTTCACCCTGCTCGAAAACAACCATCTTTCGGTGGTAGCCTGGATTTTCAACTGCATAACCACTTCCTTTTAACAATTGAAATAACAACTTCACTAATATTTGCGTACCAGCTCCGATTACAATTTGACTAGCCGAACATCGCACACCTCTAGATTCATACAAATAGCTCGCGATTGCTTCTCGTAAACTTACCTCCCCTTGCGGATGTCCAATAAAAAGTAAATCTTTATTTTCAAATTGCCATACCTCGTTCGTAATTTTTCGATATACATGAAACGGAAAAGTGCTAGTATCCACACCCGTTTGAGTGAAGTCAAATTTATACACCTGCTCTTGAAAAGGTACTTCCCCTATTACCTCTTCGCTACCTTCCGCATGAATCATTTGCTCGATTTCACATACAAAATAACCTTTTCTAGAAATCGACTCAATATATCCTTCGGCAAGAAGTTGCTCATAAGCTGCCTCTACTGTATTTTTACTTACTTGTAAATGTGTTGCTAACTTTCGCTTAGCCGGTAATTTCGTAAAAGATAGAATCGTTCCATCTTTAATTTCTTTTTTTATATACTCATACAATTGTACATACAATGCCGTCTTACTATTTGCATTCAAATTAGGCGTTAATTCTAACACAATAACTGACCCCTTTCAAAAACACATAACTGATACTTTTTACAGTACCAGAAGTTCTATATAATTCCTTTTATCATGTAACGCATTAATAATCAAATACTAGAGAGGAGATGCATGATAATGAACAAAAGTAGACGTATTGGACTCATTATGATTATTACAGGAGCCACATTATGGGGATTATCTGGACCGATGATTCAATGGCTATTTCAACATACTAACGTATCATCACTTGATTTTTTAACAATTCGCTTGTTGCTTGCAGGAATATTTATTTTGTCTTTCTTACTAATAAAGAAACAAAACATATTTCAAATTTGGAAACACCCTAGACATTCTATACAGCTTATTATTTTCTCTATTCTTGGCATGCTTGGTGCGCAGTACGCTTTTATCGAAACAGTTCATATTAGTAATGCCGTAACGGCAACGCTATTTCAATTTCTAGGCCCTGTTCTTATTACCATTTACGTTGCGTTTGAGCAAAAGAAATTCCCTGCTTCTATGCAAATACTCGCAATTATAACTGCTCTAACAGGGACATACTTTATTATTACAAACGGTTCAATTGAAAATATTGTTTTATCTAAAGCAGCTATTACTTTCGGCCTATTAACAGCGATTGGTTTTGCGTTTTATACCCTTCATCCGGCTTCCCTTATTAAAGAATGCGGAACAATTATAGTAATTGGCTGGGGGATGTTAATTGGAGGGATTGCACTGCTTATTTGTAATCGTTCTTTTGGATGGAATCAGATTTCGCAAACTTTCACACTTCAAACTTTTTCTATGCTTATTCTTATCATTATAAGTGGCACTCTTTCTTTCCTTCTTTATATCGGGAGTCTTAAATATTTAGCAGCAACAGAAACAAGTATTTTATCTAGCATTGAACCACTTGTAGCTGCCATCGTTTCAATCGCTTGGCTTAATGAATCTTTTGGAGCATATCAATTATTAGGCGGAGTATGTATCGTCCTTTCTGTTATTTTCTTAACAATGCCTCAAAAAGAGAGAGAACCAACCTTTTCAACTGAACAAATATAAAGTGAAACTTTAATCAGTGGGGGGTTCCATCCCCCACTGATTATTAGCCCTCACCAATTGGGATAGAAAATGTCAAAAGAGGTCGTACAAAACTTACGACCTCTTTTTATGATTTAAAGGAATTGTCTCGTCTTCTAGCAAATACAATTACACTAACAATAAAAATTAGGAGTGTGGCACCATGAAAAAAATCGGAACTATGCTACTTTTCTCCTTCCTCATTACTGGCTGCGCGCAATCGCAACCCGATTCAACAGCACCTAAAAAAGAAGTAATAGAAACGTCATCCTCTCAAATTAACGCACCTTCCTTTTTTCACCTTAGTGTCTTAAAAGATGTAAATTGGGAAGAAGCACCATCATTCGTAGAAGGAAAAATACCGTTAAAAGGCATTGAAAGAAAAATTGCAATGGCTGATAGCTCTATTATCGCAAATGAGCAAAATGAAATAATGTGGTTCTTCCTGGATCCTGAAATGCCAACTGGAAAACTATCTATTATCGCGTTAAAACAAGGAACTACAACTCCAACACCAGTACTCTTTCAAAAAGAAACCTCCAAACAAACTTGGACTACTTCAAATACAGTCGATACAACCGTAAAGGAACTCCCTCTCGTAATGTCACTACCTTCATCTGGATTATGGGTATTAAACATATATGTGAATGAAAGATATTATGATCAATTTGTAATTAATGCCGAGTAAATACACTTCTTCATTATTTTGATTTCTTATCTCAAAAAAAGCAGTGCCTTTTTAAGGCGCTGCTTTTGACTATTTATAACTTGGCATTTTCGTAATCTGTGCCACACCTGAATCAATGGCTGCTTTCGCTACTACTTCTGCAACACTTGGAACAACTCTTTTATCTAATGGATTTGGAATTACATAATTCGCATTACGCTCTTCGTCCGTAATTATGTTAGCGATCCCATATGCTGCTGCTAATTTCATCTCTTCTGTAATATCAGTCGCGCGTACGTCTAATGCACCACGGAATATACCAGGGAACGCTAATACATTATTTACTTGATTTGAATAATCAGAACGACCAGTTCCAACTACAGCAGCTCCAGCTGCTAATGCGTCCTCTGGGAATATTTCTGGGATTGGATTCGCCATTGCAAACACAATTTGTTTCTCGTTCATCGTCTGTATAAGTTCTTTCGTTAATACGTTTGGAGCAGATACACCGATGAAAATATCAGCTTGATGAATCGCTTCCTTTAATGTTCCACGTACATATTCTCGATTTGTCTTCTTTGAAACTTCGATTTGCGCTTCGTTCATCCATGTTTCACCTTCACAAACAATACCTTCTAAACTAACTAACGTAATGTGTTTTGCGCCAGCTTTTAATAATAATTTTCCAATTGCAATTCCTGCCGAACCCGCACCGTTAATAACAATTTTCACATCGTCCATTTGTTTACTTACAACTTTTAATGCATTAATAACAGCTGCTAAAACAACAATAGCCGTCCCATGCTGATCATCATGAAATACAGGAATATTCGTTTCTTCTTTTAATCGTCTTTCAATTTCAAAGCAACGTGGTGCTGCAATATCCTCTAAATTAATTCCTGCAAATGTAGGCTCTAAATTTTTAACAAGGGTAACGATTTCATCCACATCAGTCGTCCCTAAACATAACGGGAAAGCATCTACATTCGCAAACTTTTTAAATAAAATACTTTTCCCTTCCATAACAGGCATAGCCGCTTTCGGTCCAATATTCCCTAAACCAAGTACTGCTGTTCCATCTGAAACAACTGCAACCATATTCCCTCTTGCTGTATAGTCATACGCTGTTTCTTCATCTGCCGCAATTGCTTTGCAAGACTCTGCTACCCCCGGTGTATAAGTCAAACTTAAATCGTCCGCTGTATTCACTTCTACTTTACTTGTAATTTCAATTTTCCCTACTAATTCTTTATGCAATAACAATGATCTTTCATTAATTTGTTTTTCTAACATACTTATAATCTCCCCTTAATTTGACAAGCTAGCTATATGAATATAGCTAGCTTGTTTGATCATGAAAACATTTTTAATAAAATTGTCGCTGTTACGACCATTGCAGCCCCACCTAAACGCGTTGAAATTTGTGCGAACGGCATTAATTCCATACGATTTGAAGCTGATAAAATAGCAACATCTCCAGTTCCACCTAAACCACTGTGACATCCAGTTACAATCGCTGATTCAACTGGATACATTTTCATCACTTTCCCTACAAGAAAACCTGACGCTACCATTGTAAGAACAACCGATGCGCACACAACAACATATCCTACCGAAAGAACTGCTGCTACGTCTTTTAACGGAATGTATAGCAATCCTAAACCGACCATTAATGGCCATGTTAAATTCTTTGAAATGAATTTATATAAATGGAATGCTCCTTGCTCCATTTTTGCTGGCATTAGATTAAAGTACTTCACAATTGCCGCTGAAAAAATCATAATGATTGCTCCTGGAATACCGATAAACTTAGAAGCGAATCCTCCGAAAATAAAGAATGTACATGCAATCAATAATCCTGCTCCCATTAATGAGAAATCAATTGGTTTTTCTGTATTTTGCTCCTTTAATAAATCTGCTTGATTGTCTGTTTTTACTAATACACCATTACCACTAAGCTCAGGTCTCTTCTCACCTAAACGCTTCATATACCCTGCACTCACGATTGCAAACATATTCCCAATAATAGCTGCCGGAATAAGCTGTGATACAAACGTTGCTGATGATTCATTTAAAATATCACTATAAGCTAGCGACAATGGTAAAATCCCTTCTCCGATACCACCACTCACAATTGGTACGATGATAAAGAAAAATGTCTGCTTCATTTCAAATCCAAATAGTGAACCGACTAATAAGCCCACTGCTACAGAAGCTAACGTTCCTACTACTAAAGGAATAAACATACGAACGAACCCCTGCACTAACACTTTACGGTTCATTCCCAAAATACTTCCAACTACTAAACAAGAAATATATAAATATAAAAAGTTCGATTTTTTCATTAACATAGTCGCAGCTTCCATTGAAGCTGGATTCATCCAGTTAAAAAATACAAGTAACGATGGAATAAATAATGAGAGAATTGCTGGACCACCGATATTTTTTAATATTGGAATTCTCATTCCAATATCACCTAAGAAAATACCCATGATCATAATAACTGCAAAACCACCAATCATATCTGCTGGTAATTTATTATATACAGATGCTCCATAAATAATAGCAGCCAATACTACATATAACGGTAAAGGTATAACACCGATTTTAACGTTCATAATTTTAGAAGCGAAAGATTCACTTTTCAATTCATTGCCTTCAGAAAATGATATCGCTTCCACATTTTTTTGAATTCCCATATGGCACCCCCTTGTTTTCTTAATAACAATATTAAAACGCTTTCAATAGTAAAAATAGTTTTTGTAAGTTTTGTAATTGGTTTTGTAATTAAAAAAAGTATAAGCGACTTATAATAAGCCGCTTATACGTAAAAGTCTATTTTATTCCGGTCAATACACCTTAATTTACTCACCGGTCTTCCCACATTTTGATACACCATTTCATTCTCTAATACTCCGATTTCAGTCAAAAACATTACATACTTTCGAATAGAAACTCTCGAAACCCCTACTAATTGCGCCATTTCATCAGTTGTAAATGCTTGTCCATTAAGTGATTCGATTTTCTTCCAAATTAATTGCAATGTTTGCTTCGTTAATCCCTTTGGAAGTTCTTTATTAACAAAAGATTCTCTTTTTTCTTTTTGCAAAATTAATGAATCTAATTCCGATTGACTAATTTTTTGTTGTTCTTTCATAAAAGTAAGTTTTTCTCGATATACAGTTAATGCCTCTTTAAATCGTTCAAATGTAAATGGTTTAATTAAATAATCTACTACGCCATATTGTAATGCCTTTTTAATACTCACCATATCATGTACAGCTGAAATCATCATAATATCAATTTCTTTTTCTTGATTCCGAATATACATTAACAGCTCAAATCCAGTCTCTTTAGGCATAAAAATATCAAGTAATACTAAATCTACTCGTGATTTCTCTAATACTTCTATCGCCTCTTTTACTGATTTAGCTGCATGAACAAGTTCAAATCCTCCCACTTGCTCTAAATAATGCGTATTTAACATCGCAACCATCGGATCATCTTCTACAATCAAAACTTTGATCATCTTATCTCTCATCCCTACTTTTAGGTATTTCAATCGTTATTATCGTTCCCGCTCCTAACAATGAATGAACATAAATTCTCCCATTTATTCGCTGTATGCTTTCCTTTACAAGATGCAAACCATACCCCCGATTATCACCCTTTGTGGAATAACCTTTTATAAATAATGCATCAATTTCATCTTCTTTTATGCCTTTCCCCGTATCTTGTACTGTAATGATTAATGTATCCCCATATTGTATTCCAACTTCAACCTGCTTCTTCTCACAATTCATCACTGCGTCTAATGCATTATTAATCAAATTTCCGACAATGGTGATCAGTTCATGAATGATACGTTCATCATATATTTCTGGTAAGTAAGAATCTTCTTTTATAATTAACTTTATATTTTTCTCTCTAGCATAGCTAAGTTTACCTAATAAAAAACCAGCAAATACTGGGCTTTGAATTTTTTTCATAATCCCCCCAATTTCATATTGATGCTCTGATACCATACTACTTACATATTTCTGCAATTCTTCATACTGTTTCATATGTGTTAGCCCTAATACGACATGCATTTTATTCATAAATTCATGAGATTGTGCCCGTAACGCTTCCGCATATAGCCTAATACCAGTTAGTTCCTCTGCTAATTTTCTAATTTCTGTTTTATCACGAAATGTTGCGATCGCGCCAACTATTTCTCCTTTTACATATAAAGGAACACGATTTGTGACAATCGTAATTCCGTAAATATTTTGTTCTTCGTTTAATTGTACCTCGCCTGTTTGCAACACTTCTTTTATACGTGAATTTGGCATATACAATTCAACATCTTTACCAATAAAGTCTTCTTCAAGTCCACTTTTCTTAAATAATCGTTTTGCCTCATTATTTATTAAAGTTACATTCGCCTCTTTATCTACAGCAATAATACCTTCTTTCACCGAAAGCAACATCGTATTTCTTTCTTCAAGAATTTTTGCTATCCTATGCGGCTCAAGACCAAATAAACTTTTCTTTATATGTCTAGCTAGCAATATTGCTCCTATAATCCCAACTAATACTCCAACTCCGACACCAATATAAATAATATGTCTACTTTGCTTAACTCTTTCTTTTACATTATCTGCTGAAATACCGACAGCTACTGCTCCAAGCTGTTCACCTGTTTCAGAAAATATTGGTACAAACACTCGCATTGAAATACCTAAAGTTCCTTCTGCTAGCGATACATGTTCCTTCCCTTTCAATGCAGGTCCTTCATCTCCCCCAATAAAATGATGACCTATTTTTTGAGGATTTGGATGAGATTTTCTTATTCCATCCATATCCATAACTACAATAAATTGAACACCTGTATTTTTTAATATTCTATTTGTATACGTTTGGATTGCTGAAGTATCTGCTTTCCCAATCAAACCATTGATTACAACTGAATCATTCGCCACAATGTGTGCAATTGTTTTCGCTTTCTCTGCTTGGCTTTCCTCCGTTGTCCGTTCTACATTATGACTAATTAATATATCTGTCACAAGTAAAGAAAAAATGACAACTGTACAAACTAACAATGTAATCGTTTTCCATAAATTCCATAGTCTTTTTCTTTTTTTCATCCCGTTAATGACTCCCCTAATTACTGAATAGAAAAATAAGTAAGGTGATATTATTTTCACCTTACTTATTTGCTGTTATTATACTTTAAATTTACTAGTCATTGCTTGTAGTTCTTCGGCCATCTCAGCTAAGTTTTGCGAAGCCGAACTAATTTCTTCCATCGAATTTACTTGTTCTTCTGTTGAAGCTGCAACACTTTGCATACTAGCTGTATTTTCTTCTGCAGCCGCTGCAATTTCATCAATAGCGTTTGTCACTTCATTTGCATCTCCAGCGATTCTCTTCGTTGTTTCTACCATTTGATTAACTTGAGAAACAATATGAGTAGTAGAACTTAAAATTTCTGTAAAACTTACTTTCGTTTTTGTTACAACATCTAAGCCTTGTTGAACTTCCCCACTCACATTATCCATTGCCTTAACAGTATGTTCAATATCAGCCTTAATTTCTGCAATTAAATTTGCAATCTCTCCAGATGATTCTCCTGATTGCTCTGCTAATTTTCTAACTTCATCAGCTACAATAGCAAATCCTCTTCCCTGCTCACCTGCTCTTGCCGCCTCAATAGCCGCATTTAAAGCTAATAAGTTCGTTTGAGTAGCAATATTTTGAATTGCTTCAGAAATAGCTCCTACCTGCTTTGATTTCTCATCAAGAAGTTTAATAATAGCATCTGACTCGGATACCGATTTAGAAATAGACTGCATTTGTTTTGCTGTTTGTTCAACCAATTCTTCCCCTTCTTCAGCTCTTTCTCTCGCATGTAATGAGGAGATAGAAATTGATTCCGCGCTTCCAGTTACATCTTGAATTGCTGTATTTACCTGTTGTAATGTAGCCGCACCTTCTTCAACACCTTGACTTTGTGATTCAGCCCCACCTGATACTTGTTCCATTGCAATTGTAATTTGATCTGTCGCATCATTTGCTTGCTGTACGCTCGCTGTTAACTCTTCAGCCGATGCAGCGACATGTTCTGCTGAAAAACTAATTTGAGTAATCACATCTTGTAAAGAGGCAGACATTTCATTAAATGAATCCCCTAATTTTCCTATATCATCCTTGGAGTAAATAGTAATTTTTTCTGTCAAATCCCCCTTACTAATCTTATGTGCCGAATCAGCTATTTTTCGTAATGGCCTTGTAATAGACTTTGTAATGAAATAAATTAGTACACTACCAAATACAATAGCGATAGCAATGACAATCAAAGTCTTATAAAACACTGGATTCGCAGCTTGGGTAATTTCTTCGTCGAACATAACTCCAACTACTTTCCATCCTGTTTTCTCATTTGTTTCAAAGATTAAATTCTTTTTATCACCTTGTTCTGTATAAGACACATTTCCTTGTTTTTCTTCATAAATTGGTTTAATCCACGGATCAGTAACTTTTGCACCTGGTTTTCTAGACGGATGACTAACAATTTGCTTATTTTGATCTAAAATAACTGCATAACCTTTTTCACCAATGTTAATCATTTTGGAAATTTTTAAGATGTTATCTAAATTTAAGTTAATTCCTATAACACCTTTACCATCTTTTACTTCTTTAGCAATTGTCACTACCATATTTTTAGTAGATGCTGATTGATATGGTGCAGTAACAATTACTTTCCCTTTATTTTCATGTGCTTCTTTATACCAAGATCTATCTGTTGGATTATACCCATCAGCCATTTGGATAAATGGTTCTCTTATAAACTTTCCCGCCTGTGTTCCAATATAAATACCTTCTACTTCTGGATGAAGTTTTATATATTGCGCTAACTTCGTTCTTACTATTTCTTCTTGTCCGTTTGGATATGTATCCTCTGTTAAGATGTCTGCAAAGTACGTCGCATCAACAAATTTCTCTTCTATATTTTGAGAAATAACAGTATTTAAAACTGAAATATTTTCCTTTGCTTTATCGGTCATTTGATGTTCAAAATTTGTTTTGGCAGTTTGATATGAAACACCACCGATAATAAGTCCTGGTATAGTTAAAATAATAAAAAATGAAATGATTAATTTTTTCTTGATACTCATACTTTTAACCCAGTTAAATATATTTTGCATAATAAGCCTCCTTTATGTAATAGAACACTTGTGTAATTTTATACAATCAACATGTATAAAACAATATATAATGATAACATGTAATTCTTTCGTCAATTATGCATTTTTACATATCCACTTCTCCTAAACATTTTAATCCTAAAAAACAAGAGAACTTTAGCATATATAATATGCTAAAGTTCTCTTGTTTTTTAACAGCTTCTCTTCAAAAAAATCTGCAAAACTTCTCTTACAATTCCTTAAATCTTTATCCTTCACCTTATAGTTATATAGTTCATGCTCTTCTTCCTAATTTATTTGGAGTTATTTACATAGCTAATTGCCTGACTCCCCATCTGCACCCATGCCTGTTCAAATTTTCCTCTTGGCACTTTTACATCTAAGCTATCATCGAGGGGATCTCGAATATATACAGATTCCTTATCGTACCCAACAAGTACAACACAATGTTCATTATACGTAATAGAAACATCCCCACTATTTGTTTCCCATGTAGTAAATTCAGCTTCATCTAAAGGAGCATATGTTGCATTCGTAATCATTACTACCGGTTGCCCATTACTTACACTCTTATAAAGTTCTTCAATACTCTTCCCTGTTAAGTCCACAGCTTTATTCGGTAAATATTTTTTTGCTAACTTAAAAAGTGGTCCGTGATATACACCGTATCCGGATTCAGAAAAGGTATAAATATTCCCTACAAATCCTTCATTCGGATTCCCACGTACACCATCTTCCATAAAATTAACTTTTTTTATTTCATTTGCTAATTTCATCTTATCTACAGAAACACCTGCGTATTGTAACATCATCGCTAAACTTGTTACTTCGCAGCCTCTATCTAACTCTGGTAATTGCTGAATTAAAGGCACATTTGATAACATGACTTTTTCATCGTTATTACTAAACTCTATTCGTTTTTGACTTTGTACACTTGAAAATAGTAACCCCTTTACTTTCTCTACATACTTTGTAATTCCATTTGTATATGCACCCCATACCCCTATACATAGTAAGGCCATACATATATACCACTTCCATTTTCGTATCACTCTCACGCCCTTTTTAATTCGTTAAATACGAATAAAACGCATCAGCATCTGTTTGAACCATAGGAACAAACTTAAGCTCTTTTCCCTTTTCAGGTTGTTCAAGATTTATCTTCTCCGCTAAATCTTGAATCTTCAAATTCGTTCTGTCCATACCTAGCTCATCTGCTATTTCTATTACCTTTTGCTCATTTATTTCTCTTAATACTTGATATATATCTTTGCCATATAAATCAATATGATATTTTTTTGCTTCTTCCTGTACTTTTTGTTCGTACACTTCTTGTGCTAACTCTTCCATCTCTTTTCCTTGTTGAGCAATACCTAGCTTTTCTGCTTCTTCTCTAACTTTCGTTCCGTAGATTTCTTCCTCAATCTCTTCTATTTCTTTTCCTTCAGTTGAAACACTAAGCTTTTCTGCTTCATTATTAATTTTAATCTTATTAATTTGATCAATTAAACTTACAATCGACGTATTCTCTATAGATATTCCTAGTTTCAACGCTTCTTTCCTCACTTTTGTTTCATAAATTTCTTCTGAAAGAATTCCAACATCTTTCCCTTCTGCCGAGATACCTAATTGATTAGCTTCTCTTCCTACTTCGGTCTCATGAATTTCTTTTTCTAACGTAATTTGTTCTTTCCCATCCGTTTCAATGCCTAACTTTTCCGCTTTTTCTTCCGTATGCATTGCATGTATTTTCCCATCATTTAATTGTTCTTTACTACGCTGCGTGTAATCTGTCTTTCCTTTTGTCATTCCAGAAGGGGAGGCACCCCCTAATATACTTAAACTCATTACTCCAATAGTGAATACCGTCATCATTTTCTTTTTCAAGACTTCTTCCTCCCTCTCACGCTTTCTTTTTCCAGCTTTCCCATAAATTTTTTTATACTATACATAAACTTCATCTCTGTTAGAAATAACCTTATGATTTATCCAGTTCATTCAAAAAAACTTACATCTTTTCTTTCCATCACAAGTTTCCATTATGTAATACATGCTACAAGTTATTCCTTAACTTTCCCTTAAAAAAGACGACCTTGTAAAAACAAGGTCGTCTTCTCACTTATAATCTTTGATTTTTTGGGAAAATCACTTCAAAACAAGTTCCTTCTCCCCATTTGCTCTCTACCGATATTTTTCCATAATGCTTTTCTACAATCCAATTAGCGATTGAAAGACCTAACCCAGCTCCTTCTGACATACTTCTTGCTTTGTCTCCTTGATAAAAACGATCAAATAAATTTGGAATATCTTCTTCTTTAACTCCTATCCCATTATCTTTCACCCGTATACGAATTGAATTACTCGTTTGTGTGCAATCAATTTGAATATGCCCATCTTCATTCGTATACTTCATCGCATTATCTAACAATATGACCATCATTTGATGGATTCTCTCTCTATCACCCATAAACGTTATATCACGTTCTACTTTTAATATCATCGCTTTTTCTTGATAAGAGGCAATTTCTTTATATGGATTTATAATTTCCTCTAACAACTTATCCAGTTCAAATGTTTTCTTTTCCATCTCAATTTGATTAGAATCCGAACGTGCTAACAACAATAAATTGCTAACGAGTTTCGATAGCCGCCTACATTCTTTTGAAATTGTAGAGATATCCACGGCTTTTTCTTCTATCGTAGCGGATGGGGACTGGAATAATACATCCGTTTTTGATTGAATAACTGCAAGCGGTGTTCTTAATTCATGTGATGCATCGGAAACGAATTGCTGCTGTTTCTCCCATGAATTTTGAATAGGTATGAGTGCCCTGCCAGCTAGGAAAAAACCGATACCTATTGCACATAGACTGCCTATGCTACAACCTATTATGAGAATTAAAAATAAAGTATTTAACATTTCTTCTTCAGCTGTTGTATCACGTACAATTTGAACTATTTTTCCATCTTCTTGAAACGCAAACGTTCTAAAATATCGTCCTTGCACTTCAATATCTTGCAAATCCTCTACCTTTTTTGGAGAAAACTTTTCCAAATCCCCTTCAAAGTTAGAGCGAAATTTATGGTTATCGCCTTCTATCTCCACTATTTTTCCATTCCAAGTTATTATAGTTATCCGTGGGTCTCGAATTTTGATATTCTCTATACGTTTTCTTGGTGGTGGCATTTTAACATCAAATTTTTCTCTATACTGAGTTATCATTTTTATAGATTGATCCACTTCATTATAAGTACGCTTGTATGTGTACGAATAAATAATACTACCTAATACACCTATTAATAGGATAAATACTAACGAATTCAATATAGTTAGACGAATACGTGTCTTTTGAAACATGCTTCCCTTTCTCATTGTTCTTTTAATATATATCCAATACCACGAACGGTTTGAATATCTTTCTGATAACCGAATGGTTCTAATTTTTTACGTAAATGATGTACATACACTTCTACAATTGCTACTGTCGTATCAGAATCAAATCCCCAAACACGATCAAAAATTTGTTCACGCATTAAAATCTTTCCGCTATTTTGAATGAGATACTCTAGTAGCTCATATTGTTTTAATGTCAGCTTAATACCTTGTCCATCTACTTGAATGTCTTTATCTTTTCCGAACAATTCAATCCCTTTATAGCGAATGGTCTGCTGTGTTGTTAAACTACCACTTCTGCGTAGTAATGCACGAATTCTCGCTTTTAATTCAGGGGCCTGAAACGGTTTAACAATATAATCATCTCCACCAAAGTCCAATCCTTTCACTCGATCTTCTAAAGAATCCCTCGCTGTCAAAAACAGGACTGGCGTTTCAATCTTTTCATCACGTATTTTTTGAATCACTTCAAATCCGTCCATTTCTGGCATCATCACATCAAGCAAAATTGCATCATAAATGTTTTGCAGCGCCAAAAACAAGCCGTCTTCCCCATTCATTGCCGTATCCACTTCAAATTCATCACGTAAAATTTGTACGATAGACTCTAATAACGAGGCATTATCTTCTACTACAAGTAAGCGCATATTCTCACCTTCCACAATCTATTTCAACTCTCTTTATTATTGCATCTCTTCTCTTCATAACGAAATAATGTAATCATATTATGTAATTTCATTTTCAACTATTTCCTTCTAAAGTTTTGCTCGATATAAAATTTTGAACCTTTATTATAAAGGCTCTTTCTTAAATTTTGCTTAATAAAAAATTGAAAGAAATAAGATTCCTCTTATCTCTTTCAATTTTTTACTACATATACCTTTTTACTTGGCAACTCCAAACAATTTAACTGACCACCATACACAGCCCCGCCATCAATTCCAATAATACGATTACTACCAAAATACACTCCGCAATTCTCACTACCATGAAGTGTTTTTGTTTCCGTATGGCCAAATACAACAACCTTTTCGCCGCTATATCCATTATGAAATTCATTACGGATCCACATTAATGTATATGGTTCTGATTCAGAAACTCGATTCATCGGCTCAACACCAGCATGTACAAAGATATACTCTTCTGTTTCAATGTAATGATCTAATTCTTGAATAAACGTTACATGTTCCTCTAATATATGAGATTGTAAAATCGGTTTTTGGAAGTTTTCCTCATTAACCGCAATGTCTTCTTCTACAAATCCATAGCTATATAACGTTTTATCCCCACCATTCCTTTTTACCCAATGGTTCCATGAACGTTCCTCATCTGTCGTTAACGCCTTAATCATCATATCTTCATGATTGCCCTTTAGAACGAGGGCTCCCGCTTCTTTTAACTCTTTTACCTTTTCAATTACTGCACACGCATTTGGACCACGATCTACATAATCCCCTAATAAAATCAATTGATCCTGTCTTGCATCGTATTGAGCTTCTTCCAATAACTGTTCGAACTTTTCTATTTCTCCATGAATATCACTAATAACAAGTATTCTCTTCATTTCTTCCCCTTCTTTCTAAACCATTCTCTTTCTAATTATAGATTAAAACGACAGAAATTTCTGAATCATAATCCAAAATAGCATTTATTACAAATAAAACTATTATCCTTACAACACTGTAAGTCTCTTGTCATCCAATTCGATAGTTGCAATTACTATATTTCTTTATACTAAAAGTAAGAAATGAAACAAAAAACAAGGAGAGATGAGATATGAAAAAAGTGATGGAAGTTATAGTAGCAGTGGCAGAGGTTTTCGTAAATGGTAAACAAGTTGCAATGGAGTTAAACAAATAATGAAAAGAACAATACTCTTCCTGGACCCTTTACTCATATAAAATAGATAAGAATTCATCATTTCTTTGATCCCTTATCTCCTTATAAAGAAAGCCGTATCCCTCATAAGGATACGGCTTTCTCTTATTTTTGATTCGTACGAGCTGAAATACTAATTGCTCTATCTGTTGCTTTTGCAGCTTCATCCAACGCTTCTTTACTATTTTTCCCGTCATACATTGCTTCTAATGCTTTTACGACTGCATCTCTTGATTCTGGGAATACACTAATTAATGCACCTTGAGTTGCTGGAGATTGCTTCGTTGCTTGTAATTGCTCTACCGTTACTTTTAACTGCGGATACTTTTCATACTGCTCTTTTACTAACGGCTCATTATATGCATCTGGATTAATTGAGAAATATCCTGTTGCAGTATGCCATTTTGCTTGTACATCTGGCTTCGTTAAATATTTCATAAAGTCCCAAGCACCTTGCTGCGTTTCTTCTGAAACCATATTCGTCATCCATAACGATGCACCGCCAATAACAACACCATTTTGTTTCGAATCTTCTGGATACGGAATATACGAAACGCCTACATTAAACTTAGATGCATCAATTAAATCACGAACACCAGCTGAAGAATCTAAATACATAGCAACTTGTCCAGACTGGAACGCAGCACGAATATCATCCCAACTTGCTCCATACTTTCCAAGTGCACCAGCTTTATTTAATTCATCTAACATCCCAAATACTTTTTGACCTTCTTTTCCGTTAAATACCGCTTTCTTTGCAGCATCTTTACGGCCGTTTTCGTTGTCTACATATAAAGCACCTTGTGTCGCTAACAACTCTTCAAAGAACCAACCATAATTCAGCATTGAAAATCCATACTGCTTTACATTTCCGCCTTCTTTAATCGTTAACTTTTTCGCCGCTTCTTTTAACTCATCATATGTTTGCGGAGCTTTCTCTGGATCTAATCCAGCCTTCGCGAAAGCATCCTTATTATAAATTAATACTGGTGTAGATGAATTAAACGGCATAGAATACATTTTTTCATCAACTGAATAATAGTTCGTAATTGCTTTTTCTAATTTTGATGTATCGTACTTATCTTTTTTAATCCAGCTATCGATAGGCGTAATCTTTTTGCTATCAATCATATACTTCGTTGTAATTTCACTCGATTGAACAAGAGCTGGCGCTTCTTTCGTTGCAGACATCGTTTTAAATTTCGTTAAAGACTCTTCGTATGTTCCTTGGAACTCTGCCTTTATCTCGTATTTATTCTGCGACTTATTATAGTCTGCAACAAGCCCATCTAGTACACCTTGTGTTTTTCCACCCATTGCATGCCAGAAACGAATTACAGTTTTATCACCATTCTTTTCAACTGGAGCTACTTTTGCCTGTGCTTCAGGTTTCCCCTCTGTTTTACTATTTGAACAAGCTGCGCCGGTTAATGCCATTGTGGCTGCCATTAAAAGAGCAGCACTTTTTTTCAATAAACTCATCTCAATCCCACCTTTTCCTATGTATGCTTATTTAATTGCACCTTTTGTTAATCCTTTTTGTAATTGCTTTTGCCCTAAAAATAGTAAAATCAACGTTGGAATGACGATAACCGTAACACCGGCCATTACACTGCCCCAATCAGTTGCAACTTCTTGAGATTGAAGCTGCTTTACACCAATTTGAACCGTTCTTACTTTTTCATCAGTGGTTACTAAGAGCGGCCACAAATACATATTCCACGTTGTTAAAAAGCTATATACTCCAAGCGTAATAAAACTCGTTTTACAATACGGAATTACAACACTGAATAAAAACCTTACATTTCCAATCCCTTCAATAAAAGCAGCTTCTTTCAGTTCATTCGGAAGTGTCATAAAATGTTGACGTAGTAAGAAAATACCGAAAGCTGTTGCAAAGAATGGCACTGTCATCCCAGCAAAGCTATTGATCCAACCAAAGTTTTGAATCGTTAAAAAATTCGGTACCATCGTTGCTTCCCACGGAATAAGCATCGTTGAAATAAACAGGAAGAAAATTACGTTTCTCCCTTTAAACTGAAGAAAAACAAAAGCATAAGCTGCTAAACTGGATACGATAAGTTGTCCAACCATAACAATCGTCGATACAATTAAACTGTTATACAAGTATGTAAAAAGCGGTACTTTTTGAAAGATATTAATAAAATTATCGAAAGTAAATTGAGTTGGAAATAACCTTCTCATTTGAATATCATCTGGTGTCATAAAGCTTATTAAAAACGCATAGAGTACAGGAAAAAACACCATTACTGCACTAATAATGAGCAGCATGTATAATAGGAAATTTTGTTTCCACTGTTTAACGATCATTTATAATGCACCTTTCTCTCAGCAAACTTGAATTGAATCAATGTAGCAATAAAAATGAAAACGAATAATACCATTGCTTGTGCACTTGCTGTTCCAAATTGATGATTCACAAATGCTTCTTTATAAATCGAGTACACAATTAAATTCGTTGCATCATTTGGTCCACCGTGCGTTAAAATATCAATTTGTCCAAAGCTTTGGAACGCACTAATTAACGTTACTGTCACGATAAAAAATAAAGTTGGTGACAGCATCGGTAATGTAACGCGGCGAAGCTTATACAAATAACTGGCACCATCTATAGATGCACTCTCATATAAAGACGTATCAATATTTTGTAAACCACCTAATATAACTAAAAATGCAAATCCTGTATTCACCCAAACCGTTGTAACCGATACAGAAAACAGTGCCCATTCTGGACTCGTTAACCATGCGATTGCAGGAAGATTCATAGAGGCTAATATATTATTAAATAACCCTACACTTGGATGAAATAAAAATAGCCAAATCACTGCACTAGCAGCTACTGATATTCCCATCGTTGAAGAAAAGAGAACTCGGAATAATCCGATCCCTCTTACTTTTTCATTTGCAAGTAATGCAAGAAATAAGGCGAATACAATACTAGTAGGCACTGTATATAAAACAAATAATAAAGTTGACTTTATACTTTTATAGAAAGCAGGATCCGAAAATAAATATTGATAATTTTCTAAGCCCACGAAAAGATTAGCTTCTCCGTGTATATCTGTTAAATAAAAGCTATAGTAGATCGTCCTAAACAATGGATAGAAAAGAAAAATTGAAAATAACAAAATAGATGGCGCCAAAAACAATAATCCTATTCTTAAATCTTTCGTTCTGCCCCATAAACTCTTCTTTTTTGACACTGTTGTTTGAACTGGTAACTTACCTACTTCAATCATTATTTCGCCACCACTTTCAACTCTTCTTCAGCCACCACTTTTAATCGTTCATTCGTATTTTGGTGAAAGAAGCATAGTTTTTCTTGCGAGAATAATAATTTTACTTTGTCACCTTTGTTCAGGAGTAACTGTCCGATGACTTTCGCACTCCAAGTTGCTCCATTTACCGCAAAGTTTAATATAGATTCATTCCCTAATACTTCTACAGATTGCAGCGTAACTTCTTGTCCTTCCGCAGACAATGCAATATGCTCAGGACGCATGCCGATTCGAATTATTCCTTCTGGTAATTGCTTTAACTGTCCAATAGATAATGGAATTTGCAATTGCCCTATATGTAATATGCCTTTTTCTTTATCCACTTCCCCATCATTTATATTCATAGAAGGAGAACCTATAAAACTTGCAACAAATTCGTTTGCTGGTTCGTTATATATATCAAGCGGTGTTCCAACTTGTTGTATACTTCCTTTATTTAAAACCATAATACGATCTCCCATAGTCATTGCTTCTATTTGATCGTGAGTAACGTAAATCATCGTAATTCCTAATCGTTGCTGAATTTCTCTAATTTCAATCCTCATCTGGGCACGTAATTTCGCATCTAAATTCGAAAGTGGTTCATCCATTAAACAAATCGGTGCTTGACTGACGATGGCCCTAGCAAGTGCAACACGCTGTCTTTGTCCACCTGATAGTTGCCCAGGCTTCATTTTGACATATTCCTTCAACCCTACCATCTCAACAGCTTCCATCAATCGTTTTTGTCGTTCTTCTTTCTGTACTTTTCTTACCTTAAGTCCAAATAAAATATTTTCTTCTACAGATAAATGTGGGTATAGCGCATAATTTTGAAATACCATTGATAGATTACGATCTTTTGGCTCTAAATCATTTGCAACATGTTCATTAATAATTAAATCTCCCGAAGAAATTTCTTCTAAACCAGCCAGCATTCGTAATAATGTACTTTTTCCACATCCAGAAGGTCCAACTAAAACAAAAAATTCTCCTCTTTTAATATGAACTGATACGTCTTTAACTGCTGTCTCTTCCGCATTTTTATATACCTTTGAAACATTTTTCAATTCAATCACAAGGTTGCACTCCTTTTTTCTTCTTGTATCCACACTTCATAATGACTCGTTGAAATTGCACTTGCTCCTGCACGAATTGCGATTTCTGCATCCTCTCGCGTTTGAATCAGCCCACCTGCAATAATAGGGAATTTTATTTCCTCCGCTAGCTGTTTAATAATAGAAGGCATAATGCCAGGCATAATCTCTACTGCATTCGGTTTAGTCGTTTTACAATTTTCAATTGATTTTGTAAGAGATAAAGTATCAACAATAAAAATGCGTTGAATCGTTTTCAATCCAATTTTATTGGCATTTCGAATTGTCGATCCCTTTGTCGAAATAATACCTTGTGCTCCGATAACATCTTGAATATATAAAAGTGCTTCCTCTGTGTTCGTATTTAAGCCTTGTATAAAATCACAATGAAGAAATACATCGTGTCCATGTCTCTGTAGTTCATATACACGCTCTGGTAACTCCAGCATTGAACCAGTCATAAGAAAAACTGTTTTCGGTAATTTTTTGTATGTTTTGTACCCTTTCCAATCCTTTATCATCGCAATATAAGGTTCTTTAAACATTTATTCCACCTAGCTTTTCTATTTTTATCCAAACTAAAAACACCTACTTACATAGAACACCTTTCTCCTTATTTGAACTCTAGGGAATAGAGCACACTTAAGAAAGCGGCACGTTATATGTAAGCGGGTGTTCTCAAATGTTCTCTACCCTAGTTATTTTGTTACCTTTACTATATTACGCATTTATTAAGTCAGTTTTGATAAATTGTTAATTAGATGTTAATCGAATGTTAATATTCACCATATTACTTTTACAATAATCTAGATATACGAATAAACTCCAACAGCAAACAACTGTGTTTAAAATTTAAGTGATATGCAAATTCATTCCATAATTAATCAATTCTAGTTTTCTTGCCACTGCTTGCGAAGCAAAGTTATCCCAAGAAGTACTATAAAGCGGAATGCGCTTTTCCTCTTGTATTGATAGTGCCCAGGCTGTAACGACATCAGCACCATATCCATTCCCTTGAAACTCCACTAAAGTTTCCACACTTGCCTCAGCAGCTACGGGCGTACTTCTGGCACTGCAACATATAGAAACTACCTTTTCATTATTTACAATTGCAAAATAAGGTCGCCTCCATTCCATCTGTTCTATTAGATTAGAAAAATTTTCTCGCAAAAGCTCTTTATTCTTCTCTGTTATTTGTATTGTTCTAGTTGGCTTATGTAAATTATTAGGGAACATGAAAGCAGGACCCACCCAAATATTCTCCACCGTTCTCTCTTCATTTAATACTTTAATGATCTTTGCTATCTCAATGTGATTTGAGCATTCTCGAATTAATTTCTCAATCTTACTTATCATTTCACCATGCAGTTTATAATGATACCTCGTTATATTCCCTTCACGAGTTCTGCTAAGAAAAAAACGTGGTGCTTTCAGATTTCCATTTTCATTTACACACTTTATTCTTCCTACTTGATTATGAACAAATAAAACTTCTGCCTGAATTGCTATTAACTCAAGTTCTGAAAATCGCATTTATACCCTCCTTAATTACTATTTGTAGCCTTCTCGATATAGCATCCATCCATTTTTTCAAAACAAAAATCCCATTTAAATACACATTACTGAATCCATCATACTAAAATGACTTCTTCATTCTGTCTATCTAAATGGGATTATTTCGTGCTTTTTATTTCTTCAGCTTGTTATTCCGCCAGTTGTGGTTGCGGCTGTACTACTTCATTCGCTCCAGCTATCCTCAACATATTCGCAATATCTTTAAAACCTCTTTTTTCAGCATATTGCAGCGGCGTAATATTTTCCTTATTGGCCATATTTACATCTGCCCCGTGGTCAATAAGCATTTGAATTACTTTCTTATGACTTTCACTACCATTTCCTAATACAATTGCTTCTAATAAAGCTGTTCCACCACGTTCATTCTTATAATTCACATCAATATCTGTATGCTCTAATAATTCTTTAACAACCTCTACATGGCCACGCTCAGATGCAGAAATAAGTGCTGTTCCACCTGACTTAGTCGTTTCCTTCGTATTAACTCCTGCATTAATTAATACTTTTACAATATCCGCATATCCTTCTCTACTTGCATAAAGAAATGGATTGCTTTGTTTTTCGTCTTGAATTTCAATATCAGCACCCGCATCAATTAATGCTTTAACTGTCTCTACATGATTTTGATACGTCGCTGCAAGGACAGGCGTTTCTCCGTTGTCACCTTCTACATTGATATTCGCTCCATCTTGGATCAGCTTCATAGCTGTTTCTGTGTCTCCAAGCGTCGCAGAAAGTAGCAACTGTTTGTCCATTAAATTTATACTTTTTTCTTCTTTAGATTCTTCCTGTTCTTTATGCTTTTCTTTTTTCTTTTCGTTTTTCACATGAACCGGTTTTGATTCTGGCTCCTCTTGCTTATCGCAAGCCACTACCGTCATTAAAAGTCCTAATAACATACATAATAAAATTTTTTGTTTTCTCACAACTACAGCTCCTATGAAAGATAATGTTTTCTTAACCATTCCTCCATCACATACAATAATTCTTCTTGAGTACATTTATCCATAAGCCCTTTAGATTCCTTCTTTAATCGAATTATTCTAAACTTATATCGATGTTTCTCAACCTATTGGAATGATACGCCTGATGGCCTCATCATTAACATTATGAAGCAATTAGTTTAGCACGTTTTTACCGCATTTGTATACATTTCTAAAAAGTACATAAATGATTGCTTTAGGTTACTATATTCCATTGTAACCGTTCTTCTAAAAATTTTACACCTTTTCTATATTTGCACCTGAGTAATAATAGAAACAGACAACTATATAGTTGTCTGTTTCTATTATTAATGATGCCCACCGTGATTCCCTGTTTTCGGTTTTCCCATCATCTCTTTATTCATTTCCCATTTATGCTCTGATAGCTCTTTATACGAAAGAACTTTCCCCTTATAGTTAGATACAAAACTCTCTGCATCTTTTTTATTTTTAAATGAAATGACATTATAAGCCATCGGTGTCGTTATTGTTTTATCATATACGTAAGTAGCATCTTCCAACGAAACCCAATCTTTCGAATCATAATCTCGAACAAATTTTTCTTTCGTCTTTTCACCTGAATTGATCTCCATCCATTTATACATGCAACCAATATCATCAAACTTTAATGCTTTTCCATTTTCTAAAATAATTTCGGTTGCGAATTGATTATCGATTACCCCAATTTGGCAAATGTCACACTTATCATTTTTCTCATTAATCGCAACAGCTGTTAGTTCTTTTTTCCCACATCCTACTATCGTAAATATGAAACATAAACATATAGCAAGTACGACATATTTTACTTTCATCAATATTCCTCCCTAGAAACCGTATACTCCACGAAAAGAATACCAAAAGGTTGTGTGAGATTTGTGAAAAAACAATGTTCTTTTTGTAATATATGGAACAAAAAAGAGATGTGCAGTTACTTCTACACATCTCTCATCATTCACAACCAGTAATTAACAAATCATCTTCTAACTTAACTAATAATGTATCCGTATCAATTTCCTGTCCAACTTCTACATTTACTAATCTTATATTTCCACTGATCCCTACCCCGATTTTCTCAAGCTCACCATCGTACTTTCGAATCATCATTAATTTTTCCCATTCATATACGTAAGAGGATTCATTAATAAAAATCTCCTCTACTTTGCCTTTACATGAACTATATATCTCTTCTATTCTTGTTTCCATTCAAAATCTACTCCCTACTTCACGCGCTTCTCGTTTTCACCTTATTCTACCATTCTTGTACGAAGGCATTTATCTTTTTAAAAATTCAAAATTACCTCATGAACAAAATGATCAAAATAAAGATTATGTTTCTAATGATGTTATTTCTTTAATTATTTACCATTCGAATTGAACCTTTTATTATAAATAAAAAACCTTTTATCTGAATTTTCATTTTATATTGAAAGCGCAATCATTTTTTGAGGGGGAGATTACATGGTAGCATTACTCGGATTCTCAATGGTATTTGTCTTTATGTTTTTGATTATGACTAAACGTATGTCAGCATTAGTAGCATTAATATTAGTTCCAATTATTTTCGCATTAATTGGTGGCTTTTATGCGAATATGGGCCCGATGATGTTAGAAGGAATTCAAAAGCTAGCACCTACTGGTATTATGCTTATGTTCGCCATTTTATATTTTGGGATTATGATTGATAGTGGTTTATTTGATCCTGTTATTAGTAAAATTTTAAAATTTGTAAAAGGTGATCCTTTAAAAATTGTTGTTGGTACGGCTATCCTTACTATTATCGTTTCATTAGATGGGGACGGAACAACAACATATATGATTACAGTTTCCGCAATGTATCCACTATATAAACGTCTTGGAATGAATCCACTTATATTAGCTGGGATTGTTATGTTAGGAGCAGGTGTGACAAATCTTACACCTTGGGGTGGACCAACAGCTCGGGTTATGAGTGCTCTTGGACTTGATGCATCAGAACTCTTCACACCACTTATACCAGGAATGATTGCTGGTGCAATTTGGGTAGTTTTCGTTGCCTATTATCTTGGAAAAAAAGAAAGAAAACGTTTAGGAATTATGGATGTACAATATTTAAAACAAATGCAAACAATGGATGAGCAAGCTGCGACGGTTGAAGCTGCCGTGCATAAACGCCCTAAACTTCTATGGATTAACTTTTTATTGACCGCTACATTACTTGTCTGTCTCATACTAGAAGTTATGCCGCTACCTGTTCTATTTACAGTCGCTTTTGCTATTGCTGTTATGATTAACTATCCTAACTTAGAACAGCAAAAAGAGCGTATTGCGTCTCACGCTGGAAACGTATTAGCGGTTGTTTCTCTCGTCTTTGCTGCTGGAATTTTCACAGGTATTCTATCTGGAACAAAAATGGTAGATGCAATGGCTCAAAGTGTTGTTACTCTTATACCAGATGCACTTGGCCCCCAACTTCCAATTATTACAGCTTTACTAAGTATGCCGTTCACATTTTTCATGTCTAATGATGCCTTTTACTTCGGTGTATTACCTATTTTAACGAAAGCTGCTGCCGCTTACGGAATTAGTGCAGCAGAAATGGGACGTGCTTCGTTACTCGGTCAACCTGTTCACTTACTGAGTCCCCTCGTGGCTTCCACTTATTTATTAGTCGGAATGGCCAAGGTTGATTTTGGTGAACACCAACGATTCACTTTACTTTGGGCTGTTGGAACGACAATGGTTATGTTGATTACTGGAATTATAATTGGAATTATTCCAATATAAGATGAAACTAGAAAAAACAGTAGAGGAAATGTAATAATCCTCTACTGTTTTTATTGTTGTAAAAATCCCCTATGAAGAAACGCGGAAATACCTTCTTTCTGGCCTTCCCACACTTCCATATATGAGCTCTGCATGCACTTTCTTTCCAGAGATCAAATACTCTAAATAGCGCCTAGCAGTTGATCGGCTTACACCTACCATTGAACTTAGTATCTCTGCAGTAATTCCCTCTTCATTAATAGTTAGCATATGCTTTTTTATTTTTGCTAACGTTAAAGGATCGATTCCTTTTGGCGCATATTCTATTGGATTTGCCTGCACCCCTCTTTGGGACCATAGATGTTCAATCTGTTCTGAAGATAATTGAGCATTTTTCTTTAACTTCGTAATCTTCTTTTGATAACTTTCTAAACTTGTTTTAAACCGATCAAATGTAAGTGGCTTTACAATATAATCTGTTACTCCGCCTCTTAAAGCATGTCGCACTACATCCGTCTCTGATGCGGCTGTAATCATAATAATATCTGTATCATGCAAATTATGCCTAATATATGTGACGAGTTCAGTCCCTTGCATGTCAGGTAAATATACATCTAATAAAACGAGTTGTGGCTTTACAAACTCTAACCATTCTTTCGCCTGTTCCCCAGTCGTTGCTGTTCCAATTACTTTAAACCCCTCAATTTTTTCAGTAAAACGACGATGAATTTCCGCAATCCGAATATCATCTTCTACAATCAATACTTCAATCCCCTCATTCATTACAATTCGCCTCTCTCTTTCGGTAATGCAATGATAAATAAAGCACCACCTAAATCCCCTTTTTCAATCGCAATACTTCCATTTAAATCTTCCACTAACTCTTTCACTTTCGCTAATCCATATCCACGTTTTTCGCCCACTTTCGTCGAAAAACCTTTATAGAATATACTTGTAATTATTTCATCATGAACACCTTGTCCTGAATCTTCTACTTCAATTAATATTTCTTCCCCAATATCTGTTACAAACATTCTTACTTTCTTATCATGATCTTGATTTCTTTCAATTGCTTCAAATGCATTCGTGATCAAATTCCCTAAAATAGAAACAACGTAATTACTCTCAATATGCGGACTTAACTCTTCTAAACTACTTTCCCGATCTAACATAAAATCAATCTTCAACTCTCGCGCCCTATTATAAAATCCAATTAAAATCCCACCTAACCATGGATTTTGAATTCGTTTCATAATAAATTGAACGAACTCTTGATATACTGCCGTTTCCTTATGAATAAGCTCTAAAGCATCTTCATAAGACTCTAATTGAATAAGACCTGAAAGCGTATACAATAAGTTGTTATATTCGTGCGTTTGCGCCCGCAATGCCTCTGTATACTGCCGTGTTTGAGATAATTCCGCTGTTAATTGATCCATCTCAGATTTCAAGCGCAAGCTGGATACTACACCAGTTACTTTATGATTAACTTTAATAGGTAGGCGATTGGCAATAACATCCTGTCCCTTTATATTTAATTGGCGATCAAATTGTTCTTCTCCGGTTTGAAGTACATCCAGTATCGATGAATTAGGAATAACATCTAAAATAAATTCTCCCATTATATTTTGTTGTTTATCTAAAGAAAGGATATCGTATGCCGCTTGATTTACTAAACTAACCATTCCATTTTTATCGATTACTACAATCCCTTCACGTACAGATTGAATAACTGTACTATGCTCCTCGTATAAAGATGAAATTTCTTCTGGCTCCATTCCAAACATCATCCGCTTAATACTTTTTGCTAAATATACAGAGCCTATTATCCCAATTAACAGACCTGTTATTGTAATCCAAAACACACGCTTTCCATACACTTCTATCGCTCCATGAATATCATCCATTGAAAAACCAACAGATACTACACCAATAATTTCATTATCCTGATTACGAATCGGGACTTTTCCGCGTAGTGAAGGCCCTAATGATCCCGTTGCTTTCGAAACGTAAGATTCCCCTTCTAATAGAACCCCTTCATTATCTCCGCCAACCATTCTCTCTCCTATTTTATCTCGCTTAGGATGCGCATAACGAATACCATCTTTATTTCCAACTACAATAAAATCAGCATCTGTTTCGATTCGAATTTTTTCTGCAATTGGCTGAATAATAGAAGCTGGATTTTCTTTTTGAAAAGCTTCCCCGATTTCCGGTATAGCAGCAACTGTTTTCGCAACATACAGCGCTCTTTTTCCGATTTGGTCTTCTACTGTTTCAGATAATATGTAGTAAAATAAATAACTCGTTAACAGCAGTACAACAAGAATAAGTGTACTAATAGTTAATGTAATTCTCGGTTGCAGTTTCAATTTCTTCAATTTCAAAATCATTCCCCTAACATTACTGAAGATAGAATTTAAAGAAAATACAGTTTTTTAATTATCACCTTTTATCATAACACGGTTACTATATATTTCTTTATCTTTATCTTCATAAAGTGAAACTTTAATCAGTGGGGGTTTTGTTCATCCCCCACTGATTATTAGCCTTCACCAATCGGGCATCTACGTGCCGCCCGACTCCCACCTAACTTCTTTGCTCCAGCCGAATTATGAGGTGGGAGTTTTACTGCCCACAAATAGCGGGATAAAAAAAGAAACGAAGTAAAATTACTACCTCGTTTCTTAATGCTTGTTATTACACTTTAAATTTACCAATCATCTCTTGTAATTCTTCAGCCATTCGCGATAAGTGAACTGCTGCTGAATTTATTTCTTCTACTGAAGCTACTTGTTCTTCAGAGGAGCCAGCAATATTTTGAACGCTTGCTGCATTTTCTTCAATCGTTGCTGCAATTTCATTAATAGATGCACTTACTTGTTTTGTATCTATCGTCATTCGCTTCGCTACATCTACCATACTATCAATTTGTACAACTGTATCATTTGTAGATTTCAATATTTCTACAAAGCTTTGCTTCGCCTCATTTGCAACTACAAGCCCTGATTGTACCTCTGTACCAACTTGATTCATAGAACTTACAGTTTCTTTTATATCAAATTGTATCTCTTTCACTAACTTTCCAATTTCCGTAGAAGACTGTCCCGATTGTTCCGCTAGTTTACGTACTTCATCTGCTACAATTGCAAAACCTCTTCCTTGCTCTCCAGCTCTTGCAGCCTCAATTGCAGCATTTAATGCTAATAAGTTTGTCTGCTGTGCAATATGTTGAATCACTTCTAGAATAGCTCCAATTTGCTTCGACTTATCATCTAATAAAGAAATGACTTCGTCTGACTGTGACACAGACTCATGAATTAATTGCATTTGATTCACAGTTTGTTCAACTAACTTTCCACCATCTTCAGCTTTTTGCTTCGTATACATAGAGGCTGTGGATACTAATGAAGAGCTATCCGCAACACGCTGAATTCCTTCTGTAACTTCTTCTAACAGAGTCGCTCCTTCTTCAACTTCCCGCGTTTGTATTTCTGCCCCACTCGATACTTGTTCCATCGCCCTTGTAATTTGTTCTGTTGCTTCACTTGCTTGCTTCATACTAGCCGTTAATTCTTCCGAAGAAGCTGCTACATGACCAGCTGAAGTATTAATATTTGAAATTACATCATGTAATGATGCTGCCATCTCATTAAAACTTTCACCTAACTGTCCAATTTCATCCCTCGAACGAACAGCAATTGATTCCGTTAAGTCACCTTCGCTAATTTTCCTCGCTGATATAACAAGTTGCTTTAACGGTTTAATAATAGAAGCGATTATGAAGTAAATTACAATTCCACCAATTATTAACGAGATACCAATAACAGTTAATGTTTTATAGAAAATAGGTTCAGCCGCTTCAATTATTTCTTTTGAAGGCATAATTCCTGCTATTTTCCATCCAGTTTGCTTATTTGTTTTAAAGGTAAGATTACGATCCTCACCATCTAATGAGAATTTAAAATCACCTATTTCCTGCTTGTACAGCTCTTTTTCAAGTTTCTCTTCTACCTTATCCCCCGGCTTTAACGTTGGATGTGCTACTACATTTTTATCTTGATCAAAAATTGCAACATACCCTTCTTTACCGATGTTAACCATTTTTGAAGTATTTACAATATCATTAATAATTAAATCAATACCGAGAACGCCACTTTTATCTTCATTTTGTTTTGCTATTGTAACAACAATATTTCCTGTCGTTTTTGATTTATATGGAGCTGTGATAATTACTTCACCACTTTTTTTCACTGCCTCTTTATACCAATCTCTTTCTGTAGGATTATACCCTTCTGGCATTTGAAGTACCGGTGATTGAATAAATTGTCCATTACTAGATCCAGTATATATTGCTTCCATTTCTGGATGTAATTTATTATATTCTTCTAATTTATTTTGCACGTTTTGAAGCTGATCTGCTTGATAGCTCGCTCCAGTGAATAATTTTGTAAAATATGCTGCGTCTACTTTCTTACTATCTAACTCTTTATTAATTACATTATTTAAAACCTTCACGTTATCTTTTGCTGATTGCAAAATTGTTTCATTAAAATTTGTCTTCGCCTGCTGATAAGACGTCCAACCAATTACAATACTTGGAAGAATTAAAATAATAATAAATGATACAAGTAACTTTGTTTTTAAGCTTCTACTCCTTAATTTTCCTTGAAACATATTCCTACCCCTCCATACCGTTTTAAATGCAATTACTTTACATTTAATCTCTTTATACAAATCATACGATTTAAATGTATTGATGAGACCCTCTTTCTCTTTTTCCTCATCTTTCTCTACATTTAAAGTATTGTTACATACCTTTTTCATTCTATAGAATTTAAATAATTAAAACAATATATAAAAATGTACATTATTCGAAATATTATATTTCACGAAAGAACCTCTAGTATCCCATTTACTAGAGGTTCTTTCCACCTTACTATTTTTTATCTTTTTCTACTTCTTTTTTCTCATCTTCTACTACTGATACTACAGGTTTATCATTTGATAGTTGCTGCACGGCACCTTTTCCAGCAAACCCTTCTAATAACTCTTTTAAATCAATACCAGAAGAAGCTTTTAGTGTTTCCTGCATTGTTGCCATTAAATCAGTCGCATACCCTGCAACTTTTCCGGCGCCGCTATTCTTTCCACCACCGCCTGTATCAACGACTGTAATTTTATCAATGTTGCTAAGTGGACTCGCAATTTCTTTCGCATAACTTGGAAGCATTTTAAGAACCATATCCATAATCGCGGCTTGCCCATATAATTCAAATGCTTCTGCAATTTTTTGTTTCGCTTCTGCTTCTGCTAAACCTTTTAACCTAATAACATCAGCTTCCGCTGTACCTTGTGCCTTTTGTACTTCTGCCTTTGCCTGACCTTGTGCTTTTTCAATTTCTGCTTTTGCTAAACCTTCTACACGAACTTCTTCTGCACGTGCTCTTGCTTCTGCTTCAATTTTATATTGATCCGCATCTGCTTTTTTCATTTGTTTTACTTTTTCCGCTTCAGCTGATTGTTCAACAGCATAGCGATCTGCATCTGCCTTTTTCTTTACTTCTGCATCGTATTGCTTTTCACGACGCGCAATCTCTTTTTCTTCTAACTCAATTTGCTTTTCACGCTCAATGATTTTAACTCGCATTTGCTCTTCTGTAACACCTTGTTGTGCTTTCGCTTGTTGTAATTCATAAGAAAGATCTGCATCTGCGCGAGCTTGTTCTTGGTCTCTCTTATAAGATTGTACTTTTAATTCCTTATGCTTTTCAGCTTCAGCAATTTGTGCATCACGTTGATATTCTGCTTCTTTTGCTTCTTTCTCAGCACGAGCTTTTTCAATTCGTGCCTCTTTTTCACGCTCTGCATTCGCAACTGTTGCATCACGCTTAACCATTGCAATTTGCGGCTGACCAAGTGCATCTAAGTAGCCGTTTTTATCCATTATTTCTTTAATTGTAAAGGAAACGATGCGAAGTCCCATCTTTTTCAAATCAGTAGAAGCCACTTCATGCACCTTTTGTGCGAATTGCTCTCTATTACTATAAGCATCTTCTACTGTCATGGAAGATAAAATAGCACGTAGATGCCCTTCTAAAACTTCTTTTGCTTCTACTTTTAACTCTTCCGTTTCTTTTCCTAAATATTGTTCAGCTGCTGTAGAAACTTCTTCAATTGTCGATCCTACTTTAATAATAGAAACACCGTTTACTGTAATTGGTACACCTTGTTTCGTATACGTATCACGTGTTCCAACTTCTAATTTGTAGTTTAATAAGCTAAGAAGTTCTGCTCGTTGCATAATTGGAACAACGAAAGTACCACCACCGCGGATAATCTTGATCTTCTTTCCATCATCAGTGATAACAACATTCTTTCCACCACCAAGCCAGTTCCCTGTTACAATTAATGCTTCATCTGGACCAACTGTACGATACTTCGTAATGAATACTAAAATGAGTAGAAGTAAAATTGCGAGTAAAACTCCACCGATAATTAATGGAATCGTCATGTAAATTCCCCCTTATAATTTTGGTTTCTTTAAAGAATAAGCGATGTTTTGTACAAGCAAAACACCATCTTGAACTCCCTCGATAATGACCTCGGTTCCTTGTGAAATATCTTTTTTCCCAATTGTTTTCGCTGGTATTGCATTACTTCCAAATTGGGATGAGATTAATACTTCTCCAAATCCTTCTTTCGGAATCGATATAATTACTTCTCCTTTTCGTCCAATAAATTCATCCATGCGGTGCATTGTATTTTGCTCTGCCTCTGCAATCGGTTTTAAAATTAATATTTTCATTATGAAAACACCAATAAAGGATATAGCAAATGAGCCACCAAAAATAATAATGCTATTAAAGGAAAATAAATATTCTCCTATATAACTAAATCCACATAACATTGCAAAAAAACTAAGTAATAAAGTTACAATGGATACAGATCCTCCACCAAAGCTAAATATTGATTCAAATATATCTCCAAAGAAGATATAAATGACAGTAAGTATAGTTGCAATTATAAATCCGTATAAATAAATTGTTTCAAGTGGATAACCAAACAAGACCATTTCTTATCCCCCTTTCTTAAACAATCCCTTTTTTGTTATGTGTATGCCCCACCTCTTTCAAAAATCATTAATCTTAATTTTCAGTTATTTACTTTTTAAAGAAAAACCTGTAAGACAGGTCTCTAAAAAAGAACAGGAGAAACCTATTGTGACAGGCTCCTCCTAGTAAATAACCGATATATTGTATATCTATATAATATACTATTTTCCACAAAAAGTAAAGTTAAACATACATTGGAAGAGTACTTATTTTATCCCGCATTAACGGGCAGTAAGACTCCCACTTCAAAATTCGGCGAATGCGCGGAAGTTAGGTGGGAGATCAACTGCCCGTAAATGCCCGATTGGTTCAACTAATAATCAGTGGGGGATGAACAGAACCCCCACTGATTAAAGTTTCACTTTACTGATAATGTGTATGTTCCATCACCATTATCATATTTATATACATACAAGTAATACTTACCTGGTTTTGCATTAAATTTTGCTTCTATATGATTTCCATTAGCTTGACCGTAAGCTGCGTAATTTTGCATATCTGATTCATGGTGAAGTACCCATGTCATCCCGATTCCATACTCATTTAAAACAGAAATATCGATATCTTTCGCTGATGCGACATTAAATGTATAAACATCGGTATGATCCCCACCGATAAGGCTACCTTTTATAGTAGTGTTTAACCCAATACGATTTGCTTCCTCTGAACGATTATTTGGTTCAGATTCTGTTAAACTCCCATCTTTAATCGTAACAGTTGTTTCATTTCTGCTCTCTTTACCTTTATCATCTTTTACTCTTAACGCTACTTTATAAGTTCCTTCTCTTTCATATGCATGTACTGGATTAACTTCTGTACTTGTACTTCCATCCCCGAAGTCCCATAAATAAGAAACGATTTTTCCATCTTCATCGTTTGACCCATCACTTTTGAATTGAATTCCTTCTTTTACAAGCCCATTATAAGGTCCGTTTACATTAACCGTTGGAGCTTTATTTTCTCCGTCATCTTTTGCGATACCGTGGAAAACTACATCATATTCAAATTGATTAGAGCTATTCACACGATAATTAACGAAGTATGCTGTAACCGTTTTGTAGCCACTCCATTCTTTTTGCGTCAATTGTTCTAAAGCCTCATTTACTCTTTTACTCATTGCTTTCCAGTCTTCTGATTCACCTTTTGTTACACTACCTGTAAACGTGCCTTCTAATGTAAATGTATTAAAGAATTGAGATGTATGCTTTGTCATTTTTGTATCTTTCATAGACAACGTTTCACTAATTTCTTTCTTCACTTCTGTTAGTGCTTTTGGTGCATGTTCAGCTAAATAATCATCTGCTACTTCCGGCACATTGTACTTATCTTGATTATCAATTAGCTGCTGCATATACTCTTGATACTCTTTATTTAACTTAGAATCTTTACTTAAAGTCTCACGATACGTATCATAATTTCCCACATCATTCGCACGAATTAAATCTTGAATTTTATCAAACGTTTCAAATTGATGAGTATATAAGTAAGACTGCAATGCGAACGAGTAGTTATAGAAATCCCAAGAACCATATTTAGCAAATAGTGTACGCTCTGCTGTATAACGGCTTGCAGGATCAGATGATAATCCACTAATGATGCTCTTTCTTGGTACAACGTTATTTGTACGAGTAGATCCTGCGAAAAATTCTGCATTCCCTTCTTGGAACCAAGTTAATCTTTCATTTTGATACATATCCCCTCTTCCAAATAAACCGGGAACTTCATATCTCCCTTGAAGATAATGAGTAAACTCATGACGGAATAACTCTTCTAAACTATAAATACTTTGCTCTGGCGTACGCTCATATGTAAAGAATGTGCCTGTCTCTTCAATATAAATCCCACCGTTGTTTGTTTCATATCCATACAATTGTCTATTTAACTGGTATTCGTCTGGAGTATTATAGATTACTATCGTTAATACGTCGTCTGCATTACCTTGTTCTAAAGCTTTGTCATTTCCGATCACACGGTGATATTGCGCTTTTACTTCCTTCGCAGCCCAATATAATCTCTTAATTTTTTCTTCTGACACTTTATCCCCAGTTTTAAATACAATAGATCCATCATCGAATGTATACGTTTTTGGTAAGTATTGCTCTTTTCCTTCTTTACGTATCTTCTCTAAATCTACCGTATTCCCGCTATAATCTTTCCCGTTATAGTTTGTTGTAATTTGTTCTACTGCAACAAAATACGGCTCACTTAAACGCGGGTACATATGCATTGCCTGTGTAACAACCTCTAATCCTTTATTTGGATTACTATGAAACTTACCTAAACGACTAGCAAAATAAATTCCATTATTAACGAGCCATTTATTTTCTGGCGTTACTTCATTTAGAAGAGCAATACGATTTATTTCATTAATAAACCCATCTACTTTTCCATACCACATCGTTTCATTCGCTTCTTTACGAGCCTCATTTAAGTAAGACTGTATATCATAATCAATGCCTTGCATCATATCGTATACAGCTTGTCCTTTCATACGATCGTCTACATATGTATGAAAATTATCATTATATTGTTTTAAAATATTCGCTGCGTATTGCACTGTTTCAACATCACTTGATGCATTACTAATTAATTTTCCGTATGCAGATACGACTGTATCTTGCTCATTTGTTCCAAGCTTAAAGTTGGGATTTTTCGCAATAGCTTTTAACGCTGGTAAACATTTGTCCTGGAAGCTTCTTTCATTTAAGTCGCTTAATTCATTATTATAAAATGCAAGATAAAAAGCTGAACGTAACACTTCAGTAAACGTTTGAATGCCTTTTGAATCATCTTTCGTAAATGTACTACCTCTATGAGCTAATTCGTCTATAATTACTTGCATTTTTCTTTTGTCTTTATAAAAAGCTTTTGCATCTTCATTAAACTGGAATAAGTCTGTAATTTGGTGCCACTTAATACTGCCTAACGTTTCAATTAATTCTTGATCATTCATTTTGTTTAAATCAGCCATTGAATAGCTTTCTTTAGCTTGCTTTACTGCCGAGTTCTTCGTAATAGATGCTGGTCGCTGTGAAAAATCTCCTACTTTTAAACGTTCTTGAAATGATAATGTTTCCTCGGCTTTAGAAGCGTGTCCGATCTCATCTACTGGTTTTTCAATTCCAACTGGTTTCGAATGCAATACATTATACGGTACCTTTTCTTCTGCTGATACATTCGTTTGAATTGCTCCGAGCGATAGAGCCATTGTACTAATACTAAGCATCACTTTATTAAACTTCGATTTCTTGTTCATATCATTGCCCCCTATTTAAATATTCCATTTACGAAATTAACATATTATCTAGATAAAATGATGTAAAATGCAATATTTCATATGATTTCTTCCTACATTTTGACCATATCGTGAACAAGATTTTCCTTATACACAGCTATCATAAAAAATGAATTTTTTGACAATTATTAGATTTATTGTTATGATTAATATAATTGTTAACTTTATTAAATAAAGGTGGGATTCTATGATAAAAAAAGAAAACAGTGTATTCTATATCTCCATCTTGCTTACAACCTTATTTATTATATGGGGTGTAATTCCAGCAGGCTGGATACAAGGCTATGATTTACAAAGCGTTACTTCTTCCTTAAACTCATTTATCCTCAATAAGTTTGGTTGGTTTTACTCTCTACTTATGACCACAATGATTTTTTTAGCTGGTTATTTAGCATTTTCAAAATATGGATCCATTCGTCTTGGTAAAGATGATGAAAAACCGAAATATAGTTACCTCTCTTGGCTTTCCATGTTATTTGGAGCAGGAATGGGAATCGGACTTCTCTTTTATGGAATTACTGAACCCATTTCACACTTTGGGGCACCGCTTACTGGCGAACCTGGAACTGAGGAAAGCGCTAAACTTGCTATGCAATATTCATTTTTCCACTGGGGCCTCTTCCCTTGGTCACTTTATGCAATGGTTGCTCTAACAATTGCATATTTTACATTCCGAAAACAAAAAGGTAGTACAATTGGTGCTACAGTTACTCCATTATTTAATCGATCGAAAAATTCTCCTATTGGAAAAACAGTCGATATTTTAGCTGTTTTAGCAACTGTATTTGGGATTGTACCTTCTGTCGGAATCGGTGCACAACAAATCGCTGGAGGATTAAGCTATTTATTCCCTTCTATCAATAATACAATTGGTACACAACTCGTACTTATTGCCATTTTCACTGTACTCTATTTAACAAGTGCACAAACTGGCTTAGATCGTGGGATTAAATATTTGAGTAACTTAAACTTCTCCCTCGCCGGAATATTACTCGTTTCCTTTTTAATTTTAGGACCAACTGTCTTTATCATGAAGTATTTTACTTCTACACTAGGTTCTTATATTGGAGCACTACCAAGCATGGGATTAAATTTAGGTGCTTTTAGTAAAGAATCTTCTTCTTGGATTGAAAATTGGACTATTTTCTACTGGGGTTGGTGGATCTCTTGGTCTCCATTCGTCGGTACTTTCATTGCTCGTGTGTCTCGCGGACGTACAATTCGTGAATTTATTATCGGCGTCGTATTAATCCCAACATTCATTTGTACATTTTGGTTCGCTGTCTTTGGTGGCACAGCTATTCATATGGAAATGTTCCAATCACTTGGAATCGCTGATGAAATCGCGAAAAATGGTACTGAAATTGGGCTATTCGCTGTCATTTCACACTTACCATTCTCAACTTTCTTAACCATTATCGGCTTAATTTTAGTTGCGACATTTTTCGTTACTTCTGCTGATTCTGCAACATTTGTTGTTGCTATGCAAACGAGTAACGGAAGCTTATCACCGAAAAATAGTTTAAAACTTATATGGGGATTAACAATCGCGATAATTGCCGCTATTTTATTACAGGCAGGTGGATTGAATGCACTACAAATCGCAGCTATAATTGCTGCGCTACCATTTTCTATTGTAGTCATTCTGATGGTCACCTCGCTCTTTAAAGAGTTGCGAAAAGAAGATGTTAATTCGCAAACGAAAGAAGTTCCGCAAAAAATAAAAAAGGTTATGTAACAATTGGCACCTCAAATTACTTCTGAATCCGTAATGACTGAGGGGAAAAAGTAAATTAATAAAACCCATTCGTATGAAAGTTATATTTCATACGAATGGGTTTTTTACTCTCTCTCATACAAAAAGACATCATCATATGCATGTTTCTAATGAAACTGCCATGATAATGTCTTCTCAAAAAAGAAAAAATAGTTATATATAATAATAAGATTAAACGTTATTTACTTCTTAAATAATCTCTTTCTAAATATGAACATACTTAGTGCGGAAAGAACAAGTGTTATTCCAGAAAGTAAAGTCGATGTGCTAGCTTCACCGCCTGTTGATGCTAAAGATTTCTTACCTTCCTCTGGCTTATTAGCATGTTGTTTATTTAAATTGTCTGCTTTTCTCTCTTCGTTTTCAATAACTTGATTATTCCCTTTTGGCTTTTGATTCAATCCAGTTGCTAATTCTTTTGTTGGTTCTTTTACTTCTTCTTTTACCTCTTCAACTTCTTTTGTTGGTTCTTTTACTTCTTCTTTTACCTCTTCAACTTCTTTTGTTGGTTCTTTTACTTCTTCTTTTGCTTCTTTAACTTCTTTTGTTGGTTCTTTTACTTCTTCTTTTGTTTCTTTAATTTCTTTCGCCGGCTCTTTTACTTCTTCTTTTGTTTCTTCAATTTCTTTTACCGGCTCTTTTACTTCTTCTTTTGTTTCTTCAACTTCTTTTATCGGCTCTTTTACTTCTTCTTTTATTTCTTCAACTTCTTTTACCGGCTCTTTTACTTCTTCTTTTATTTCTTCAACTTCTTTTA